>CATWQC010000005.1 GCA_958352845.1 uncultured Collinsella sp.
CCAGACCGGAGGGGCCCCGGGGGCGGGAATCTGGGCGTACACATTTCCTACACATCCTGTGATCCGACTAACGTTTACCAGCCGTTAACTACCGCTCGCCGAGCATCTCTTTATATAAGGCAGTCTCATGGTTAAAGCGGATACGTCCCCCTAGCTAAAGCACAGCCAGCATCGAGCAACTCATCACGTTCTTCCACCGAGAACCCCTCGGCGTAGACGCGCACCACTGGTTCGGTCCCGCTAGGACGGACCAGCAGCCACGTGTCATCCTCGAATGCCAAACGCAAGCCATCCATATGACTAACGTTTTGCGGCACCTTGCCACAAATCGACTTGGGGTTTACGCCCGGCAGCAGGGTTCGTAACGTTTCGGCATCTTCGGCCTCAAGGCGCAAATCCCGTCGACCGTAACTCGTCTTACCAAAACTATCCTCGAGTTGGTCGACCAGAACGCCCAAAGGCGCGTCCGTCTTTGCCATAAGCTCACACAGAATCAGACAGGCGAGGATTCCATCGCGCTCGGGCATATGCGCGGCGATGCCGATACCACCGGCTTCTTCACCGCCTATGAGGACGCCGCCCTTCTTCATCTCTGCCGCTATATATTTGAAACCGACTGGTTTGACGGTCACGCGGCAGCCAAGCGCCTCGGCAATGCGACGCACGAGCGTCGAACACGAAAGATTGACGACGACGCGCCCCTCCAAATTACGAAATTGAACCAAGTCGCCCAAAACGAGCGCCATGATCTGATGCGGATGTATATATCTGCCGCGCTCGTCAACCGCGCCGATACGATCGGCGTCGCCGTCGGTCACCAGGCCGGCGCAAGCTCCGTCCTCGATAACCGCGCGCTCGCAAGTGTCCACCCAAGGCTCAACGGGGTCGGGGCAGATATCTTCTTGGTCAGACGCCTGCCCGGCGTGAATCTCGTGCACCTCAACGCCAAGCTCGCGCAGCAAGTCGGCTAGATAACCCTGGGCTGCGCCGCCCATGGGATCGACAACCACGCGCAGGTGCGCGTCGCGGATGGCTTCGGCATCGACAAACGATGCCACCGCCTGCATATAGTCAGGAATGATATCCGCGGTGCGATATTGCCCCTCGATCCCCATTGGCTCGGGAGCCATGGTCTCTTCGAGCTCTTCGATGACATCCTGGTTGGCGGTCGAGCCGTCACCCATGCGAATCTTGAGGCACAGATAACCCTGCGGATGATGGGACCCCGTCACCATGAGCGCGCCGCACGCCCCACCGTCATAAGCCGCCGCCCACGTAAGGGCAGGGGTCGGAACAGGTCGCGAAGCGAGCACGGCGTCCAGCCCGTGCGCTGCTAGCACGCCCGCCGCAAGCTCAGCGAACTCGCTCGCCAGGGGCCGGGTGTCGAACCCTATATATACCGTTTTGCCCGGATTGGTCTTTTGCCACAACTCGCCGACGGCATCGGCGATACGGGCAACGTTATCGGCAGTGAAGTCCTCATCGACGCGAGCGCGCCAACCGTCAGTTCCAAAATGAATTATCGCGCACACGCGCAGACACCTCACAGTGTTTGGATCATGGTACGCGTGAGGTATACCCGCAACACGCACTCAGCAACCTGCCGGCACCAGCATTCACCATTTGGGCAAATGCTGCCGAGGACATGCAAGCAATAAAAAAACCGCCCCGTATGGAGCGGTTTTGCCCTTTATATATCGAGCGCCTCGGCCATCGCTGCCGTAGTGATTGCCGTGGTTCCACAGCAACTGCCCACCATTGCGGCGCCGGCATGTCTCCATTCGATGCATGCGCGCGCGAAAGCTTCGGGATTCTCGTGCCATACGGGGCCATCCTGAGTCTGGACCGGATCGCCTACGTTGGGACGCACCGTAACGGGAGTAGTCGCCGATGCAACCATCCTGGGCACCGCCGCATTCGCGGCCGCAAGCGAACAGCAATTAACACCAACCGAGTTTGCGCCGTGTTTTTCGGCGTACAAAACGGCTGCCTCGATGTTGAGGCCATCGCCCAGCAGGTCGCCTTTATCGTCAACGACAAAACTCACCAGAACAGGCATGCCGTCGGCGGCATCTCGGGCGCCGGCAAGCATGGGCTGCAGATTACGGATAGACGTCACCGTCTCGATCAGCAGACCGTCAACACCAGCATTGAGCAAGGCGTGCGCCTGTTCGCGCGCAATGCCGCGGATTTCACGATACTCGACAGAGTCCTCGGCAAACCACTCAATACCGATCGGGCCCATCGAGCCCAGCAGTAGCTGAGGGTGCGCCTGGCGGGCATCGTCGACGGCCCCGCGATTGACCTCCGCCACGGACGGCGCAATCTGGTCGTGCTTGAGGGCATAGCTCGATGCCTGAAAGGTGTTGGTAATGAGCACCTGCGCGCCGGCGGCGACATACAAGCGATGGATACGAGAAACGGTCTGCGGCTCTGCCAGATTCCAAAACGCCGGTGGAATGTCGGCGGCATCGTACTCACTCAACAGAACACTGCCCATGGGGCCCTGCGCCAACAAGGTCTCGCTCGACAAGCGGCGCGTAAGTTCCTCGGCACCAAAGCGGTTGTAATAACTCGTATCCATATATATCCCGCTATTCCTCGACGCTGATTCCCTGCTTTTCGAGATAGGCGAGCCAGCGGCTCATCGTGTCCTCGGATAGCGCATGCTCCATCATGCAGGCCTCGGAATCGGCTCGCTCAAATTCGACACCGAGCTCCTGAACCAAAAACGTGCGGATGAGGCGATGACGGTACCAGATAGCCGTGCCAACCTCGCGGCCGCGATCGGTCAGGATCACCTTGCCGTAGTGCGATTGCTCGACAAGCTCGGATGCCTTGAGCGCCGAAACCGCTTTATTGACCGATGCCTTGGAGACGCCAAGGCGCTGCGCGATGTCGACCGATCGCACGCCGTTGGTTTCCCCCTCTTCGCTTTCAATGCGAACCATGCACTCCAAGTAGTCTTCGTTCGCCACCGTCAGATGTAGTTCGCGCGAGCTATTTGTCGTATCCATGATCTTCCGTCCCTTCTGCATTCAATGGCTGATTCTACCCCATCCAAGCGTCGTGGTATGCCGTGGCATACCGTGCTAGAGTTCTTGTTGCACACGACGACCAAGATTGGAGCGGTCTTTATGGAAAACACCACCACGAGCCCCGATGTCCTCGAGCGCTTTTTGCGCTACGTCCAGATCAACACGCAGTCCGAGGATGCAAACTGCGACCAGGTACCCTCGAGCGCCGTTCAGTTTGACCTTGCCAACGTGCTGGCTGAAGAGCTGCGCGAGCTTGGTGCGGAAGATGCCTACGTGACCGAGCACGCCTATGTCTGCGCGCATATCCCCGCAAGTGCGGGCGCTGAGGACAAGCCCGCCCTGGGCCTGATCGCCCATCTCGACACCACCGAAGTTGCACCGGGCGCCGGCGTGAAGCCGCACATCGTACACTACGAAGGCGGCGACCTGGTCTGCGGCACGGTTGACGGTAAGCCCGTTGCCATGAGTACCGCCAAGCTTCCCGCCCTGAACGACCTCGCGGGTGAGGACCTGGTCTGCAGCGATGGCACCACGCTGCTGGGCGCGGACGACAAGGCAGGCGTCGCCGAGATCATGTCGCTTGTCGCGCGTATCGCTCAGGACCCTTCTTTGCCCCATCCCGCACTCGGCATTTGCTTCTGCCCTGACGAGGAAATCGGCCACGGAGCCGAGCTGTTGGATATCGCTACCTTTGGCTGCAAGTACGCCTACACGATCGACGGCGGCCCCATCGGCGAGCTGGAGTGGGAGTGCTTTAACGCCGCCGAGGCGACCGTCCGCTTTGAGGGCCAGTCCATCCACCCGGGCGACGCTAAGGGCCGTATGGTCAACGCAGGCAATCTGTTCTGCGACTTCAACGCGTTGCTCCCCTACGTGCAGCGCCCGGAGTATACGGAAGGCTACGAGGGCTTTTATCACCTTGAGGGTGTATCTGCGACCGTCGATCACGCCACAGCGCGCTATATCGTCCGCGACCATGACGCCGCCAAGTTCCAGCAGAAACTCGACCTTATTGATGCCGCCGCCTCGATGCTCAACCAGCGTCTGGGTGAGGAGCGTGTGACGGTCGAGATTAAGCAGCAGTATCGAAATATGGCCGAGATCGTTCGTGACTATCCCGAGCTTATTGATGTTGCCAAGGAAGCCTACCTTGCCTGCGGCGTTGAGCCCCAAGTGCTGCCGATTCGCGGCGGCACCGACGGCGCGCAGCTGTCGTTCCGCGGTCTGCCCTGCCCCAACCTTTCCACCGGCGGCTATTGCTACCACGGCGTCAACGAGTTCGTCCCGGTCAGTTCGCTCGTCAAGATGACCGATGTGCTCCAGGAGCTCGTCGCCCGCTTTGCATAAGCCTGGCTGCACAAGTCCGAAAGACGAATCGCCCCGTCCTCAACCGAGAACGGGGCGATTTTTTTGCTGCAATGTGAACAGGTTGACGCACGCCAGCCTCTTAACGCAAGGAGTGTCCCAAACTGCCGGCACATAAGAAACGTCCCCAAGTGCCAAGTGCATCAAGAGTGTCCCCTTTGACCAGTCGTTTAAGAACGTCCCCAATGACTAACGTCGCAGGTTGAGGACGGGCAGCGAGCGGGTCGCATTTGAGACAAGGTGACGTGAAACGAAAGGGCGCTGACCTTCTGGTCGCGCCCTTGAAGTTGAACGTCAGATTGTCCAAATGCGGCCCGCGCAGCGTCAAGCGGTTACGCGGTTTGGTAAAACCGCGTAACTTAGTAGTTGGCCTCGTAGCCGTTACCGTCGCCGGTGGGCTCTTCGTAGTAGTCCGAATCGCTCGAATCGCTTGAGTCATCGGAATCGTCAGAGCTGACCGATGAGGTTGCGGTACCGTTTGCGTAATCGTCAGACGTGTTGTTGTTCAGGTCGCCGATCGTAGAGCTGGAACCGTCGGAAAGACCCATGGTGTTGGGACCCTTGGGATCCTTGCCGGCATCGACGCGCTCCATCATTTCCTTGAGCTCGTCCTCGTAGACAAAGACGTAGCTCACACCGTCGATCATGGTGCTGTCGTCGGCGTACGAGGGCAGGTTAGCCGAGTAGATACCGTCGACATCCATACCGCGCATGGCGTTGACCGTAGCCACGATATCCTGAACGCTCATATCGGTTACGAGCATATCGGACAGCGAATTAACCAGGCCAAAAATCTTCGTGGCATCGAAGTTATTGAGAATCTGGTTGGCAAGGGCGCCAAGCACCTGACGCTGGTGGCGCATGCGCGTGTAATCGCCGTCGGCATAGGTGTAGCGGCAGCGGGCATAGGTAAGGGCGGTGGCACCGTCCATATGCTGCTGGCCAGCGGTAATCTTAATATCCAGGTGCTCGGGGTCGTCAACATCATCGGTTGCGTTAATGTCGATACCGCCAACCGAATCAATCAGCGCCTGCATACCGTCGAAGCTGACCTCGGCATAGTGGGAAATCTGAACACCGCACAGCTCGTTGACCGCCTCGACCATGGCCTCGGCGCCGCCAACGGTATGGCAGGCGTTGATCTTCATGGTCTCGCCCTTGTACTCGACCTTGGTGTCGCGCGGAACGGAAATGAGCGTCGCCTGCTTTTGCGTGGGGTCGATGCGTGCCAGGATAATCGAGTCGGCACGATACGTATCCTCGCCCGGACGGCCGTCGGTGCCAAGAAGCAGCACGTAGAACGGATCCTTTGCCTCATCGGTGTCAACCAGAACCCGACGCAGATTGTCAGTAATGACATTAGAATCGCCGAGCTTGCCCATGATGGTGGCAAACCACAGGCCGGCAGCGGTAGTGGCACTCAGCAGCACGCCAAGCACGACAATGAGCGCGACGTGACGAATCGTGTGGCTACGACGACGTTGGCGAGCGCGCTCGGAATAGCGAGCCACGTTATCGCGACTGTAGATCTTGGCCTGCGCACCAGTTGAGGGTCTTCGGGTGGTGGTATCCGCGAGGGGCTTTTTATTAAACATAGGCAACCTGTATTAGTAGATGACGGGATCGGGGACGGTAGCATGCTCGACATGCGCGCCGAGCGCCTGCAGCTTTTCGACAAACTGCTCGTAGCCGCGCTTGATGTGATGAATGGCCGAAACCTCGGTCGTCCCGTCGGCGATCAAGCCCGCTACGACGAGGGCCGCTCCGCCACGCAGATCGGGCGAGGTAACCTGTGCACCCGAGAAGCCCTTGACGCCATGAATCATGGCGTGATGGCTCTCGATACGAATGTCGGCACCCATGCGCACCAGCTCAGAGGCGAACATAAAGCGATTCTCGAAGATGTTTTCGGTAATAACGGAACTGCCATCGGCAAGGGCGGAGAGTACCATAATCTGCGCCTGCATGTCGGTCGGGAAACCGGGGAACGGAAGCGTCTGGATGTCGACCGGCTTGATACGCTCGGCACGGTTCACATGGACGCCATCCTCGACGCGCTCGCAGTCGATACCCATGAGCTCCATCTTCTTGAGCACCATGCCCAAGTGAATGGGGCAAAAGCCCGTGACATCGACACCGCGATCGTCGGCCATCAACGCACCGGCAACGATAAAGGTACCGGCCTCGATGCGGTCGCCCACCACGCGATGGGTAACGGGATGGAGCTCTTCCACGCCTTCGATAGTCACGACGGGCGTACCGGCGCCAACAATCTTGGCGCCCATCTCGTTGAGCATGTTGGCGAGATCGACGATCTCGGGCTCGCGGGCGGCATTGTCGATAACCGTGGTGCCCTTCGCGCGCACGGATGCCATAATGAGGTTCTCGGTCGCACCGACACTGGCGAACTCGAGCGTGACGGTGGTACCGCGCAGACCTTGGGGCGCATTAGCGTTGATGTAGCCGTGGGCGGTATCGAACTCAACGCCCAGGGCCTCAAGTCCAAGAATGTGCATATCGATCTTGCGAGCACCCAGGTTGCAGCCGCCCGGCATGGCGATCTTGGCGCGATGGAAGCGACCCAGCAGGGGTCCCATCACGGCGGTGGAAGCACGCATCTTGGCAACGAGCTCGTAGGGGGCCTCCCAAGAATCGACCTGAGAGGTATCAATCTCGAGCGTGTGCTCGTCGAGAACATCGATCGTAGCGCCCATGCCCTTGAGCACCTTGCCCATCACGTGGACATCGGAAATATCGGGCACGTTCTGCAGCGTCGTCTTGCCCGGCGCCAGAAGCGTTGCCGCCATGAGTTTGAGTGCGGAGTTCTTGGCGCCCGAAACGGGCACGGAGCCTCCGATGGCGTGGCCACCCTCAACGCGGATAATATCCAAGGTCTACCCTTTCAAAAAGCATGCCCGGGATGGCTGAGCCATCCCGGGCATGATGTGTTCGCAAATGGTCGAACGCTAAATCGTTTGACTATTGGGCAAGCTTGAGCTTACACCATGCGATTTCATTATAGAGGTAGGCGCGGCGTGCATCATCCTCCGACAAATTACCCAGCTTCTCTTCAAAACCTTGAATATCAGCTTTAAGCTTGTCGGCATCGACGGTCGCCAAATCGCAAGCGCGCTCGGCGAGAACGGTCACGACATCGTCCGCAACCTGGGCATAGCCGCCGGCCACGGCAAACGTGTGGTCGACAGTGCCCATGGCCTTATCGGAAACGCGAACGTAACCGCGGTCGATCGTGCAGATCTCGCTGGAGTGAGCAGGCAGAACGCCAAACTCGCCATCCGTGGACGGAATCGACACAAACGCAGCGTCACCCTCATAGGCGCAGCTCACGGGGCACACGATGCGGATACGCATAACCTACTTCTCCCCCATCTTGCGGGCGCGCTCGCGCACGTCCTCAATCGTGGAAGCATAGCGGAAAGCCTGCTCGGGCAGGTCATCGGCCTTGCCGTCGACAATCTCGGCGAAAGAGCGGACGGTATCCTCGACGCGGACGTAGACACCGGGGTTGCCGGTGAACTTCTCAGCGACGTGGAAGGACTGCGAGAGGAACTGCTGAATCTTACGGGCACGGTTGACCGTAAGGCGCTGCTCCTCGGACAGCTCGTCCATACCCAGAATGGCGATGATGTCCTGAAGGTCGGAGTACTCCTGCAGGAGCTCCTGGACCTTGACGGCGACACGGTAGTGCTCCTCGCCGACGATCGAGGGATCGAGAGCGTCGGAGGAAGATGCGAGCGGGTCGATAGCCGGGAACAGGCCGAGCGACGAAATGCTACGCGAAAGAACCGTGGTGGCGTCGAGGTGCGTAAACGTCGTGGCAGGCGCCGGGTCGGTCAGGTCGTCTGCGGGGACGTAGACAGCCTGGACGGAGGTAATGGAGCCCGTCTTGGTCGAGGTAATGCGCTCCTGGAGGTCGCCCATCTCGGTTGCCAGCGTGGGCTGGTAACCAACGGCGGACGGCATACGGCCCAGCAGTGCGGAAACCTCGGAACCTGCCTGGGAGAAGCGGAAGATGTTGTCGATGAACAGCAGAACGTCCTGGCCGCGATCGCGGAAGTACTCAGCGGTGGTAAGGCCGGCCAGACCGATGCGCAGACGCGCTCCGGGCGGCTCGTTCATCTGACCATAGACCAAGCAGGTCTTGTCGATAACGCCAGACTCGCTCATCTCGAGGAACAGGTCGGTGCCCTCGCGGGTACGCTCGCCGACGCCGGTGAACACCGAGGTGCCGCCGTGCTCCTGGGCGAGGTTGTTGATGAGCTCCTGGATCAGAACAGTCTTGCCGACGCCGGCGCCGCCGAACAGACCTGTCTTGCCGCCGCGGATGTAGGGCTCGAGCAGGTCGACGGCCTTGATGCCGGTCTCGAAGATCTCGGTCTTGGTGGTGAGCTCGTCGAAACGGGGCGCTGCATGGTGGATGGGGTAGAACTCCTCCACCTCGGGCATGGGCTTGCCGTCGACGGGCTTGCCCATGACGTTCCAAATGCGGCCGAGCGTCTTGGGACCAACGGGCATCTTCATGGGCTCACCGGTATCGGTGGCGATGAGGCCGCGCTGCAGGCCGTCGGTCGAGGACATGGCGACCGTGCGGACGACGCCGCCCGGAAGCTGGCTCTCGACCTCGAGGATCGTGCTCAGATGACCGATCGGGGTCTCGGCCTCGACCGTGAGCGCGTTGTAGATCGGGGGCACCGCGCCGTCAAACTTGACGTCGACGACAGGGCCGATGATTCGCACGATGCGACCATCACCGGCAGTCGTCTTCTTGGTGGCTTCCTCGACCGCAAGCTTTACGGTGTTATTAGCCATTACTGTTCCTCCAATGCTGAGGCTCCGCCGACGATCTCGTTAATCTCGGTCGTGATCGAAGCCTGGCGCACGCGACTATACGTGCGGGTAAGGGTCGAGATGATCGCGGTGGCGTTTTCCGTCGCGGAGTGCATGGCCTTGCGGCGTGCACCCTGCTCGGCAGCCGCCGAATCGATCAGGGCCTGGTAGATGACCGTCAGGATATAAGACGGCACAAGCTTGCCGAGAACATGCTCGGGAGAGGGCACGAACTCGAACGTGGACGAGATGCGCTTAGGGGCGTCGGTCTCGTTCTTACGCGGACCGTGGGCCATAGCGATCATCTCGGGGTCGAGCGGCAACAGATGCTCGACGCGAAGCTCCTGATCCACGCGGTTCTTGGCGTGGTGGTAGACAAGCTCGACACGGTCAAGCTCACCGGCACGATACGCATCGCAGATATGAGAGGAGATCATGCGGGCCTGATTGAAATCGGGCTCAGAGGAGTTGCCCTCAAAGTGCATGACGACGTTTTCGCGGTCACGGAAATACGTGGCCGGTTTGCGCCCACACGCGATGATCTCGCACTCGATGCCGTCGTTCGCCCAAGAAGCGGCGAGCTTTTCGGCCGTGCGCTCCACCGTCGTATTGAAACCGCCGGCAAGGCCGCGGTCCGAGGCAATAACGACAATCAGGCCATGCTTGACGCTCTCATGCTTCTGCAGCATGGGATCGGTGCCCGAACAGGAGGCGTCGCCGGCGACCGTCAACATGACGTCGGTCAGCGCCTCCTTATAGGGCTCGGCCTGCTTGGAGCGATCGAGAGCACGACGGATCTTGGCCGTAGAGACCATCTCCATCGTGCGCGTGATCTGCTTGGTCGTGGTAACCGAGGAGATTCGCTTCTTAATGTCGCGAAGGTTGGCCATGGGGCTTAGTTCTCCTCTGATCCAGAAACATCCGAATGGTGCTTGGCCATGAACTGCTGCTTGAAGTCGCCGATGACGCGCAAGAGCTCAGCCTTGGTGTCATCATCGATCTTCTTGGCGCGAACCTTGTCGAGCAGCGAGCCAAAGCCATTGTCCATGTACTCGATGAGCTCGGCACGGAAAGGCAGCACGTCGGCAATCTCCAGGTCATCCAGGAAGCCCTCGTTGCCAGCGAACAGCGTAACGATCTGCTCGCCAACCTCAAACGGCTTGTAGCGCGGCTGCTTCAGGAGCTCGGTCATGCGGGCACCATGGGTCAGCTGCTTCTGAGTAGCCTCGTCAAGGTCGGAGCCAAACTGCGTAAAGCCAGCGAGCTCCTGATAGGAAGCGAGGTCCAGACGGAGGTTGCCGGCGACCTGCTTCATGGCCTTGGTCTGCGCATCGCCACCGACGCGGGACACGGAGATACCCACGTCGACTGCCGGGCGCTGACCCTGGAAGAAGAGCTCGGACTGCAGGTAGATCTGACCATCGGTAATGGAAATGACGTTGGTCGGAATGTAGGCCGAGACGTCGCCGTCCTGGGTCTCGATGATCGGCAGTGCCGTCATGGAGCCGTAACCGTTCTTCTTGGACATCTTGACGGCACGCTCGAGCAGACGAGAGTGCAGGTAGAAGATGTCGCCAGGATAGGCCTCGCGTCCGGGCGGACGATGCAGCGTCAGCGACATCTGACGGTAGGCCACAGCCTGCTTGGACAGGTCATCGTAGATGACGAGCACGTGGCCGCCGGGGTTGGTCTCGCTGGCGGGCTTGCCGTCCTCGCCGTTGTACATAAAGAACTCGCCAATAGCGGCACCGGCCATAGGCGCGATGTACTGCATAGGGGCGGAATCGGCAGCGGTGGCCGAAACGATGATGGTGTAGTCGAGCGCACCGTGCTGAGCGAGGGTCTCGCGGATGTTGGCAACCGTGGAGGCCTTCTGGCCGATGGCGACATAGATGCAGACCATGCCCTTGCCGCGCTGGTTGAGGATAGCGTCGATGGCGATGGCGGTCTTACCGGTCTTACGGTCACCGATGATGAGCTCACGCTGACCGCGGCCAATAGGCACCATGGAGTCGATAGCGAGCAGACCGGTCTGAACCGGCTCGCACACCGGGGTACGATCGATGACGCCGGGAGCCTTGAACTCGATGGGGCGACGGTGCGTAGCGACGATGTCGCCCAGGCCGTCGATGGGCTGGCCGAGCGGATTGACGACGCGGCCGAGCATGGCACGGCTCACGGGGATATCCATAACGCGGCCAGTGGTGCGGCACTCGTCGCCTTCCTTGATGGAGTCGACGGCACCGAACAGAACGGCGCCGACCTCGTCACGGTCAAGGTTCTGGGCAAGGCCGAAGACGGTCTCACCGGTATCGGAGCTCTTGAACTCCAGAAGCTCGCCTGCCATGGCGCTCTTGAGGCCGGAGACGCGCGCGATGCCGTCGCCTACCTCGTCGACCGTTGAAACCTCATGCGTATCGACCGTCGCGGAGAGGCTCGTGAGCTGCTCCTGCAGTTTCTTGGCGATATCCTGGGCATTGAGGGTTTCGGACATTAGGCTTCACCTCCGTACGAATTAGCAGAGTTTGCGAGGGTCTCCTGCGCGATGCGCAGCTGCGTCTTGACGGAAATGTCACGACGCTCGCCGCGGGCCTCGAGCACCAGGCCGCCCACGATAGACGGGTCGACCTGCTCGATAAGGAATACCTTGCGGCCGAAGTCCTGCTCGCATTTCTTAGTGATGGTTTGACGCAGCTCGTCGTCGAGCGGGATCGCCGTGGTGACGGTCACGCCCACTACATCCTCGTCTTCCTCGGCAACATACTTAAAGGCAGCTGCCACCTTGGGAAGAAGGTCGAGCTGGTCGCGCTTGGACATGGTGTCGAGCACGGCGATGATCTCGGGGCTGGCAGAAGCCAAGCGCTCGATCATCTCGAGGTCCTCGAACACATGGTTCTCGGCCTTGGCGGCTTCCAAAAGGGAACGCGCGTAGGTCTCGAGCACCTTGTCCTGATAGCGGCTAGTCGGCATTCAGGCTACCTGCTTCCTGGATGTAGCGCTCGATGAGCTTCTTCTGCTCAGCATCGTCCTCGAGTGCCTCGCCCACGATCTTGGTGGCGACGGCAACGGACAGGTCGGCGATGGAGCTCGCGGCACCGGCGTAGATGGACTTGCGCTCGTCCTCGACGGTCGTATGGGCCTTGGCGATGATCTCCTCGGCCTCCTTGTGAGCAGCCTCGATGATACGGGCACGCTCGGACTCGGCGTCCTTACGGGCCTCGAGAACGATGTCGGCAGCCTGACGACGGGCGTCGGTGACGATCGAGTCGGACTCAGCGCGCTTGGCGATAGCCTCCTGCTTGGTCTTCTCGGCCTCGTCGAGGCTCTCCTCGATCTTCTTGCCGCGCTCCTCCATGGTTTTCATGATGCCCGGCAGGGCGACCTTGGCCAGCACGATCCAGATAATCAGGAAGGCGATAAGCGCCGGGATGAACTCCGCCATCTTAGGGATGAGGATGTCCGCACCGGCGGCGCCGTCCTCGGCGAACGCGGAAACCGGCATGAGCAGCGCGGCCGCGGACGCGGAGAGTGCGATCGCGCTCTTCTGGGATGAAAGATTCATACTTGACGCTCCGTGCTATTTAACGATCAGCGCGACAACGAAGCCGATCAGAGCCAGAGCCTCGCCGAAAGCGGAGCCCATGATGAAGACGGTGAACACGCGGCCCTGGACCTCAGGCTGACGGGCCATAGCACCCGTAGCACCCAGAGCAGACAGGCCGATAGCAAGACCAGCGCCGATAACACCGAGACCGTAACCGATAACTCCCACGATTCCTCCTTTGTCGTGCGTGTCTTATTTCACGCAGGATAACCTTTTTATAACTGCCGGGCTCCATGGGTACGGGCACCGGCGGTTTAACGAATTGCCTTACCTTTAAGGCGCGAACGGAAGACTACTCCTCCTCCGCGACCTCCTCTGCCTCGGAGACATACACGGCGGTAAGGACCGTGAAGACGTAAGCCTGGATGGCGCCGACCACAAGCTCGATCGCATAGATCAGGATGAGAATGGCAAGCCAGGCCAGCGAAGGCAGGGCGCCGACGGCGTGGGCCGCGGAAACCTGCTGAAGCAGCGGCTGCATGAACATGCTCGCCATGATGGCGAACGAGCCCATGACCACGTGTCCTGCGAACATGTTGCAGAACAGACGGACGGCGAGCGTGATGAGGCGCAGGAAGGTCGAGAAAAGCTCGACGACCCACACGAGCACGTTCATCGGGAAGCTCACGCCCTGCGGAGCGAGGCTCTTGATGTAGCCGATCACGCCGTGAGCCTTGCATCCGTAGTAGATGAAGTACACGAAGGCGAAGATGGCGAGCGCGGCGGTGGAGCCGATTGCGCCGGTGCCGGGCTTCATTCCCGGAATCAGGCCGATCATGTTGTTGATCAGGATGAACAGGAAAAGCGAGCACAGGAACGGGAAGTGCTTCTTCCAGTTCTCACCCACGACACCCTTGCCGATATCGTTCTCGACGTACTCGATGATGTACTCGAAACCGTTGACGAAGAAGCCCTTGGGAACCAAAGTCTGCTTCTTCTTGAACACGGCCAGGACGATCAGGAGCACGATCGTGGAGACGATCAGCCAAAACGAGTACTGCGTGATGCCGCAGCTCAGATCGCCCACGACAGGGGTGGAGCTGAACTCGCTGACCAGATGATTAATCTCATCAGGCAGCTTTTCAAAAATTTCCACGACTTACCTTTCGACCTCATGAGGATCTCGCAGCGCCTTGGCGACGCGAACCGCGCAGGCGGCCATAAAGGCCACGAAGCCGATCGCCTCGCCCAGGAGGAACATGCGAAATGCCTCTCCGAACAACACAAACACAACCAAGGTAAAGACAAGCAACGCGATTGCCGAGACCGCGAGACTCACCATACCCTTGAGCATGTCCGCATTCTGCTTATCGTCAAGAACCGGCTTGAGCGTAAAGACAAAGGGAAGGAAGGCAATCGCGCCCGCGATGGCACCTGCAACGATAGCGAGCAGATCGGCTATCTGAAACACTGGCGTCCTCACTTTCCTTTTTTATCGCCTCACAGGACAGTTCCCGCCAAACATTGGTGACTATTGTACGAGCCAATCGCTAAAGTACAACCGAAAAAGCATCGGTTAATACGCACCTGTTCGTTTTCTTAAGACCTTCTTTATGCCGCAGGTACGGTAATACGTTTTTCTCGAACCCTGCAGGGCAAAACGTCCGTTAACAGGAGTGCGCGCGGTCGCCTTTTGTTCGACCGCGCGCACCGTTTCTTCGTATTTGCAGCCGCGGCCGTCTTAGCCCAGCGACTAGAGCGTGCCGTAGATGCGGTCGCCGGCGTCGCCGAGACCGGGAACGATGTAGGCAGCCTCGTTGAGATGGTCGTCGATGGCGCAGGTATAGATATGCACATCGGGATCCTTCTCAGTCAGCGACTTGAGGCCCTCGGGGGCCGCGACGATGCACAGCATGCGGATGTCCTTGACACCGCGCCCGCGCAGGTAGCTGATGGCCATCTCGGCCGAACCGCCCGTGGCGAGCATGGGGTCAACGACCAGGCAGATGCGCTGGTCGATATCCTTGGGCATCTTGCAGTAATACTCGTGCGGCTCGTGGGTGACCTCGTCGCGCTCCATGCCGATGTGGCCCACGCGAGCGGAGGGCACCAGGTCGAGGATACCGTCGACCATGCCAAGGCCCGCACGCAGGATGGGCACGATGGCGAGTTTCTTGCCGGCAAGCTGTTTGAACGTGGCGGTAGTGATGGGGGTCTCGACCTCGACGTCTTCCATAGGCAGGTCGCGCATGGCCTCGTAGCCGTCAAAAAGCGCGAGTTCGCGCACGAGCTGACGGAACTGGTTGGTGCCGGTGTTTTTGTCGCGCAGGATCGACAGCTTGTGCTGGACGAGCGGATGATCGACAAGCGTCACACGGGACGCATCGTAGGTGACGGTCATGGGTTGATTGCCCCTTTCGTTGCAGCCGCAAAACGGCCTTGCTGACAAGGCGCGCAGCAATGTTGCCGCCGCACGCCATGCATAAGTTTAGCGGTTTGTTGTATCGAGCAGCCCATCGCAGCCCTACTGTGCGGTACTGAGCGAGCGCTTGACTGCATCACGCCAGCCCGCAAGGTTTTGCTCGCGACGCTCGGCGGACATATGGGGAAGGAAGGTCCTAACGATCTGGGCATTTTGCTCCAGCTCTTCAAGGTCTTCCCAATAGCCGACGGCAAGACCCGCCAAGTACGCGGCACCGATTGCCGTGGTCTCCACCGTCTCGCATTGCAGCACGGGGATATCCAGCAGGTCGGCCTGGAATTGCATGATGAACTCGTTGCGCGAGGCACCGCCATCGACAGACAGGCGCTCAATCGAAAGCCCCACGTCCTGCTCCATGGCGCGCAGCACGTCGTAGCTCTGATATGCCATGGATTCGCAGGCGGCACGTACGATGGTCGCACGGCTCGAGGCGCCGGTCAGACCGCACACGATACCGCGGGCATGCGGGTCCCACCAGGGAGCACCCAAACCTGCAAAGGCGGGAACGAAGTAGCAGCCCTCGTTGTCGCTAATCGAAGCGGCGAGTTGTGCCGACTCGCTCACGCTCGAGATGATGCCCATGTTGTTGCGAAGCCAGTTCATCGTTGAACCGGCGGCAAAAATAGAGCCCTCGAGCGCATAGCTGACTTTGCCGTCCGCAGCGATACCGATGGTGGAGACCAGGCCATTCTTGGATTCGACGATCTCGTCACCGGTGTTCATGAGCATAAAGCAGCCCGTGCCATAGGTGTTTTTGGTCTGGCCGGGATAGAAGCAGCAGTGGCCGAACAGCGATGCCTGCTGGTCGCCCGCCACGCCCATGATGGGCGGCATGTTGGTCATGATGTCGCTCGCGACGCGGCCGTAGTCGCCCGAGCTCCAGCGAACCTCGGGCATCATGGAACGTGGAACGTCAAAGAGCGCCAGCAGGTCGTCGTCCCAATCGAGCGTATGGATATTAAAGAGTGCCGTGCGGCTGGCATTGGTGTAGTCGGTGGCAAAGACCTGGCCGCCGGTGAGGTTGTAGATGAGCCAGGTGTCGATGGTGCCAAACATGAGGTCGCCCGCCGCCGCGCTCTCGCGTGCGCCGTCGACGTTGTCGAGAATCCACTGCACCTTGGAGGCCGAGAAATACGGGTCAAGCGTAAGTCCCGTGCGGGAGCGCACCAGCTCCTCGCAACCCTGTTCAACCAACGCGTCGATCGCCGGCGCGGTACGACGGCACTGCCATACGATGGCGTTATAGATGGGCTGGCCGCTCACGCGGTCCCAGACCACCGTGGTCTCGCGCTGGTTGGAGATGCCGATGGCGGCGATGCGATCGGAATGGATGCCGCTCTTAAACTGAACCTCCATCATCACGCCGATCTGGCTGGCAAGCACCTCCGTGGGATCCTGCTCCACCCAGCCGGGGCGCGGGAAGCTGGTTTTGACGCTACGACGCGCCTGGGCAACGATGCAGCCGTATTCGTCGACAATGGCCGCGAGTACCGAGGTAGTGCCGCAGTCGAGCGCCATGATGTAGGAACCGCCAAAGTTAAACGAGGCATCTTCCATGCCCAGGCTGCCCAGATTCAACGACATCGCTTACACCCTTCTATTGCATCGGGTCGGACAGGACCCGCTCGATCTCTGATGCGGGAAGTGCGCCTTGGCGCAGGATCTGGAGCCCGCCGTGCTGGAACGACACGATGGTCGAGGCGTCGCGACACGGGGTCTCACCGGCGTCGACGGCAACATCGACCCCCTCCAGGATGCGACCCTCGACGGCGGCAAAGCTTGCCGGCGAAGGCGCGCCGTGCGTGTTGGCGCTCGTGCAGGCAAGGGGACTGCCGCAGGCGCGGATGAGCGCTTGGACCACGGGAGAGGCCGAAGCGCGCAGGGCCACGGTGTCGTCGGCAGCGCGCATAAAGGTCGGCACGCAGGGGGCTGCCTTGACCACGATAGTCAGGGCTCCCGGCCAGCATCGTCGCGCGAGTACGCGGGCATCTTCCGGGATATCCACGCCATAGCGGTCGAGTGCTTCGACGCCATCGACCAGCCAAGCGACGGTTTGCGTGAGCTCACGTTGCTTGAGAGTGAAGATACGGCGATAGCCGGTGCCGAGCGCAGGAACTGCGGCGCCATTGACGGCAGCCTGCGGATCGCGCGGCCACGATGGGAATTCGCTTGTATCTTGGGGCACGGCGCCCGAGAAGGCGTTGACTGCCACGGCGACACCGTAGACGGTCTCGGTCGGAATCAAGGCCAGGCCGCCGCGGCCGAGCACCTCGGCCGTGCGCTCGACGGCAAGCCGATGCGGCTCGCGCGTTCCCTCGTATACCCGATAGACCGTCTGCATGTGTATGCCAGCCCCTTACGCTCCGGTGCAAGTTTGTTTACTGTGGGGCATTCTCGCACGAAACATTCAACCTATTTGCCCAGAGCGCATGTTGGTTTGGTGAGCGGCTCTAGTAGTCGGTGAAAGTGAGGGGGTTAATTGAAGATTTTTAGCGCGCAAGCGTAACGGTACGATCGGGAAACTCGATGCTTGCAACCAGTTTTCCGCCGAGGCTCTCTGCGTACCTGCTCAGCGTGTCGAGCCTCATCGAACCCAACTCCCCACGCTCGAGCTCGGATACACGTTTTTGAGAAACGCCCATCGACTGGGCGACCGACGCCTGTGTTAGATCTTTTAACCTGCGAATCTGAGCAAGCTTATAGGCTTCGATACGATCGCGAGTCCTCTCCTGCTCGGCGGTAATGGAGTCGCGTGTTATCCCGCGAGATTCCATATACTCATGCAGTTCCATCTCGATCGAGCCTCCTTACGTGGCGACGGTATATTTGCTCGGCCCTTGGAATGTTGATCGCATACCAACCGTTCCATTTTGCCCTTGACGATCCCGCTCGCGACTTATCACCCGCCAATAGCAATACCGCCTGGCGCTTGGGGTCAAAGGCGAAGAGGATGCGAATCACCTGCCCACCACACGACGTCACTCTCAGCTCCTTTAAATGATGAAGCTTCGAGCCCTTTACGCGGTCAACCAGCGGACGACCAAGGCTGGGACCTTCCTTCTCGAGCACCAAAAGGTCTGCATAAATCTGCTTCAGCGTAGCTTCATCCTGCTCATCAAGCCAAGGTTCAATGTAATCAAGCACGATACGGTACCGATGCAGCTGATTTGACATACCTTTCTCCTTCTATAGTAGAAGTTTTACGGTATATTGCAAGGACAAACTTGCGCAAATGTCTATTTATTCAGCTTAAATACGCTGTTTGGGCTCGGTGACGATGGCTCGAACGATGCGGGGACGATCGGTGAGGTCGTGGACGATACGCACGTCCGAAAGGCCTGCCTGGCGACAGAGCTCGGCCGCGGCATCGAGGGCGCCCTCGTAGAGCTCGCAGGCAAACAGGCCGCCGGCGCGCAGCATGTAAGGCGCCGCATTGAGCAGGCGGCGGAAGATGTCCAGGCCGTCGGCACCGCCCTCGAGCGCCAAGTCGGGCTCAAAGTCCTTGACCTCGTGCGGCAGCGAGCGCATGACGCCGGTCGGGATGTAGGGCGGGTTGGAAACGAGCACGTCGAAGGTGCCCCACTCTTCGCGGGGAATGGAGCTCACCAGGTTGGTGAGACTAAAGGCAACCTCATCTGCCGTGAGGCCGAGCGCGTCGCGGTTTTTGGTGGCCAGATCGATGGCGCGCGGCTCGATATCGGTGGCGGTGCAGGTAACGTGGCCGCGGCGCTCCCAGGCAAGGGAGAGCGAGATGCAACCCGTGCCGCAGCCGACCTCGAGAACGCGGGCGATACGGGGCTCGGCTGGGGCAGGCGCAGCGGCATCCTGAGCCGAAGCCGTCTCCTGGCCGGCACCCTCGATGGCGATGCCGTATTCGTCGAGCTCGGGCTCGGCGGCTTCCGCGGCTTCGGCTTCTGCTGCCTGCGCGGCGGCTTCCTCGGCCTCGCGGTCGGCCAGCTCCTCGGCATAGGCGCGGCTGCCCAATACGTCGCCGCCTAGCGCCGCCTCATCGGCAGCCGTCAGGTTAGCGGCACGGCGCTCGGCGGCCGCGCGTTCGTCTGCCAGCGCGGCCTCGGCCTTGCGTGCCTCCTCGACCTCATCGTTCCAAGGCAGCTCCACGCGCTGACGGGCAGCAGCCTCGGGGCTCAGCACCTCGGCATCCAGATAATTGAGGACTTCCTCGACGAGCATCTCGGTCTCGGGGCGCGGAATGAGCACGCCGGGGGCGCACGCGACGTCGATCATGCGAAACTGCGTGCTGCCGGTGATGTACTGCAGCGGTTCACCTTTAGCGCGACGAACAACGGCCGCGTGCATGGTCTCGAGCTGAGCCGCGTTAAGCGTCTCGTCCATGCGCATATATAAGTCGATGCGTGCCAAACCCGTGGCAGCGCAGAGCAGCCACTCGGCAGAAAGACGGGGGTGCTCCTCGCCGCGCTCGGCCAGGTACTCCTTGGTCCACTCGAGACAACGCTTGATGGTCCAAATCTCGTTTGCCATGGGGCCCTCCCCTCTTAAGCGCCGGACGGCGCGCGAATGTCGGAGCAGATTGTACGCGAGACCAGCGCTTGGCAAGGGACGATTGAAGGCGATTATCGAGAATCAGCCCAGATTTTTGCTTGGAACCTGCCTGAAGTGCTCATTCGTCGACGTCAAAATCTGCATTCGTCAAGCTTTTGGCAAGGTTGACCCAAAACTGACCAATATCTAACCAAGAACTTGCCAAATCACTTGACGCGCGACGCGGTAAAAATCACCCCGCGACTTCTTGAACGATTTTTCGAGCAATATTTTCAATTGCAGATGAAGGCTGCTGATTGCTTTAAGCAGTTAGACAGCTTAATTTCTAACAAAGCAGATTAAATAAACTTGAAAAGTAATTTACCCAACCTAGTCATTTAAGAACGTCCCCAATGACTACCCCGCATCCGGAGCAAGGCAACGCCGCAGGTAGAGGGCGGACAGCGAAAACGCCCCTAAGCGAGCAAGGTGACGTGAAAGAGGAGGGAAGCGTACTTTGGTACGCGACCGACGATTGAACGTCAGATTGCCGCTTAGGGGCGTTTGCAGCGTCGAGCAGTTACGGCGTTTGGTAAAACGCCGTAACTTAAACGGCCTGTGCCAGCTTCTCGGCTCGCTCGGCGGCGGCGAGCGCCTCGATGACGGTGCCGAGTTGATCGCCCAGAAGGACGCCGTTATAGGTGGAGTTGAAACCGATGCGGTGATCGGTCACGCGGTCCTGGGGCTGGTTGTAGGTACGGATCTTCTCGGAACGGTTGCCGTGGCCGATCTGGCTTTGGCGCTCGGCACCGAGCTCTGCCTGCTGCTTCTCGAGTTCCATCTCGTACAGACGGGCGCGCAGCATCTGCATGCAGACCTCGCGGTTCTGGATCTGGGAACGCTGCTCCTGCGACTGCACCACGGTGTTGGTGGGCAGGTGGGTGATGCGCACGGCGGAGTAGGTGGTGTTAACGCACTGACCGCCAGGGCCGGAGGCGCAGTAGGTGTCGATGCGCAGGTCGGACTGGTTGATCTGGACGTCGATCTCCTCGGCCTCGGGAAGTACGGCGACGGTAGCCGTGGAGGTCTGAATGCGGCCCTGGGACTCAGTCTTGGGAACGCGCTGGACGCGGTGCACGCCGGACTCGAACTTCATAACGGAGTAGACGCGGTCGCCCTCGACCTTGAACTCAATGGACTTAAAGCCACCGGCCTCGCTGGGACTGGAGTCGAGCACGGTGGTCTTCCAGCCGCGCGACTCGCAAAAGCGCTGATACATCTTGTACAGGTCGCCGGCGAAGATGGCCGCCTCGTCGCCACCGGCGGCGGAGCGGATCTCGACGATGGTGTTCTTGTCGTCGTTGGGGTCGCTCGGGATGAGCATGTACTTGATGTCTTCCTCGAGCTGGGGGAGCTTGGCCTCGTTTTCGGAGATGTCCATCTGGAGCATCTCCTTCTCATCGGCATCGGTGGTATCGTGCAGCATTTCCTTGGCAGCCTCGATGTCATCGAGCGCACCGATGTACTCGCGCGAGGCGGCGATGAGGTCGGACTGGTGCGCGTACTCCTTGTTGAGACGCGTGAACTCCTTGATATCGGAGGCGACGGCCGGGTCGGAGAGCTTCTTCTCGAGCTCCTCGTAGGCCTTGATGATCTTTTCGAGCTTGTCGCGCATGACGGACTCCTTTATATGCGTGAAGGTGAAAATCGGCAGAATTGATGGGACGCGGGGCGCCGCTGCGGGGGTAAGCCCAGCTAGAACATGTCGATCTTCAGATACATGCGCATCCCTTCGCGTATGGGGTACATAATTGCGGTCTAACCCATATATGATAGCGTGCGCAGGCAAACCTGCATATAACCCGCACGGAATCCGACAAAGGGACAGTCCCTTTGTCGGATTCTAAAGCGTATGGAGCAGGGCGATGTGGAAGCGAACACCCTGGAGGTAGGCACGGCGGGTGATGCGCTCGTTGGTGCCGTGGACACCGCGATCGCACTCGTCGTCATCAACCACAAAGGCCGAGAAGCGAATGCACTCAGGGCAAATGTGCTGGTAGTTGGCAGCGTCGGTCGCACCGATCACGGTCGAGGGCACAATTGCCACTGGCTCGAATGATCCGTTTTCCTCCGTCCCCTTTGGATCACGGAAATAGCGGGCGGCGATGGCGCGAACGGCCTCGAGTCCCGGTCCACCAACGCGCGGGGACGGCGAAGGCTCGGAGCTGCCGGGGCCAAGTTCGACCTCCACACGTCCGGCAAGGCCCGCCGCGGCAACCGCCTCGCGGCAGCGCGCCACAACGTCGGCCACGCTCGTGCCCTCGAGCATGCGGAAGTTAATGTTGGCCCACATATCCTGCGGCATTACGTTGGCGCCGGTGCTGCCACCCTCGATCTGCGTGGGCGCGCAGGTGGTCGTCACCAGCGGATAGAGCTTCTTGCTGGCGAGGCACTCGCGCACGATGGTGTCCTTGTTGGAGGCAATCTCGTCGGCCGTGTAAAGCCCCAGCTCGACGAGCTGTGCGGCAAGCAGGTCCGTGACGCGCGTCGGCCATTCGATATCGCAGATTGCGGTGATGGCACGGCTCAGCACCTCGAGCGATGTGCCGCCGTAGGGGTTGGACGAATGCCCGCCCTCACTCTTCGTCTTGAGCACAATATCGGCGTAGCCCTTCTCGGCAAGGTCGGCATGCATAAGCCAGCCCTCGCCCGCGCCGTACTCGGCAGCTGGAACGATGCGGTAGTCACCCTCGTCGATCAGGTACTCAAGCTCAATGCCGCGCTCCTCGAGCGCGCGGCCGATGGCGCCTGCGCCGTACTGCGTAGTCTCCTCGTCCTGGCCAAAGGCCAGGAGCAGCGTGCGCTCGTGCTGCCAACCGTGCGCCAGCGCATACTCAACCGCCTCGAGAATGCCTGCGACCTGGTCTTTCATATCGATGGCGCCGCGACCCCAAATGTAGGTGTCGTCTACATGCCCGCTAAAGGGGGCGTACGTCCAGTCGTCCTCGGTACCCGGCACCACGGGGACCACGTCCATGTGACCCATGAGCACAACGGGCTTGAGTGCGGGGTCGGAGCCGGAAAGCGTCACCAGCAACGAATGATCGATGAGCTCGACCTTACCCGCTGTAAATACGTGCGGCCAGGCCTGCTGCATATAGGCGCGCAGGTCGTCGAACGGCTGCCAGTCCACTGCCTCGGCATCCATGCTCGAAATGGTCGGAAACGACAGCACGCGGCCCAGGCGCTCGCATGCGCCGGCCTTGTCCAAATCAGCAAAATCATCCTCATGCGCAAAGAAGCGCCAAACCTCGGCCATGACATCCTTTCGATTGTGACGACAAGGGCCGCCCCACCGGAGCGGCCCTGCCACATAAGCGCTTGCGGTTGGTTATTTGTCCTCGAGATAACGCGAGAGGAACCCGCGGGTACGCTGGTGCTTGGGGTTGCCAAAGAGCTCTGCCGGCGCGGCGTCCTCGAGCACTACGCCCTTGTCCATAAAGACCACGCGATCGGACACGGTGCGGGCAAAGGCCATCTCGTGCGTGACGACGACCATGGTCATGCCGTCGGCAGCGAGCTTGCGCATGACCTCGAGCACCTCTCCCACGATCTCGGGGTCGAGTGCGGAGGTCGGCTCGTCGAACAGCATGATCTGCGGGTTCATACATAGGGCACGAGCGATGGCCACGCGCTGTTTTTGACCACCGGACAGGCGACCCACGGCGGCGTGCGCGAACTTCTCGAGCCCCACGCTCGTCAGATGCTCCATCGCGACCCTCTCGGCCTCGGCCTTGCTCATCTTTTTGAGCGTGACGGGCGCGAGCGTGCAGTTGCCGAGCACGTCCATGTTGTTGAACAGGTTAAAGCCCTGGAACACCATGCCGATGTCCTCACGCAGCTTGTTGATGCTGCAGCGCTCGGCCGTGAGGTCCTGGCCGTGGAACCAGATGTGGCCCGCGTCCGGGGTCTCGAGCAGGTTGAGGCAGCGCAGGAAGGTCGACTTACCCGAACCCGAGGCTCCGATAATAGTGACGACCTCGCCGGGGTTAACGGACAGGTCGATACCCTTGAGTACCTCGAGCGAGCCGAAGCTCTTGCGCAGGCCCTCGACGCGGATGAGCGGCTCATTGGTCTGTGCGGCGGCCGCGGTGCCGGTAGTGGCGGTATCTGCCATGATGATTCTCCTCGTCTTGAGCCTAGTTGGAGCTGGGCAGCGTGACCGGAGCCTCGGCGCCAAGCTTTTTGCCAAAGGCCTCGAGCAGGCGGCTCGCCACGAGCGTCAGGATCAGGTAGACCACGAGCGCCACGCAGTAGACCTCCATCTGGCGGTAGTACACGCCGGCGACGGTGGTGGTGGCGTACATGAGGTCAAACACGCCGATGACCGAGAGCACCGACGAATCCTTGATGTTGATGATGAGCTCGTTGGTGAGCGCCGGAATCGCGTTTTTAATGCCCTGAGGGAACACGACTTTGCGCATAGCTTGCCACTGCGACAGGCCCAGCGAGCGTGCTGCCTCGGCCTGGCCGGGATCGATGGACTCGATGCCGCCGCGCAGGACCTCCATCATGTAGGCGGTGGAGTTAAGCGAGATGGTGACGAGGCCGGCGGTGAAGGTGCTCCAGATCTGGTTGGCCTGGGCGGTCTCGAAGCCCATGCCGCGCAAAACGGTGAAGCCCGCGTAATAGATGAGCAGGCCCTGGACCATCATGGGCGTGCCGCGCACGATGGTGGAGTAGACGGTCGCAAAGCCGCGGCCGATACTCTTAAAGAAGCGCACCAGGTCGTTATCCACGCGGTCGAACGTCTGAATGCGTAGGAACACGAAGAGCAGCGCCAGGAAGAATGCGATGACGGTGCCGAAGGTGGCAAGCGCGATGGTGATCTCGATACCGCGAATGAAGAAGTCCCCGCTCTTGTAGGTCATGTAGACCAGGCTCGACAAAAAGTCGCTGGGGTTGGAATCCGAGACAATGCTCACCTGCACCAGGTCGATAAACGACATGACGCAGCGGTCGATAAAGAAAACTGCCGCGATGGCGACCACGACGTAGCTGCCCAGGCGTGCGCCACGACGGCAGCGCTCGGATGCGAACGGCGACTTTTCGCGATAGTCGTTCCAGTGCATGAGCTTGGTGACCAGCGCCGCCGCCGACACGACGAGCCAGGCCCAAAGGATTGCCCAGAGGCAGTCTTGGAACACGCCCGTAGGCGCCAAGAAACTCATCGGCGTGGGGTTGCGCTGGCTAAACGCCAGGCCGAGCGCCGCGATGACGCTCGTGCCCAGGTATACATAACGGTGGTCGGCCTTGATAAAGGAGGCCAGGCGATTGATGGTTTTCATGCTGCCTCCCTATGCCGGCTGACGGTCGAGGCACGCGTCCCACATTTGGTCGCGCTCCTCTTGGCTAATGCCCTTGAGTGTCTTGTCGATGAGCTTAAGCAGCTTGTCCGAGCCCTTGCGGCAGCCGACGTTTGCCGTGACTTCCTGCTTAAAGCCCTCGCCCTCGGCAAATCGAATCGGCACGATACCCGGGTTTTGGGCCATATAGCCCTTCTCGTTCTCGGTATTGTAGGTCACGGCGTCGCAGGTGCCCTGCAGCAGGTTCGAAAACACCGTGGGGACCGAATCGACCGGGATCTCGTCGATGACGGTATCGAGCATGGTGTCCTTTTGGCCGAGGACCGTTGCGCCGCTAAAGTCGCTGAGCTTGGTCGCATTTTGGTAGGGCGAGCCCTCTTTTACGAACAGGCCAAAGTAGCCAATGAAGTACGGGTCGGAAAAGCCGACGGACTCCTCGCGCTCGGGCGTGGCGCTCATGCCGGCAATGATGAGGTCGATCTGGCCGTTGTTGAGCGAATCGATAAGACCCGAGAAGCTCTGCTTGACGGCAACGGGCTCGCCACCGAGGGCCTTGCAGACGATCTTGGCGATCTGCACGTCGTAACCATCGGCATAGGCGCCCTGCACGTTGTCGATGGGGATAGTGTACTTGCTGGCTTCGGAGACCTGCCAGTTGTACGGGGCGTAGGCCGCCTCCATGCCAATGCGAATCTTGTCCTTGCCGATCACGGAATCGGACAGGTCGTCGCGACCGCCGCCCGTCGTGGGCTGAACCGCCTTGAGCGTGGACGGGCGCTGACAGCCGGCGAGCGCGCCGGCGACGACGGAAGCGCTCGCAGCGAGAGCGCTTCCCAAAAAGATGCGACGGCTGCATACCGGCTGGGTCTGCGCATCGCACTGTTGGGGAGAATGCATAATCTGCCTTCCCTGTTGAATCGTATGCTGACGACTTAACAGGATACCGCTCAGCGCTACCTCCAGCAAATGCATATATAAATGCATATATGCAAGTTTACGAACCGAAAACGATTGGTAGTCGTTGGGGACGTTCTTAAACGACTAGTCAAACAAGAACGTCCCCAACGACTAGGCATGAAAAAGGCAAGGCATAGACCTCCTGGTCATACCTTGCCTTTTGAATGACAAATTGTCGCTCTGGGTGGCGCGCAGCGTCGACCGGCCCGCCGTTCGTCAGAACGGCGGAACCTCTAGAGCAAAGTGACGCTAAAGCTGCGGACGTCCGTCTCGCCCGGCGCCAGCGTAATGGTGTTGGCCTTGTGCTCAAAAACGTCGTCCTCGGTGTCCATGGTGGTGTGACCGGTCCAAGGCTCGAGTGCCACAAACGGAGCGTCGTTGGCGGCAGACCACACGCCAATGTACTTAAAGCCCTCAAAGTCGATCTTGACGCCGTGGCCCGACTTGCGGCCGCGCAGCGTGAGCGTGGAGCCCGGAGTATCGGTGAACATGATGGCGTCGTTATCGAAGCTGCGGTGCGTGATGGGCAGCACGTCCGAGTTATCGGGAGCCTTGTAGCTACCCTCGAACGTCATGAGGCCATCGGGCGTGATGATGGGGGCCTCGTTGGTCCAAGCCTCGGTAAATGCCAGCTCGTAATCCTCGAACGCCTCGTCCTCGGCACCGGGAGCAGGTACGTTAAATGCGGGGTGGCCGCCCACCGAGAACGGCAGGTCCACGTCGCCGGTATTGGTGACGGCAAAGGTCTGGGTAAGTGTGGCGTCACCAGTCAGGGCATAGGTCATGTTGAGCTTAAAGTGGAACGGAAAGGCCTTGAGCGACTCGGGCGTGTCGGTGATCTCGTACGTTACCGAGGAGCCGTCCTCCGAAACCTCGACCAGCTTGTGCTCGACGATGCGCGCGAGGCCGTGGCGCGGCATCTCGCAGGTGCCAGCCGCAGACGTCGCCGTGTTGTTGCGCAGCGAGCCCACAATGGGGAACAGGATGGGCGCATGCTTGCCCCAAAAGGCGGGGTCGCCCTGCCACAGATACTCGTTGCCGTTGAGGGCAAGGCTCGTGAGCTGAGCGCCCATGGAATCGATGGCCGCGGTGAGGCTGCCGCGCTTGATGGTAGTGACGGTAGACATGCTGCTTCCTCCAAAAGTAAACAATAGTGTCGAGGGCTATTGTCCCACTCTTGGCGGCGGGGTTGAGCGACAGGCGCAGTTATTGAGCAATAGCGTAAAGGTCAAACCCGCCCTGCGGAGTGCTATCGACCGTATCGGGCGCCTGCGAGTTAAAGCTCACGGGAACCATGCGCTTTGAGGCGCGGAAGCGCGTGCCGTCGGTGGCGACGGGCGGTTCGTCGACGGTGAGCTCGTAGTCGCCGGGCTTGAGCTCGATGCCGTCACCAGCGGAATTGACGTATTGATACTCGTCAATCGTCTGCCCTTTGAGCGTACGCCCCACGATGTGGATGAGCATTTGGCTGTCGCCACGCGCGGTGTCCCACATCGCGCCGTCCTTGACCTCGACCGACACATGTACCGAGCGCGTGCGGCTGAGCGATTGCTCGACAGACATCTCGACCTTGGCGGCGTCTTGACGCTGCTGCTCGACATGGCTCCAAACGCTACCGATTGCCGAGCAGGCGATAACGCCGGCCATGAAGGCGATGAGGATGGGGCCGAGCGGAGAACGGCGGCCCGCGTCTTCCTCACGAGCCAGGTCGGGGCGATGTGTGGGCGCAGGCGCCTGGGCGCCTTGCGCGGGCACGTCGAGAATGCTGAAGGATGCCGTGCTGTCGGGGTCGATGGTGTGACGCGGCTGCGGGATCTTTGCCGGCGAGATGGACATGTCCGCCGGCTCACCGAGTGTGGCCGTGGCATCGGCCTTAGCCTCATCGGCCTCGGCTTGGGCCCAAGCCTGCTCAAAGGTCAGGGGCTCGGCGGCATCGGAGGCGGCATCAGGCTCGACAGCGGCATCGTTGCCGGTCTCGTCCTCGTCGCTCGACACGTCACGCGACGCGGGCTCGTCCCACTCCTCGTCCGGAGCCTCGCCCTCGCTATACCACCATTCAAAGTTATCGATATCCATACGGGGCGCCCCTTAGGCCTCGCAAATAAACACTCGCTAGTCTTATACCCCCAGACGGCACCGAAGCTCACCCGCGCCGGACACGAAAACCGTCACAACATTCGACGTTTTTCCTCGTTTTCGAGATTTTCATCGAATGTTGTGACGGTTTAGGCGGCAGCCACGCCGCGAATGTGACAAAGAGACTGTCCCTTTGTCACATTCTGTTAGAGTTGCAGGGATTGAATCCCGCTTATTCACGCGACATTGGAGTGACAACCTTGACCGCCGCAACCACGCCAAAAAGTAAGTCAACCGCCGCCGCGCTCTCCCCCGCGCGCACCAAGCTCTGCCTGGCGCTGCTCGTGTTGTTAGGCTTTTCGCTCGGCTGTTCGGAGTTCGTGGTCATCGGCATCGAAAGTGACTTGGCGACGGAACTCGGCGTATCGCTTGCCACCGCAGGCCAACTTATTAGCGTGTTCGCACTGATCTACGCTATCGCGACGCCGGTGCTCGCGCTCAGCACGGGGCGCTTCCGTCGTTACCAACTGCTCGTGTGCTATAGCATCGTCTTTGTGCTCGGCAATCTGGTCATGGCGCTGGCACCCAACTTTCAAGTGCTGTTCGCCTCGCGCATCATCTTGGGCTCCGTCTCGGGCGCACTGCTCGCCGTGGGCGTGACGTATATCCCCGAGCTGCTGTCCCCGCAGCAGACCTCACTCGCCATCTCGGTGGTGTACGGCGCGTTTTCCGTGGCAATGGTCTTTGTCACTTCGATCGGCAAGTTTGTGGCCGACACGCTCGACTGGCACGTGGCCATGTACGGCACGCTGACCTTTGCCGTTCTGATCTGCGGAGCGCTCGTGATGTTTATGCCGCGCGCTGGGCAAACCGACGAGCCCGCCACCTTTCGCGAGCAGGCGGGTCTGCTACGCGAGCCGAGCATCGTCACCGGCATGCTCATCTTTTTGTTTGGCGTGGGGTCGGTCTACGTTTTCTATGGCTACGTGACGCCTTATCTTGAGCAGGTGCTGGGCATGGGCACGGTCGAAGCCAGTACCACGCTCATGGCCTACGGCGTGTTCTGCCTGATCTCGAACATCCTGGGCGGATGGATCGATGCGCGCTTTGGCATGAAGGCGCTGCTTGTGACGTTCGTGCTGCAGGCTGCGGCGTTACTCGGGCTGTTTGCTGTGGGCGGCACCATGCCGCTCGCGCTGGCCTTTGTCTTTAGCTTGGCGCTGCTCATGTACTTGTTCTCGGTGTCGTGCATCACGCACTTCATGGACGTGGCACGCAGCCGTCATCCCAAGTCGATGGTACTCGCAAGTTCGGTTGAGCCCATGGCGTTTAACGTCGGCATCTCGTTTGGCACCGCAGTGGGCGGCGCCGTGGTAAGCAGCATTGGCATTGCGCACGTAGGCGCAGTGGGTGCCGCGTTCTCGCTTGTGGCCTGGGTGCTTACGCTGGTGACGATTAAATTGGCTCACTGGGAGCGCAGGCGGGCAAGGGCGCAGGCGTAGATGCGATACTCGAGCTCGATGATGGCGATCGAAAGGAAACCGCATATGCAACGTGTACTGTTTATCTGCCATGGGAACATCTGTCGCTCGACGATGGCTGAGTCCGTGTTTACCGAGCTAGTGCGGCGCGCCGGGCGCGCGGGCGAGTTTGTCATTGATTCCGCTGCGACCTCGACCGAGGAGATCGGCAACCCGCCACACCACGGCACCATTGCCAAGCTACGCGAGGTCGGGATTCCCGTCGTCGCACATCGCGCACGTCAGGTGCGTCGCGCGGAGTATGGCGACTGGGACCACATTGTCTATATGGACGACGAGAACGCCCGCGCCCTGTACCGAATTTTTGGGAAGGACCCCGATGGCAAGATCTCGCGCCTGCTCGATTGGACCGATCGCCCCGGCGACGTGGCCGACCCCTGGTACACCGGCAATTTCGACGCCACCTACCGCGATGTACTCGCCGGTTGCACCGCCATGCTCGAGCAGCTGTAGGCAAGCGAGGTCGCGGACCACGCCTTCGGCGCGAAACGAGCGTGGATAATCTCCCACACTCATGAATGTGGCAAAGGGACTGCCCCTTTGCCACATCCGGGACTGGCCCTAGACCGGCTTGACCTCCAGCTTTATCCCCTCGGCGCAGGAGTCGCCCAAAACATCCGAAAGGGCCCAGGTCGCATATAGCGGCAAATAGAGAACCGCTCCGTTGCGCTCAACGTTGCCTCTCGAGAAAACGATCCCGAGCCTTACGCCATATTCAGCCGTATCAAGCACATGACCGAGCGCAGCGTGCGCGTGGTAATAGGAGCCCGATTTAACCTCGATCGGAACAGCCGTCCCATCCGGTCCATCGACCACAAAGTCCACTTCACCGCGCTTTTTTGTCTGATAGTAGTAAAGCTGGCGATTTTGGGTAGCCAGCTGCTGGGCCACCACGTTTTCGTAAATGCCGCCCAGATTGGGCTCCTTGCTATCAAGATACGCCGCTTGGGCGACTCCAACGGGGTAGCGCGCCATCAACATGCCCGTATCCGATTGATATAGCTTGAACTGCGATGGCCGTGCCGTCTTGAGCAGGGGCGATTTTGGCTCGGTTACGATATCGGCTTTGAGAGCAACGCCGGCATCGGCAAGCCAGACAAAATCTCGCTGGTACTTCTCGTAGTGAGCCTTGGGGTCAATGGAATTGAGCACGAAACGCTTGTGTTCGCCCTCAAGCATAATGGGGAGCTGATCGTAGATGCTCTGCACCTGAAGGGCACGCCCGCTTGCATACTTGGAAATATCCCGTCGGTACTGTTCGTTGAGCTCGGACTGTAGCTGACGAACAGAGGCAAGGTCGCCCTGCGTGTCAAGGAAACGCTGCACGACCTCCGGCATTCCGCCGACAACGGTATAGGTCCTGAAGTTTGCCATCATCGCGTCATGAATGTAATCAGGAATGGGCCTCTCGCTGATACACGCGTCACGTATCGTTTGGAGAGCCCCCTCGCTCACCCCGGTTGCCCAGCAAAACTCCTCAAAATCGAGCGGGAACATCCTAAGCTCGTGGACATACCCCACGGGATAGGACCTGACGCCCTTGAACTGAGTCCCGAGCATTGACCCCGAAAACGCCCAGCGGCACCTCCCGTCCTCAACAAGGAACTTTGCCATCGTCATGATGTCGGGGGCCTCTTGGACCTCATCGATAAACACGAGCGTTTTGCCTGGTGCAATCGACTTTCCCGAAAGAAGCGTCACCCTGCTGATGAAATCATCGGCATCCCGCGCCTCGAGAAGAGCATCTTTTGCCTGGCGATTTTCCATGAGGTTAAGCTCGATGTAGGTTGCATGGCTGGCTTTGCCAAATGCGCGAATCGAATAGCTTTTGCCGATCTGGCGAGAACCCGTGATGAATAAGGCCTTTTGCTCGGCAGACTTCAGCCAACGCTCCAGCTCTGCCGCTATTTTCCTGCGCAGCATAGGCTCTCTCCTCAGTGTCATCAAATGAAATGCAAAGTTTTATACGCTTGATTATCGATGAAACGCAGAATTTTTAGAACCTAAAATCAAATGAAATACAGAGATTTGAGATTATAAGCAAAAGAAGGGGCACCTCCGGCGAATGTGTCAAAGGGGCTGTCCCTTTGACACATTGCGCTCGACTACTCGTCAACGATCTCGGCAAGCCAGACGTTCAGCGTATCGACCTCGGGGCAGCAGAACTTTGCCGTACCGGGCTCGTTGCCAGGCACAGTTCCGCCATAGCGCAGGATATCGATATAGGGAAAGCCCACATGGCAGGCCATGGCGCACATCTTGCCGCGGTCTCGGTCGAAGTCAAAAACGTCGCCCGGCTTGTGACCATGGTGGCAGCGGCACGCACCCAGCTGGTCCACGCAGCTCACGCGGATACGCGGACGCTTGCCACGCGGCGCGCCGAGCGGCTTGTTATCGCCCGCAGGCTTGATGCCGCCCTCGCCAGCATTACTCATGGTCGATCACATCCAGGCAGGCCTCGATGGGAAGGCCGGCCGATTTGTCCTCTTGGTCGGCATTGCGCTCGATAAGCTCTGCCACCACGCGCATGGCATCGGACGTCGCGCGCTGCAGACTCCAGCCTGCCATAACGCGGCCGACGAGCACCGCCGAGAACGTGTCGCCCGTGCCCGGGAAATAGACCGGAATGAGCTCAAAGGGAATCGTAAAGTACTCCCCCGCCACATGGTCGTAACCAATAACCGCGTTCGTGCCATTGACTACGGCGCTCGTAATGACCACCGACTTGGCACCCAGCTCGCGCACGGCGTCCACAAGGGCGCGGGCCTCATCGGGCGTAATTTGCTCGACGATAGGCGTGTCGGTGAGCAAACAGGCCTCGGTGTAGTTGGGAACCGCGTAGTCGGCGCACTCGAGCAGGTGCCGCATAAGGCCAATCGTGGACTCGGGCACGCCCGCATAGAGCTTGCCGTTGTCGCCCATGATGGGGTCGACGAACACCTTGGTGCCCTTTTGCGCACGGCGGTGGCAAAAGTCCGAGATGATGCGCGTCTCTTCCTCGGTCACGATAAAGCCGGTCGAGATGGCGTCGAATTCAAAGCCGAGCTCCTCCCAGATGGCGAGGCTCTGGCGCACGTACTCCGTGGTGTCGTGGATGTAGAACTTGGGGTAGTTGAGCGTGTCGGAAACGAGCGCCGTCGGCAGGTTATGGATACGGTAGCCCATGTGCGACAGCACCGGCAGCATGGCGGAAAGCGCGACCTTGCCGTAGCCGCACATATCGTTAATCAGCAGCAGCTGAGTGTTCTTCATGAGGGTCTCCCTTGGTTCGGGCACGGCGCAGCAGCGCCACAGTGCGACTAAGTGTAGCGCAGGGAGCACGGCAGGCGGGCGCTGGTGCCGTGGAGGTCGAATTGTTGCGGAAAGGTTACGGGAAGGAAGTTAGTCGTTGGGGACGTTCTTAAATGACTAGTCAAACAAGAACGTCCCCAACGACTAACCCAACGACTATCAGCGCAAGGAGTGTCCCCAAGTGCCGGCACATAAGGAACGTCCCTAAGTGCCACCTAAGTGCCAAAACGACTGGTCGGGCAACACCGATGTTTTGGCGAAGTCAGCGAAAACTCGCCAGAGTGAGCAAGGTGCCTTGAAACGAGGCGGCATTGACCTTCTGGTCATGCCGCCGAAGTTGAAAGGCAGATTGCCGCTCTGGCGGGTTTGCAGCGTCGAGCCGTTACGCGGTTTGGTAAAACCGCGTAACCACTAGTTTGGTACCTTGACATTCATTTCTCATGCTCCTAGATTGGTTAGGCACAAAACAATTCCACTACCTAACTAAAGAAAGGAGCAACACTAATTCATGTGCGATGAACCTCTTAACCTTTGTTCGCACGAGCCCGGCGGCGAGATGTCGCAGCCGGCGGATGTACCCGAAGCGGTCAGCGCCGAAGACAAACTCGCCAAGCGCATCCTGAGCGGCCTGGGTTTTTGCGGCCATTACATGCATTTTCATGGCGGAGGCGTGTCCGGCAAGGCGCCCATCATCTGCCTGCTGGCCAAGCAGCCCGGCGGCGAGATGTCGCAGCAGGAACTCGGCATGCACTTTGACCTCAAGCCGGGGTCGCTTTCCGAGATCCTGTCCAAGCTCGAGGTCAACGGCCTCATTGAACGCAGCCGTAACCCCAAGGATCGACGGCAACTCACCATTCGCCTGACCGAAACCGGCCGGGAAAACGCTCGCATCGACCAGACAGCCCGCATTCGCTTTAGGGAACAGGCCTTTAGCGCCCTTACGCACGACGAGCGCGAACAGCTCGCCGAGATGCTCGAAAAAATCCGCGTAACCTGGGAGGAACTGGATGATTAAAACCCTCATGGGAAGCATCCGCGATTACAAGAAGGTCACGATCGCCACGCCGCTGCTGGTGCTTGGCGAGGTGCTCTGCGAAATGATGATCCCGTTTATCACCGCCGACATGATCGACGCCATCAAAGACGGTGCCACCGTCGCCCAGATGCTTCCCACCGCAGGCTTTTTGGTGCTCATCGCACTGACGTCGCTCGCTTTTGGTGCCGCCGCCGGCGTCACCTGCAGTCATGCGAGCTGCGGCTTCGCCAAGAACCTGCGTCACGACCTGTTCTACAAGATCCAGACGTTCAGCTTTGCCAACATCGATGAGTTCTCGAGCTCCTCGCTCGTCACCCGCCTCACCACCGACATCAACAACGTGCAGCAGGCCTTTATGATGCTCATCCGCATCGCCGTGCGCGCGCCGCTGGTGCTGGTCTTTGCCTTTGCCATGGCCTACGCCATGGGCGGCAGCGTCGCCATGGTCTACCTGGTCATCATTCCGCTGCTGGGCTTTGGCCTGTTCTTTATCATCTATAAGGTGCGCCCGATCTTTGCCCGCGTGTTCCGCAAGTACGACGCGCTCAACGAGTCCGTCGAGGAAAACGTCACCGGCATGCGCGTGGTCAAGAGCTACGTGCGCGAAGACTTTGAGAAGGAGAAGTTCGCCACCGCCGCGCGCGACGTCCAGATGGACTTCACCCGCGCCGAGAAGCTGCTCGCCTTTAACAACCCCATGATGAACATCTGCGTCAACGGCGCATTTGTCGTCATCATCTACCTGGGATCCAAGCTCATCATCACGAGCCAGGGCACGCTGTTCGACGTGGGCCAGCTCTCCTCGATCTTTACCTATGGCTTCGCGATCCTCATGAGCCTGATGCAGCTGTCGATGATCTTTGTCATGGTGACCATGGCCGACGAATCGGCGCACCGCATTACCGAGGTGCTGGCCGCCGAGCCCACGATCGCCGATCCCGCCGAGCCCGTGCTCGAGGTTGCCGACGGTTCCATCGACTTTGACCACGTGAGCTTTAAGTATTCCGCGCATGCGAAGCGCCAGGCGCTCGACGATATCGACCTGCACATTAAGAGCGGCGAGACCATCGGTATCATCGGCGGTACCGGCTCGGCCAAGTCCACGCTTGTAAACCTCATCGCCCGCCTGTACGACGCCACCGAAGGCACCGTGCGCGTGGGCGGCATGGACGTACGCGACTACGACCTGGACGCGCTGCGCCACCAGGTGGCCATGGTGCTGCAGAAAAACGTACTGTTTAGCGGCACCATTGCCGAAAACCTGCGCTGGGGCGACCCGAACGCCACCGACGAGGAAGTCCGCGAGGCGGCACATCTGGCCTGCGCCGATGAGTTTGTCGATGGCTTCCCCAAGGGTTATGACACCTGGATCGAGCAGGGCGGCTCCAATGTTTCCGGCGGTCAGAAGCAGCGCCTGTGCATTGCGCGTGCCCTGCTGCGTCGCCCCAAGATCTTGATCCTGGACGACTCCACCAGCGCCGTCGACACCAAGACCGACGCCAAGATCCGCGCAGGGCTGGCAAGCTATCTGCCCAACACGACCAAGCTCATCATCGCCCAGCGCATTAGCTCCGTGCAGGATGCAGACCGCATCATCGTCATGGAGGGCGGCCGCATCGCGCAGATCGGCAACCACGATGAGCTGCTCAAGACGAGCGAGATCTACCGCGAGACCTTTACCTCGCAGAACAAGATGTCTGCCGAGGGCGAAGAGGCCGTCGAAGCCGACACCGAGGCATCCGCAACACAAGCTCAGACCCAGGAAGGAGGCGAGGCATATGAGTAAGGCAACGACCGCCGAGCGCGCGCTCAACCGCAAGGGTGGCACCATGTCGCGCCTCATCAAGACGCTCTTTGGCTTCTACCCCGTGCTTTTGCCCCTCGTCGTCGTCGGCGTGGTGCTCTGCGCCATCATCAACTCCATCGGCGCGACCTTCCTTCAGAGCGCCCTGCAGATTATTAGCGAATCGTGGCAGTCGGGCGATTGGGAAGCTGCACAGCCCAAGATCGCACAGCTCGTGACCACCCTCGCCTGCATCTACGGCGTCGGCATCCTGTCCTCGCTGTTCTGGAACCGCGCCATGGCCATCGTCACGCAGGGCTCGCTCGAGAAGCTGCGCGAGAAGATGTTCAACCGCATGCAGGACTTGCCGATCCGCTACTTCGACACACACCAGCGCGGCGACATCATGAGCCACTACACCAACGATATCGACACGCTGCGCCAGATGATCAGCCAGTCGCTGCCCAACCTGCTCATGACGACCATCGTCATCGTCACGGTGTTCTTTATCATGCTGTACTACAGTGTTTGGATGTGCCTGGTCATTGTGGCAGGCGTCGCCTTTATGACCTTTATGACCAAGCTGCTCGGCTCCAACTCCGCGCGCTTCTTTATTGCGCAGCAGACCGAGCTCGGCGTTGTCGAGGGCCATATCGAGGAAGTCATGAACGGCCAGAAGGTCGTCAAGGCATTCTGCCACGAGTCTGCCGCCGAGGCCGATTTTGACGAGCGCAACGAAAAGCTCTTCGAGGTCTCGCAGAAGGCCAACATGTACGCCAACATCCTCATGCCCATCCTTATGAACCTGGGAAACCTGCTCTACGTGCTGGTCGCACTGGCAGGCGGCATTTTCCTGGCGCTGGGCGTGCCCAACCTGAGCATCTCGGGCATGGCACTGTCCATCGCCGTCGTGGTGCCGTTCCTCAACATGACCAAGCAGTTCTGCGGACAGATCGGCCAGATCTCGCAGCAGATCAACGCCGTGGTCATGGGCCTCGCCGGCGCCGACCGTATCTTTGAGCTCATCGACGAGGAGCCCGAAGCCGACGAAGGCTATGTGACGCTCGTCAACGCTCAGGTGAACCCCGACACCTGGCAGCTCGAGGAGGCCGACCACCACACCGGCATGTGGGCGTGGAAACATCCGCACCGCGCAACCGGCGAGATCGAGTACGTGCCGCTGCGCGGCGACCTGGTCATGGACAACGTCGACTTTGGCTACACGCCCGACCACGAGGTGTTGCACGGCGTGTCCGTGTTTGCCAAGCCGGGCCAGAAGGTCGCGTTTGTCGGCGCCACCGGTGCCGGTAAGACGACCATCACCAACCTCATCAACCGCTTCTACGACATCGCCGACGGCAAGATCCGCTACGACGGCATCAACGTCAACAAGATCCGCAAGGCCGACCTGCGCCGCTCGCTGGGCGTCGTGCTACAGGACGTGAACCTGTTCACCGGCACTGTGATGGATAACATCCGCTACGGCAACCTGGACGCTACCGACGAGGAGTGCATCGCAGCGGCCAAGCTCGCGGGCGCGGACGACTTTATCACCCGCCTGCCCGACGGCTACGACACCATGCTCACCGGCAACGGCGCACAGCTGTCGCAGGGCCAGCGCCAGCTGATCTCGATCGCACGCGCCGCCGTCGCCGATCCGCCGGCGATGATCCTGGACGAGGCCACGTCGAGCATCGATACCCGCACCGAGGCCATCGTGCAAGCCGGCATGGACAAGCTCATGGAAGGCCGCACGACGTTTGTCATCGCGCACCGCCTGTCCACCGTGCGCAACTCCGACGCGATCATCTGTCTGGATCACGGCCGCATCATCGAGCGCGGCAACCACGACGAGCTGATCGCCAAGCGCGGGTATTACTACCAGCTCTATACCGGAGCGTTTGAGCTGGAGTAGTTCGGCTCGCCGAGATGGCCGATTTGCCGCTCATTCGTCGGGCATGACCCTAAGGTCAATGCCCTCCTCTTTCGGGGCAAATCGACTCATCTCAACGACCCAAACACAATGCACCGCAACGAATAAAGCCTCCGCAGCCACACGAGCTGCGGAGGCTTTTTTCATGCCGGCCGAAAACCGTATCCCACTTTTCGGGCCCAAAATGGGATGCCGTTTCCCGCTGGACCCCCTCCGGGAAACGGCATCCCATTTCAAGGGGGTAAACCGGGATGTGATTTCCCCTAACGGCACCTTTGGGAAGCCGCATCCCACTCTAGACGCACAAAACGGGATGAGCTTTCCCATGGTGATCCAAGACCAGAAGCATGTCCGATAGCGCGGCCAGGTCAAGAACAACAAGGCAAGCGTCACGCCAATTTGGACGAGCGTCTGCTGCAGTTTGAGGCTGCTGGCCCATATGGTAGAGTTAACCACCCATGAATTTCAGCACACTGCGTGCTACCTGTTCTTTTGTCATTTAGGGGAGTGAACTTGTGAATACTTCTGTCGCCAAGAAGGCCGGCCAGGCGGTGCGCCTGCTCATGATGGTGCTCACGGCAGTTCTCATCTTCTTCTTCATCAATGTTATGCTGCTCGTCTCCGATATCCAGGGCACGGCGCGTGTGGTCAACTACGCCGGTCTGGTGCGCGGTACCACGCAGCGAATCGTTAAGCTCGAGGATGCGGGCCAGCCTCAAGATGACCTGCTCAAAGCCGTGGATTCATACATCAACGGTTTGCGTTACGGAAGTGACGACCTCAACCTCGTCCGTCTCGACGACGATGAGTATCAGGCAAAAATGACCGAGCTTGCAAATTATTTTGATGAGCTTTGCACCGAGATCATCCGCGTGCGCGAAGTCGGCTATGAGAACACCGACATCATCTCCATGAGCGAGGAGTTCTTTGGCATTTGCGACGATGCTACGCGACTCGCAGAGGACTACTCTCAGGAGAAGGCGTCGGCGCTCAACTATCTCGAGGGCCTGGTGATCATCGACATCATGGGCTTGGTGGCGACCTTTGCGGTCGAACTTGTTCGCGCGGTGCGAACTGCCGCGCTCAATCGCGAACTGCAGAACAAAGTCTATCTCGACGAAGCCACAGGACTGCCCAACAAGAACAAGTGCGAGGAGGTCTTGGGGCAGGAGCAACCTGTCTCCGCGGAGGCGCCCGTTGCGGTGTGCGTCTTCGACCTTAACAATCTGCATACGGTCAATAACAGCTTCGGCCACGAGAAGGGCGACGAATACATCCGTTCTTTTGCCCAGCAGCTGGGGCGCGTGGCGTCGGAGACCTGCTTTGTGGGCCGCGACGGCGGCGATGAGTTTATCGCGGTGCTGCGAGATACCGATCGAGCTGCCGTGGAGTCCTGTCTCGCTCGGGTTCGCGCGAACGTGAACGAGTATTCCGAGACTCATCCCGACATGCCTATCAGCTATGCGGTGGGCTATGCGCTTTCCAGTGATTTTGATGAACCGCCTACGATGCGCGAGCTCTTTTCCCAGGCCGACAAAAACATGTACATCGACAAGAACCGCGTAAAGACAGCCGAGGCAGCCGGGCCGCAACGCGAGGACCGCTAAACCCGTAGCAAAGGGTAGCTAATTTGGGACGGGACTCTTTTGGCTATTTGAGAAGTTGGGCCATGGCGTTGACGAATTTTTGGACTTGGAGGGTGGGCTCGAGCGGGTAGTGCAGAAAGACCGGCACCTCTCGCCCGCATAGAAACGGCACGCCCACAAAGGCCGGGTGTACCCCCGACCATGCGCCGCAGGTGAGCACCGCGTCGCCCTTTTCCTCGGCTTCGTTAAAGAGCGCAAAGTCAAAGCTGTCCACGTCGATCACGTCTACGCCGCCGTCTGCCAAAAGATCGATACGCAGACTGTCCATAGCGTCGTTGCCGTGACGGAGCACGCGCAGGCGCATGCCCTCCAGGTCAGCAACCGTGATACGCGTCTTGCGCGCAAGCGGGCTCGTGCGCGGCACGTCGATATAAAACGGCACGTTGACGATGCGGAGCCTTTGGCATGCGTCGCCCCAGCGTGGGGTCGAAAAGCTCGACTGCACCACATCGACCTCGCGGCCCAAGCTGCGCATGACGGTCTCGCACTCGTCGTAGAGGTCGCTTACCGGCACGATCTCAAATCGCAGCGACGGTTCCAGATCGTGAATGCCCGTCCACATCGACAGCGTTTGGCGCCCCGGACACATCATCGACACGCCCAGGCGCACGGCACCGCCATCGCCCGCCGCGCGTCGGGCACGGCGCAGCGCGTCCTCGGACTGCCGCATGATCGAGCGTGCGTCGTCCACCAGCAGAGCGCCCGCCGGCGTCACCTTGACGCCCGAATGCGAGCGCTCAAACAGCGTAATACCGAACTCCGCCTCGAAGCCCGATACCTGCTTGACGAGCGCCGGAGTCGACACGCGCAATTTTGCCGCCGCACGCGAGAAGCTTCCCAGCTCCGCGGCGGCCGATATGGCCTCAAGTCGTCGATCGTACACGTCAATCTCCCGTTTTCGCGCCCGTGACCGCATGGTGCCACAGGGGGTTGTTTTCGCAGGTCACGCGCTCAATTGAGAATAGCCTGCATCGCACAGTGTAAACCTACAGTTAACGCCATTCTAACAAATATGCAATTCACCTGCGCAAATGCAAAGCATACGATAACCAGCGAAAACCATGTGGGTCGGTTAATGGGAGCGACCCACCGGGAGGCACAAGAAGGGAAGTTCCTATGAGCAATTGGCTTAAGCTCGAGGGTGATGTCTGCGCCGTGACCGGCGCGCTCGGCGGTATGGGCGCCGAGATCTGCCGCGAGTTCGCCCGCAATGGCGCCAACGTCGTCATGCTCGACCTGGACGAGGAGAAGGTCAAGGCCGCTGCCGCCGACCTAGCTGCCGAGTTTGGCATCCACGCCGAGGGTTACAAGATGAACGCCACCGACGAGGCCGAGGTTCAGGCTGCCGTCGATGCCACCATCGCCAACTTCGGCCGCGTCGACGTCCTTGTCAACACCGCCGGCATCCTGCGCTTCGCCGCCATGGAGGATCTGCCGCTCTCCGACTGGGAACAGGTGCTCAACGTCAACCTCACCGGCTATTTCATCACCTCGCAGCGCTTTGGTCGCGAGATGATCAAGGCCGGCCAGGGCCGCCTGGTGCACATCTCGACCGTCGCCAGCCACTCCCCCGAGACGTTCTCGGGCGTGTACAGCTCCACCAAGGCCGGCGTCAACATGATGTCCAAGATGCTCGCCGCCGAGTGGGGCCCCTACGGCGTCCGCTCCAACTGCGTCGAGCCCTGCTTCGTTAAGACCCCGATGTCGGCCAACTTCTACGCCGACCCCGAGGTCGAAAAGAGCCGCAGCCGTCTGATCGCCACACGCCGCATCGGCGAGGTCAGCGATATCGCCAACGCCGTCATGTTCCTAGCGTCCACGCGCTCGGACTTTACCACCGGCGACGCCATCAAGGTCGACGGCGGCTTCTCCAACATGATGGGCGACCTCACCGCCAAGCCCGGCGGCCGTCGCGCCTATGCCGACAACTACCTTAAGAACAAGGGTGTCGAGCTCTGGTCCGATGAGTCCGGCGTCGCCAAGCCGACCGACCAGTAAACCAACCTGACAGGGAGGCCCCGCGGACACGCCCGCCCCTCCCCCGTATCGATTAGAAAGAGTCCAATGGCTTCCACCAACTCCAACAAGGGTCGCGCCGTCGTGCTTTCCGCCGCGTGCGTCACCATGTTCTTCATCAGCTCCATCGCGCTGTATTCCGTCGTGAGCAAGAACCTGCTCGCCGTCTACCCCGAGTGGTCGAGCGCCCTTACCTGGGCTTTCCCGGTCTTTCAGACCATCATGGCCGTGACGGGCATCTTCGCCGGCCGTATCTCCGATAAGATCGGTCCGCGCAACGTCGTGATCGCCGCTGCCGTGTGCTACGGCCTGGGCTGGTTCATGTCCGGCACCGTCACCGAGCCGTGGCAGTTCTACCTGTGGTTCTCACTCGTCGCCGCCGTCGGCAACGGCCTGGGCTACAACCCGGCGCTCACCACCGGCCAAAAGTGGTTCATCGACAAGAAGGGCCTTGCCTCCGGCATCACCCTGGCCGCTTCGACCGCCGGTCCCGCCGTGCTGTCCCCGGTGCTCGCCTCGCTGCTCATCCCGAGCCTGGGCATCTTTGGCGCCCTCAAGGCACTCGGCGTCATCTTCTTTGTGACAATCGCCGCTTCCGCCCTGTTCCTGAAGGCCCCCGAGGCCGGTTGGCTGCCCGAAGGCTTCGAGGCCCCCAAGGGTGGCGCACATGCCGGCACCTTCGGTGACCTCACCCCGGGCGAGATGGTCAAGACCCCGCGCTTCTGGGTCCTCATCGTCACCTTCGCCTTTGCCGCCACCGCGGGCACCCTGCTCGTGGGCAAGGTTGCCTCCATCGCCGCCGTTCAGCTCTTCGCCGACCCCACGAGCGCCGCGGCCGTCGCCCTCGGCGGTGTGGTGGTCTCCGTCAACACCTGCGCCAACCTGGTCGGTCGTCTGTCCTTTGGCCAGATCATCGACAAGCTCGGCGCCTATAAGTCGCTGCTCATCAGCCTTGTCGTCACCATCGTCGCGCTCGTCATCATGTCGATGAGCTTTACGCAGAGCATGTTCTTTGTGGCGCTCGCCCTGCTCGGCTTTAGCTTTGGCGCCCTGCTCGTCATCTACCCGCCGCTCACCGGTGGCGCCTTTGGTACCAGCAACATCGGCGTCAACTACGGCATCATGTTTTTGGGTTATGCCGCTTCCACCTGGATCAGCCAGCCCATCACCGCCGTGCTGTATCACGCCGAGACCGGCAGCGCCGCCTACCAGCAGTCCTTCTACGGCGCCATCGTGATCGCCGCCATCGCCGTCGTGCTCACCGTCTACATGATGGTCTCCGACAGCAAGAAGAAGTCCGCCTAGTTTTACCGATGCGACAAAGGGACAGTCCCTTTACCGCATTCCACCGCCACCAGTATTAAGGAGTCGAAATGTCTGAGCTCAACCCCGTCCGCATTGCCGTTATCGGCGCCGGCGCCATGGGCCGCAACCACATCCGCTTTGTCACCGAGGAGCCCGAGGCCGAGCTCGTCGCCATCGCCGACGCCTTTGAGGGCGCCCGCGCCACGGCCGAGGCCGCCGGCGTGCCTTTTTACACCGATCCCGCCCAGATGATGGACGAGGTCAAGCCCGAGGCCGTCATCATCGCCACCCCCAACGACCTGCACCTGGGCGTTGCCCGCGAGGCCGTGAAGCGCAATATTGTGCCGCTGGTCGAGAAGCCGATCTCCAACGACCTCGAGGATGCCCAGGCCTTTGCCGCCGAGGCCGAGACCGCCGGCGTGCCCGTGCTCGTGGGCCAGCACCGTCGCCACAATCCCTTCGTCAACAAAGCCAAGGAAATCATCGAGTCCGGCGAGTTGGGCAAGCTCACCGTGTCGAGCTTCCACTACATGATCTATAAGAACGACGAGTACTTCGACGTCGAGTGGCGCCGCAAGAAGGGTGCCGGCCCGATCCTGGTCAACCTGGTGCACGACGTCGACCTGCTCCGTTACCTGCTGGGCGAGCCCGTTGCCGTCCAGGGCATGCAGTCCAGCGCCGCCCGCGGTTTTGAGACCGAGGACTCCGCCGTGGTCAACGTCCGTTTTGCCGATGGCGCGCTTGCGAGCATGACCATCTCCGACGCCACCGCCAGCCCCTGGAACTGGGAGGCCACCGCTCGCGAGGACCCGCAGTACCGTCCCTTCGACGCCGACGCCTACTTTATCGGCGGCACTAAGGGCGCCCTTTCGCTGCCCCGCCTGCACCAATTCTCCTACGACGGCGCCTCCAACTGGCACAAGCCGCTGCAGATGGAGATCCCGGCCGTCGACCCGGCGCTGCCGCACAAGATGCAGCTCAAGCACTTTGTGAAGGTTGTCCGCCGCGAGGTCGAGCCCGTCGTGACCCCCGCCGACAACGTTAAGACGCTCACGCTTCTCAACGCCATCAAGGAGGCCGCCGAGACCGGCCAGCTCGTCGAGCTGTAACGCCTTAAGAGTGGCCGCGGCAGAAACCCCATGCCGAGCCCCTCGGTCCGCCACCAACAAGCCCCTCTTCTTTGCCCCGCGAGCAGCCTCCTGCCCGCGGGGCTTTTTGCTACCTTGCCGATGATTTTTCTGGAACGGGGCCTTTTGCACCTCGGCTTGATTCGTTCGCCACGAAATGGGCCTATCTACTACGTTTAACCGATTACCCTCAACCATGCCAAATTTCGCGAAGAAAAAACCGCAGGTAGACGGCTTGCATATTTTCGGAAAACCGGGGGATGGTCGACCCATACGGTTCAAACGTAGTAGATAGGCCATTTTCGTGGCACGGCCCAAAACAGTCTTTTGGGACGGGTGGTATCCTTGGTAGCTCTGTGCTGCAAACGCACCTTTACCGCAAGGAGTTTCATGGATCTTATCGCCCAGCTCGCCCGCGAGCTCAACCTTAAGGCCGTCAACATCGAGGCGGCCGTCAAGCTCATCGACGAGGGCAACACCATTCCCTTTATCTCGCGCTACCGCAAGGAAGCCACGGGCGGCATGGACGACGTCGCCCTGCGTGCGCTCGACGAGCGCCTGTCTTACCTGCGCAATCTTGAGCAGCGCAAAGAGGACGTCATTCTGCTCATCGACGCCCAGGGCAAGCTCACGCCCGAGCTCGAGCAGCAGATTCGCGAGGCCACACAGCTCCAGCGTGTCGAGGACCTCTATAAGCCCTACCGCAAAAAGCGCATGACCCGCGCGCAGAAGGCCCGCGAGGCAGGCCTGGAGCCGCTCGCCAACATGATCATCATGCAGGCCTCGGCCAAGGGCAGCGCGCTCGACGCCGCCGCGGCATACGTCAATGAGGAGGCCGGCTTTAACACGCCCGAGAAGGCGCTCGCCGGCGCGGCGGACATCGTGGCCGAGACGGTGGCCGAGGACCCCGAGAACGTCGCCGACCTGCGTGCCTTTACGCAAAACACCGCAGACATCGTCGTCGAGGCCACCGACCCCACCGAGAAGACCCCCTACGAGCCGTACTACAGCTATGATGAGCCGCTGCGCCGTATACCCAACCACCGCGTGCTGGCTATCGACCGCGGTGAGCGCGAGGGCAAGCTCCGCGTGCGCGTGAACGTCGACGGCGCCGCCGCCACGGCACGCCTCGGCAGCCGTTGGCCCCGACGCCAGGGCGTCTTCGCGCCCGTCTTTGACGCCGCCATCGCCGACGGCTACAAGCGCCTCATGGCCCCCTCGCTGGAGCGCGAGGCCCGCGCCAAACTCACCGTCCGTGCGCAGACCGAGGCCATCAATGTCTTTGCCAAGAATCTCGAGGGCCTGCTCTCGGCACGCCCCGTGCGCGGCGCCCGCGTGCTCGCGCTCGATCCGGGCTACCGCACCGGCTGCAAGGTCGCCGTCATGGACGAGACCGGCAAGCTGCTCGACCACGGCGTGGTCTATCCCACCAAGCCGCGCCACGACGTCGCCGGCACCAAGCGCGAGCTCGCCCGCCTCGTCAAAAAGGACAGCGTCAACACCATCGTCATCGGCAACGGCACCGCCAGCCGCGAGACCGAGGAAGTCGTCTCGGAGTTTATTGCCGAGCAGGCGCCCAGCCTTCGCTACACCATCGTCAACGAGGCCGGCGCATCGGTGTACTCCGCCTCCGAGCTCGCCAGCCAGGAGTATCCCGATCTGGACGTCACCGTGCGTGGCGCCATGAGCCTGGGCCGCCGCCTGCAGGACCCGCTGGCAGAGCTCGTCAAGATCCCGCCCCAGTCCATCGGCGTGGGCCAGTACCAGCACGACCTTGACCAGACCGAGCTTTCGCGCACCCTGGGCCACGTGGTTGAGGACGTCGTCAACCGCGTGGGCGTCGACGTAAACACCGCGAGCGCGAGCCTGCTGGGATACGTATCGGGCATCACGCCGAGCGTGGCCAAAAACATCGTGGCCTACCGCGAGGAAAACGGTGCCTTTACCGATCGCCGCCAGCTCAAGAAGGTCCCCAAGCTGGGACCCAAGGCATATCTCAACGCCGCGGGCTTTTTGCGCATTAGCGGCGGCAGGAACCCACTCGACGCGACAAGCGTCCACCCCGAGAGCTACGAGGTGGCCACGTCCGTCCTAGAACGCGCCGGCGTTAAAGCAAGCGAGCTCAGCCGTGGCGGCGTGCCCGACATCGAGCGCCGTCTGGGCAGCATCTCGGCGCTGGCAAGCGACCTGGACTGCGGCACCCTTACGCTCATCGACATCGTCAACGAGCTCAAGAAGCCCGGCCGCGACCCGCGCGACGACGCGCCCGAGGTGGTCTTTAGCCGCTCGGCGCTTTCCATCGACGACCTGGAACCCGGCATGGAACTCAAGGGGACGGTGCGCAACGTAGTGGACTTTGGCGCCTTCGTCGACGTGGGAGTGCACCAGGACGGCCTCGTGCATATCTCCAAGCTGGCCAACCGCTTTGTCAAGCACCCCAGCGACGTGGTGCGCGTCGGTGACACGGTCAAGGTGTGGGTCGAAAAGGTCGATTGCGACCGCAAGAAGATCTCGCTCACCATGGTGCAGGGCAAGTAAACCGCCAAAGCAAAGGTACCCCCTGTAGCGATGTGCAAAATCGCGAGTATTCTGCAAATTCCACCGTTCCGGATGCCCCTCAGAGATGAAAAAGCAAAAAACGGCCCCCGTTTTAGCGTCGTCAGAGCCAAAACGGGGGCCGTTCCATGCTTCGGTTAACTGATAAAGACCTTTACCTTGCTGAATACTCTCAATTTTGCACGGCGCAGGCGGGGGTACCCTTGCTTACGGCAGGATATGGAAACCGAGCGCCGCGATATCCTTGGCAAAGCCGCGCACGGTGTCGAGCGAGACCTCGTACGGATCACGGCCGATGTTCTTGCGCTTGGCCAGGATGCTGTTGGGCACCGTGATGATCTGGCAACCGCAGGCTTCGGCTTGGTAGATGTTGATGAGCTCGCGCGTGGACGCCCACAGGACCTCGCAGTTGGGCTTGGCGGCGGCCTTCTTGACCGACTCCGTCATAAACGGAATGGGATCGACGCCGGTATCGGCAATGCGGCCGGCAAAGAGCGAGATGATGGACGGCGTCTCGGCGTCAACGGCCTCGACCATCTCATCGACCTGCGTAGGCGTAAAGATGGTAGTGACGTTGACCTTGATGCCGTCGGCCGAAAGCTTGCGGACCAGCTCGGCGGTGGACTCGCCCTTGGTAGTCACGCACGGAATCTTGACGTAGACGTTCTCGGCCCAGGTGACGATCTCGCGCGCCTCGACCTCCATGGTCTCGACGTCGTCGGCAAAGACCTCAAACGACACGGACACATCGGTGATGTGGGCCAGGACCTCCTTGGCAAACGCGCGGTAATCCGTCACGCCGCCCTTCTTCATAAGGGACGGGTTGGTCGTGAAACCCTGAACGTTGCCGTTCTCGTACATGTCGAGCATGCCCTCGAGGTTTGCACCGTCAGCGAACACCTTGATTGCCATCTGCCTGATTCCTTTCGTCTGCATATGGACGTTGAACTGCTAAACACTTTACCTATGTTTATCAAGGCGTGAGCTGCGGGTTTTTATCTTCTCGGTGAACGGTATAAACGCTTTAGCGTTTTTGAGCACACCCTCCAGCGACAAAACGATTTTGCAGGGCGGGCTGATTTGAGCCGCCCGCCGCGGGTGAACGGTAATTGGGGGTTCCCGCTAGATCAACCCAAAGTGGCGCATCGCTGTGACGCTGCCGTCGTGCGCGACATCGTCGGTCACGTAGTCGGCGACCGCCTTGACCTCGGGCACGGCGTTGCCCATGGCCACGGCCGTCTCGACGGCGACGAGCATGCCCAGGTCGTTGCCCGAATCGCCAAAGCCAAAGGTGCGTGCGTTGCCAGCGCGGCCCAGATACTCCAGCGCTCACGTCACACCCACGCCCTTGTCGATGCCTTTGGGGCTCAGCTCGCGGTTTGCTTGCTGGGCTCGCTTGGAAGATCGGCGGTAAACGCGTCTCCCAGTCAATCCGGCACCGCCGAGGCAAACCCCACACGCGCCCCCAACGCAAAGGTCCGGCGGGACGCACCTAGCATCCCGCCGGACCGCCACTCGTCCAGGAGGCCGCCGCGACGAGCCCCTAGATCTTCGCAAGCTCCTCGGAGATGACGCGGCAGACGTCCTCAGCCTGAGGCATCACGCCGTACATCTCGAAGAAGCCGTGGTCGCAGCCGCGATAGCGAATCGCGGTGACGTCAACGCCCGCATCCTGCAGCCTCTTCGCAAACAGCTCGTCCTGATAGCGCAGGTAGTCATACTCGGAAGAGATGATGACCGTGCGGGGGAACGCGCTCACGTCCTCCGCGAACAGAGCAGACACCCTCGGGTCGAGCATCTCCTCCGCATTGCCGTTGGTATACATCAACGGCAGGTCGTCGTTGGCATTGCGGATGCGATCCACCCTGCTCAGAGCCTCGGCCCTCTGGTCGTTCACGATCTCATAGAGGTCATAGGACCATTCCTCCGGAACGGGGCCGCCGTCGACGAGCGGATACAGCTCGGCCACGAGCTTAATCCTGTCCGCATGGGACCCGTCGAGGACGACGGCGTTGGTCAGGCTTCCGCCCGCGGAGTCGCCAGCCACGGCGACCCGCGTCGCGTCAACACCCAGCTCATCCGCATGCTCGACAAGCCAGCCGAGCGTCTTCACGCAGTCCTCGACGCCACCGGGAAACATCGTTTCGGGAGACAGGCGGTACTCCGGGTAGACCGCGACACAGCCCGTTCGCTCCGCGATGTCGCGCAGGCAGTTCTCGTACTGGCCGATGTTGCCCACCATAAAGCCGCCGCCATGGATGAACACGAGCGCAGCAGAACCGCTCTCGTGGCTCTCGGGCGTGAAGACGTGCAGGGGAATGCCCCTGTCGCCAAAATTCATGACGACGGTCTTCTTGGCAACGCCCACGCCCCTCACAACATGGGTCTCCTTGTTGGGCGCGGAGCGCCACGCGATCACGTCCACCGGCCCCGCCGGCGCCGGGCCGGCGGCGAGCTTCGCATGGGCGCGCGCGTAGACGCGCGGATCGAGCACGTGCTCGCGCTCGTCTCCCGGCACAGGCTTCAGTAGGAGCTTCAGCCCGTTGGGCTCGACGACCTCCCTAGCTCCACGCTCAAGCACTTCAAGCTCGGAAGTGGGGTACTTCCTCTCCTCGGCGCCCATGGCTAGCCAATCTTCAGCTCGTCAAGCTTAGCGTCAAGCTTGGCCATCTCATCGGCGGAAAGCTCCCACTCGAACGTCTCGCAGTTCTGAATCGCGTGGGCGTCCGTGCGCACGCCAACGAGCGCGGTGCCCACGTACTCCTTCTGGGTGCTCCAGTTCACGGCAACCTGTGCCACGGGCTTGTCGTGAGCCTCGGCGATCTCGTCCATGACCTTGAGCAGCTCCTGGACGCGAGAGAACTTGGGCTCCTGGAAGTAGTCGTAGAAGCCGGCACGGACGTCGCCCTCCTCGAACTTCGGCAGCTCGCGGAACTTGCCCGACAGGATGCCCGCGCCAAGGGAGCCATAGGTGAAGGAGTCGATGCCACGCTCGTAGCCCCACTTGATGAGGTCCTCGGAGGAGCGGTCGACCATGGAGTAGGGCGGCTGCTGGACGTCGACCTGAGCGACCTTCTCGCACTCCTCGATCATCTCGGTCGTGAAGTTGGAGACGCCGATGTGGCGAATCTTGCCCTGCTCCTTGAGGAGCTGGAGGGCGCACATCGTCTCGGAGAACGGGGTCTTGGCGTCGGGCCAGTGCACGAAGTAGAAGTCGATGTAGTCGGTGCGGAGGTTGCGCAGCGAGCTCTCGACCTCCCTCATGATGTTCCTGAACGAAGAGTCGCGGTCATAGCCGGCGGCGCTGGTGATCAGGCCAACCTTGGTCGAGAGCAGGTAGCTCTCTCTGTCGACGCCCCTGAGCGCGTTGCCGACGACCTTCTCGGACGTGCCGTTGCCATAGCACGGCGCGGTGTCGATGAGGTTGACGCCGTGATCGAGCATGGTGCGGATGGCGGACATGCTGGCGGCGTCATCGTTCTCACCAAAGGAGTCGCCGCCGATCGCCCAGGTGCCCACAGCGAGCTGGGAGACGTCGACATCGGAGTTCTTGAGGTGCGTGTAGCGCATATTCTCTCCTTCTAATGGGGCGGCACGCGTCGAATGTCCTCGATCGCGTGCCGCCGGGAATTGCCTTGAACAGGCTTCGGATGATCCGGAAACCGCCTTACACGATGCCCACGAGGCCGAGGACGAGCGCCAGAACCATGATGCCGACCAGGATGATGTTGACGTTCACGTTCTTCTTGCGCAGGAGCCAGAGGACGACGAGCGTAAGCCCCAGGGGCACGATGCCCTTGAAGATCGAGTCGAGGTAGGTCTGGATCATGACGGGGTCAGAGTCCTGAACCGGAATGGACAGGATCGTGTTGAATTGGACGTTCGCCGCAGTCATGGCACCGATCATCACGAGGCCAACCGTGGAGGTCGCCTTGGTGATGAGCTTCATGAGACCACCCTCGTACATCTCGGAGATGAAGTTGGTGCCCATACTGAAGCCGAGGTAGGTCATGAAGTATCGGCAGAGGATCGACGGGATGTTGTAGATCAGCAGGAACATGATCGCGCCGAGGGGCGAGCCGCTCATGGCGAGGTTGATGCCAATGCCGGCGGCGATGACACGCAGGACGCCCCAGAAGATTGCGTCACCGATACCGGACATCGGGCCCATCAGGGAAACCTTGATGCCGTCGATGGACTCGGTGTCGAAGTCTTCGTGCTGCGAGTTCTCCCTCTCCATGGAGGCGACGAGGCCCATGGCGAACGTGCCGACGTTCTGGGTAATGTTGTACCAAGTCGTGTGACGCTTCATGGCTTCGGCACGGGCCTCGGGGTCATCGGCGTAGTAGCGGTTAAGCGCGGGCTGGACGGAGTACAGCCAGCCGTCGGCGCCAGCCTTGACGGAACCGCCAGCGCAGGAGGCGAACACGGAGAAGGAGCGCAGGAAAATGCTGTTGAGCATCTTCTTGTCTTCAGGGCTCACATTCTTGGTCAGGTTGCTCATGCGAAGAAATCCTCCTCGTCGCTGGTTACAGAGTCGCTGGAAACGGCCTGGGTGGCCAAGCCCTTCTTGGTGAGATCGAAAATCTCCTTGTCGCGGAGGGCGGAGGCAACCGCGATGATGACGCCGAGAACCGCGATGGCGATCATCGGGAGGCCGAGGTACTGGAAGAGCGTGAAGCCCAGGAAGAAGTAGATGCTGAGCTCGGTGCTCCACAGCATCTGGAGCAGGAGCGCCATACCAACGGCGGGCAGGAGGGCGCCCACGGCGTTGAGGCCGCTCATGACATTGGCCGGAATCTGGTTGACGATGGCGGCAACGGGCTCAGCGCCAAGGTAAACGCCGAGGAAGGCGATGAGGCCAAAGGCGGCGTACTTAACGAACCAGAGAACGAAGTGCTGAAGCGCGAGGCCCTTCTCGTTGCCCTCGGCGGCCATCTTGTCAAAGGTGGCGGCGAAGAACGCGAGGAACACGTTGTTCATGAAGATCGAGAGGAACGCGGTGACGACGCCAACGGGAACGGCCAGCGTGATGGCGGCGCCTTGGTCGATGCCGGCACCAACGGTGAAGGCGACGGCGAGGGCGGTCGCGGTAACGGGCTCGGCGGAGATGGCGCCACCGATGTTAACCGCGCCCATGAAGATCGCCTCGAGAGAGGCACCGATGATGACACCGGTCTTGACGTCGCCCATCAGGAGGCCCGCAACGAGACCTACCACGAGAGGACGCTCGATCATGCACTGACCGAGAACCCAGTTGCCGCCGTAGCAAATCAGCACGGTCAACCAGGCCATTATTGCTAACCCAATCATCTGACTTCCTTTCTTTCATTTCATTTGGCCGCTTGGCCAAATCCCCTTATTTCCCCGCCGCCTCAATCAGACTCTTGAGAGGAGTCTTGGGATTGGACGGGATAAGCTGATGGAAAACCGGAATACCCTGCTCGCAAAGCTCCTTCGCGGCCTCGAGCTCATCCGGGTTGAGCATGATCGTGGAGTTGAGGGCGACCTTGCTATCCGGATCGGACTTGTCGAAGCGGCCGACATTGGCAACGTTCACGCCCTCGATCTTGCCCGGTGCGCCTTTAACGAGCTCAAGCACGTCACGCACGCAGTTGGTGAGCGCGAAGATGCGCATGGAGTCCGCACGCGGATCGTTCGCGATGCGGCAAGCATCCGGAACATCCTTGACGAGGAGCTTCTGGCCCGCCGGCGTACCCATGGAAAGCGTCATGCGAAGGGCATCGCTCTCCACGGCGTGCTTGTTGGCGACGATGATCCTGGTGGTGTTGAGCTCCTTGGTCCACACCAGGGCGACCTGTCCGTGAATCAGACGGTCATCGACTCGAACCTGAACAATCATTGTTTCCTCTCTCCCTGCTTGTTAGTGCTCTCTAATCGAAGAAGTCTCCGTCGGACCCCTCATTGTCCGCGGCCTTGCTCGGAGGCTCGACGACCTGCATCGTCGCCCTCGCCAACTCGACGCTCTGCTTGATCGAATCTGCCGTGACCGGCTCGGCGCCGAGGAGCGTCTCGATCACGAGGCCGAGGTTCATACCGGTGACGTGGACGATCCCGCGCTTCTCCGGCTCCATGAGGACGACCTTCTGGAAGACGGAGCCACCGTAGATGTCGGTGAAGATGACGGCCTCGTCCTCAGGGTCCACCGAGTCAATAAAGGCCTGGATGCGAGGGGTGAAATCGGAGTCGTCCACGTAGCAGTCAACTGCTTCCACCATGTCCGCCATGCCGGTCAGGATCTCGATCGAGCTCCTGATTCCGCTTGCGAGGTGGCCGTGCGACGCGACAAGAACTTTTTTCATCGAGTCTCTCCTAGAGCGAATAGTGGTTAGGGTTCAGAAGCTGGATCTTGCTGGCGACGAACGCGCGCATGTCAAGGGCGGCGTCCATCAGGAGGCCAACGCCGTTGCCGTCGTTCTTGCCGGAGTTGATGTCTTTCTCGAAGGCGCGGTACATGGAGCGGAAGTACTCCGTGGCGATGTTGAACTTGCTCATGCCGAGGTTCACGGCCTCCTGGAGCTGCTCGTCGGGGATGTCGGAGCATCCGTGCATGACGAGGGGGACGCTGACGGCCTCCCTGCAGGCCTTGATGCGCTCCATGTCGAGGTTCGGGACCTTGACGTAGGGGCCGTGGGCGTTGCCAACGGCGATAGCGAGCGAACCGCAGCCGGTGCCCTCGACGAACTCCTCGGCGAGGTTCGGGTCGGTATAGTGGTCGCTGTTCACGAAGTCGTTGGCGTCGGAACCGTTGCCGACGTGGCCGAGCTCGGCCTCGATGTCAACGTCGAAGATCTTGGCGACCTGGACGACGTCCTTCGTGAGCTGGAAGTTCTCCTCATAGGGAAGCGAGGAGCCGTCGACCATGACGGAGGGGAAACCGGCCTTGACGCCCTTGACGGCGATCTCGTAACCAGCGGAGTGATCCTGGTGGACGGCGACGGGCACGCTCGCGCGCTCGGCGTAATAGCGGGCGGCGAAGGCGATGATGTCGAGGGCACAGTGGTCCTCGAAGCCGGGCCAGTACTGGATGATGATAGGCATGTGCTCATCCTCGGCGGCCTGGATCGCATAACGGATGGTCTCCGTGTTGATGACGTTGATCGCGGGCACGCCATAGTGGTGCTCGGTCGCATGTTGAAGAAGCTCGTTGACCTTGATGAGAGACATCTTTGTCTTCCTTTCACTTGGATAACCATTGGATTGGACAGTTCTCAGCTCGTCAGCTGGTTGAACACGAAGAGAAGCGCAAGGCAGGCAGGCGCTTGCAAAACGCGGTGGAGCCTATGCGGCCGACTGGCCCTCAGGCTGTGGCGCTGCGCTTCGACGCCACAGTACGTACGCCACAAGAGCAACGACCGCAGCAATCGTTGAAGCGAGGGCGAAGGCCAGAAAACCCGCGTGCGTGCCGAGCGCGTCGCACGCCCAACCGCCAAACAGGTTCGCAACCACGACGGACAGACCGCTCTGAACCATCGCGAAGGCGCTCTGACCTCGAGCGCGACAATCCTCGTAAGTGTGGTTGGCAATGTAGGTAACGCAGGAGTAGTAGACGGTCATGTAACTCACGCTCTGCAGCAGCTGGCCGCAGATCATGACCGGGACGATGCCGGTGCCCACGAGCACGAGCCTGAGCGCCGCCATGAAGCAGGAAAAGATCAGGAGGTTCATCTCGCCGAAGCGCCTGACCAGCTTGGAGGAAACGAGCAGGATGGGGATCTCGCTCGCAGCGGAGACCGCACTCAGGACGCCCACGAGGTTCTGACCCTCGCCAAGCTCGACCGCGTAGCGGCCCAAGAACGCCCCGATGAAGCCAATCGCGGCCGAACTGATGAAGGCGAAGACCAAGACGAAGGCGATCTCATTGCTGGTGAACAGCGAGAGGAGGCCCTTTCCGTGGGAGACCTTGGGATCGTCCGCGGCATTGGCGCGAATTCCCGCCTCGGGGAGGCGCCACATGTGAGCCGCGAAGACCACCAGCGCGGCAGAGACCACCGCGAACTGGATTTGAGGAGCCATGTCGAGCAGCCGACCGACGATCAGGACGACGATGGCGTAGCCGATGGTGCCACCCATACGTATGCGAGAAAAGTCCAGGCCAGAGCGATCCGCGAGCTCGATGACGAGGGAGTCGCTCAGGGGCAGGAGCCCCGAGAAAAACGCCGAGAACGCAAAGGTTACGAGAAGGACCGGGACGAACGTCGACGCCAGGTAATACAGCGGAGCGAGTACCGCCGCCGCAAGGCAGAGGATCACGATGACCGCGCGGCGGCGCCCGAGCTTGTCGGCGATCGTCGACCAGAGCGGCTGGATGGCGAGCGCACACACCGGGGTCGCCGCGAGGAGGATGCCGGTCTGGGCTGCACTGAGGCCGAGGCTCGTGTAGTGAGCGGAGAGGAACGGCGAGTACACGCCCGCGCAGACCCAGTAGAGGACGTTCGCGAAGAACAGCGAAGTCATGCTTGCGTTTGTCCTGGCGTTGTGCATCGTGCTTCTCCCTTCTTGCTCGCCGGGTGCCTGTCTGGGCTTCGAAGTGATTCGCCATCTAGCGTGAAACGAAGTTGTGAGGCGTTGGAACAATGTTCTGTTGTTTCATCGTTTTCGTGCCGTTGTTTCACGGCTCATAAGATAGCAGCTCAAGATGAGATTGCGCCGGGGAAGCACCGATTTACCGCGAACGGTAGGAAATCAGCGGTGAAACGCTATTTCACCGCTTATGAAACATTTTGCTTTATTATCACCTCTCTTGACCTAAGATACAAAGCAAACTAGGGCCAAGGAGTAACCATGGATAAGACAGGGGATGTGCTCAGCCACATCTGCGCAGTCATGAGCAGCCTATCCCCCTCGGAGAAGGCAATCGCAACGTATGTGCTCGACCACCCGTCGGACGTCGCAACGATGACCGTCCGCGAACTCGCCGCAGAAACCGGTACGTCACCGGCGTCTGTTTCGAGGTTCGCAAGGACGCTTGACTACCGAACCTATTCGGACATGCGTCTGGCGCTCGGCATATCCATCAGCAGGGCCTCCGGCGAGGAAAAGGCCACGGGCGGCAAGGTTACTCTGGACGACGTCGAGGGCTCCATTAAGTACGTCCTGTCTCACAAGGTCAAGGAGCTCTCCCAAACCGCCTCGCTCATTGACTCCGATGACTTTTCGGCAGTCGTCAATCTGCTCCACAACGCCAACCTCGTCCTGATTGCGGGCGTCGGCAACTCGATTAGCATGGGCGTAAACGCGGCGTTCAAGCTCTCACAGGTTGGAGTCAGGGCGTTTTGCCCCAGTACCACCGATGCCATGGTCTCCGCCGCAACCAGCCTCAAGGAGAATGACATCCTGCTCGTCATTTCGACGTCCGGATACTCGAAGCGCCTCGTCAACATATTCGACTCTGCCGAGGATTCGAACACCCCCATCATCATGATCACAGACAACCCAGATACGCCGCTCGCGAAGCGTGCCACGTATATCATCCGAGCCATCTCGCGAGATCAGGCCATCACCGGAACCGAGGTCGCCTTCTCGCACAGCTCGATCAACTTCGTCATCGAGCTGCTGTTCCTCTTCCTGACCTCTTGCTGGGATGACCCGGTAGAGTTTAACAGGATCATCTCGAAGAATCTCTTGGGAGACAGGCAATACAGCTAGGACGACGCACACCGGCGCACCGACGCCCAGACCGAAACGGGAGGACCCCTTGATAAAGCTCATCCTCGCAGACATGGACGGGACCCTGCTGCCGTTTGGCTCAAGGGTCGTATCGGAGCGCACGCACAGCGCGATTCTTTCGGCGCTTGATGCGGACATCGCGTTCGGCCCCGCAAGCGGCCGCGACTACGCCGACCTGGCCGATGCCTTTGACGGCGACGCGCGCTGTTTCTCGACCGGCATCATGGCCAACGGAAAGAAGGTCTTCTCCAGCGGCGAACTCGTGTTCAAAAAGACGCTCTCGACGGAGGCCCTCGTCAAGCTCGATAGCGCCGTACGCCCCTACGCGGGGACGTCACTCTGGCTAGTCGCCGATGTCGATGAGACAGGCAAACGCTGCGAGCAGTTCCTCTGCGCCGTCGAGCCTGGCGACGAATTCGCCCTGGAAATCGTTAAGGACTCCGGAAGAGACATGGCGCTCGGAGACGTGCCCACGAACCGTGACGTCATCACCGCCGGCATCTTCGTCAACGTCAGCTCCGCCCCGACGGAAGTCGTTCGGAGTCGATGCAAGGAAGCCTGCCCAGAGCTTGATTTCCCCTCGCCCGTCCCATTCTTCCTCGATGTTGTTCCGGCTGGCTGGAGCAAGGTAAACGGACTCGACGCGCTTCTCGGCAGCCTTGGGGTCACGCTGGACGAGGTCGCTTTTATCGGAGACTCGGAAAACGACGTGACGCTCCTCGAAAAGGTGCCGAACTCCTACGCAGTCGCGGGCGCGATGCCAGAGGCGAAGGCCGCGGCCCATCACCTGATCGGGGACGCAGCCGAGGACTCCGTCGCGAAGCTCATCGAACAGATTGTCCAGCAGCGAGGCTAGGGTTCCGCCAGCGTGGCATGCGCCGCGTGCCTCGTCATCCGTTCGTGGCGCGCTACCTCGTGACGATCCAGAGCGTGGCCATCGTCGCGACGCCGATGCCTACGATGAGCGCGGCCCACAGGACGCGGACCACGAGGTTCATGTCGCCCGCCACCACCATGTCGTTCGCGTGCCAGAACCAGCTCTCGTTTCCCTTGCGCATGATGCTCTCCCCTAGCCTCGATTACGCCATCTATGGCCGAGCAATCGCAGGTCACGTGCCATGGGTTTGCCCTACGCCCAGCTTTCAGTTCCGTAAGGCGGCGGGAGCCTGTGCGAGGCCCCGAGTCCTGAGGCTGTTGCAATGAAAATGGGAATCAAGGAGCACGCATCAATCATATGGGTTCCTTTCGAGGATAAGGGCAAACGAAGCATCCATCATATAATGGAGCGACGCAATCAGAGAGGTCACCCATGGAATTTTATGCAAGCTGCCCCGAGGGCTTTGAGTCCGCACTCGCCGACGAGCTTAAACGGCTCGGACTTTCGCATGTCCGCCGCCTGAAGGGCCGCGCTACGTTTGAGGGCGAGCTCGAAGAAGGCTACCGCGCCTGTCTGTGGTCGCGCCTGGCCAGCCGCGTGTTTGTGGTGCTTGGGCGCTTTGAGGCGCAGGATGCCGATGAGTTGTACGACGGCGTTTACGACATCGCCTGGGAGAACATCGTCCGCCCCGGCGCCACCATCGCCATCACCGCCCGCGGCGTGACCGAGCAGCTGCGCAACACGCGCTTCTCGGCTCTGCGCGCCAAGGACGCGCTGTGCGACCGCCTGGCCGAGGCCACGGGTCGCCGCGCCGACGTCGATGCCGCCGATCCCGACGTTCACCTGCTGCTTTCGCTGCGCCAACGTCGCGCGAGCATCAGCCTAGACCTTTCAGGCGACCCGCTGTTCAAACGCCTGCCGCCCGCTGCAACCCGAGCCGGCGAGGGCACTCATGTGCTGCGCCCCGACTACGCCGCCTTGGTGCACGCGCAGGTCGGCTGGGCCGCACTGTGCGAGCGCGAGCTAACGGCCGACGATTACGAGAACGAAGCCCTGCCCACGCTGGTCGACGCCTCGTGCGCCGGCGGCGGCCTGCTGCTGGAGGCAGTGAATATCCTAACCGACCGCGCCCCGGGGGCCGCCCGCGAGCGTTGGGGCTTTGAGGGCTGGCAGCTGCATGACGCTGTCCTGTGGGAGCAGCTGCGCGCCGAGGCGCGCGAGCGCGAGGCGGCAGCACGCGAGCGCCAGGCACGCATCGTTGCCGTGGATGTCGATCCCGCCGCACGCAAGACCGCTGAGCGCATGGTTACGTGTGCCGGCTACAAGCGCTTTGTCGATTTTTGCGCCGCCAAGTCCGCCACCGTACTGGACCACGCGGGCAACGTCGCCGGTGCCGCCGTGGTCGCGGATACGACCGAGACCCCGCTTTCGCTCATGCATGACGCCATGACGCTGGTCGGCGAGCTGCGCCGCGCGCCCGAACTCGCTTCGGCACCGGTCGCCGCGCTCACCCGCGACGGATTGCTGGCCCGCGCGCTCCATGCCGAGCCCGCGCGCTCCATCGCCGTCATACCCAATAACGAGGAGGCGACCGTCGAAGTCTGGCCGTCGCTCGACCACGCCGCCGCGGCATTTGAGGCTGCGACCAACGCAGATGCCGAGGAGCAGACCGCAAATGCCCAAGACGAAGCCGCCGACACCCCCATGCCCGAGCCCGCCGCCACGCTCGACCTAGGCGACGGCAAGCCGCTGCCCGTGCTCATCCCCGAGTCGGAGCAGTTCGCCAACCGCCTGCGCAAGAACGCCCGCCTGCGTCGTAAGTGGGCCAAGCGCGAGGGCGTGAGCTGCTACCGCGTCTACGATGCCGACCTGCCCGACTACTCCGCCGCCATCGACCTGTACGAGGGATGCCCGCAGACGCCGGGCCGCTGGCTCGTCATCGCCGAATACGCCGCGCCCAAGACCATCGACCCCGCGCTGGCCCAGGCCCGCATGCTCGACATCTTGGCCATCGCGCCGCGCATCCTGGATGTTCCGGCCGAGCACGTGCACGCCAAGGCCCGCATGCGTTCGCGCGGCGGCTCGCAGTACGGCAAGCAGGGCGCTGGCAAGGGTGGCTCGGGCGAGCGCGCCAACATCGCGCGCCGTCACCTCCCGCTCATCGAAGAGGGCGGCCTTACCTTTGCCGTCAACTTTGACGACTACCTGGATGTGGGCATCTTCCTGGACCACCGCGTCACTCGCAACCTGGTGCGTGAGCATGCCAAGCAGGCGCGCCGCTTCCTCAACCTGTTCGCCTACACCGGTACCGCCACCTGCTATGCGGCAGACGGCGGCGTCGAGGAGACCGTGACGGTCGACCTTTCCAACACCTACCTGGACTGGGCCGAGCGCAACATGCGCCAGAACGGCTTTGTGGGTCCGCAGCATCACTTTGTGCGCGACGACGTGCTCGCCTGGATTCGCGACCAGCGCCAGACGCGCAACCGCTGGGACCTGATCTTTGTCGACCCGCCCACGTTTTCGAACTCGTCCAAGATGGGCCGACGCACCTGGGATGTCCAGCGCGACCATGTTGAGCTTTTGGCCGGTGTATCGCGCCTGCTCGCACAGGGCGGACATGCCATCTTTAGCTGCAACCTGCGCGGCTTCCGCCCCGAGGCACGCAAGCTCGCACGCGCGGGCGTGGTGCTACAGGACATAACGGCGCAGACCATCCCCGAGGACTTCGCGCGCAACCAGAAGGTGCACCACTGCTACATCGTGCGCCGCCTGCCCATCGAGGACGCCATGGCCGAAGTCGGCTTTAGCGCCGAGGAAATTGCCGAGCGCGTCGAGGAACTGCGCAACCCCGAGGCGCGCAAGCCTCGTGCAGCAGCGCCTGGCCATGTGCACGCCGGCGACGGCAAGCCGCACGTCACCGGCAGCCCCTCCCCCGCCGGCAAGCCCAAAAAGAAGAAGTTCTACGCCAGCAAGCCCAAGGGCAAATAACAAAGTTGCGGTGGAATACGGACTGTTTTGCCTGGAATTAGGCAAATTTAGACCGTATTTCACCGCAACTCATAGTGGGATGGCGGATGCCGGCCTATCCCTGGGTGACCAATCGGTAACCGATACCCACGTGCGTCTGGATATAGCGCGGATGCGCGGGGTCGGACTCGATCTTCTTGCGCAGCGTGCCCATAAAGACACGCAGGCTCGCCAGGTCGCTCTTGGTTGCCGTACCCCAAATCTCGTGCAGGATAAACTGGTGCGTCAGCACCTTGTCGGCGTTATGCGCCAGCAGGCACAGGAGCTTGTACTCGATCGGCGTCAGATGCAGCTCCTCGCCATCCATCGTGGCGATGCCGGCATCAAAATCGATATGCAGCTCACCGGTATCGAACGAGCCCTCGGAAGCAACGCCGCCCGTTTGCGCATACGAAAGACGCCTGAGCGTCGTGCGAATGCGCGCGAGCAGCTCCTCGACCGAAAACGGCTTGGTCAGGTAGTCGTCGGCGCCGGCATCGAGTGCACGAATCTTGTCCGCATCCTCGCTGCGCGCCGAGACCACAATGATCGGCATGCCCGACCATGCGCGCACCGACTCCACCACCTTGACGCCGTCCATATCGGGCAGGCCCAGATCGAGCAGCACGATGCTCGGTGCCTGCGACGAGGCGGCGGCGATGGCGGCATGGGCGGTCTCCACAGCCATATGGCGCAAGCCGTGCGCCTCGAGCGCAGCAACGATAAGGTTGCGGACGGCGGGGTCGTCCTCAACGACCAAGATAAGCGGTTTTACGGCAGAGTTCGGCACAGCGCTACTCCTTATCAAACGAAACGTCGGCGGCAGGAAGTTCAATCGTAAAGACCGAACCGTGCGGGTCCGCCGCGGCAACCTCTATGCTACCGCCATGTGCCAACGCAATGGAACGGCAGAGTGAAAGACCCAGGCCCACGCTGCGGCGGCTGTCGGCCAGACCATGGTTGGCGGTATAGAACGACTCAAAGATCCGCTCGCGGTCCTCGGGTGCGATACCCGGACCATCATCGGCCACCGAACACGCCACGCGTCCATCGTCGACGCTAATCGAGATCACGATATGCGAGCCTGCGGGCGTATAGGTAATGGCATTGTTCACCAGATTGACCAGCAGCTGCACCATCAGGCGCGCATCGACATTGACGAGCGCCGGTTCATCGCACGCCACCACCTTAAGGTCGTGCTCGCGCACGGCCGGACTTACGTGGCGCAGCGCCTCCTCGACGATATCGTCCATGAGCTCGAGCGTAGTCGACAGATGCATGCCGCCGCCCTCGAGCTTGGTGATGGCGAGCAGGTTCTCGACGGTGGCGTTGAGCCACAGCGCATCCGAGCGAATGGATAGAAGCAGGCCGCGGCGCGTCTGGGCATCGAGCACCGCGGTGCCGGTCGAACCCTGGTCGAGCAGGACATCGGCATTGCCCGAAATACTGGTAAGCGGCGTGCGCAGATCGTGCGAGATGGAGCGCAGCAGGTTGGCGCGCAGCTGTTCGTTTTTGGCGAGCACCGCTGCCTCCTCGCGGGCCTCCATGGCGCGGGCGCGGTCGAGCGCCAGCTCGCCTTCGCTCACGATGGCATCGGCAAGTGTCCGCTCCTCATGTGTCAGCACGTCGGGCTCGGCAACGATAGCCAGCACGCCCACCACCGAGCCGGGGTCGCCCGAGCGCACGAAGCCGTCGCCCGTGCGAACCGTCAGGTAGATGCCATAAAACGCCGAGCCGCCAAACGTGGCGTCGAGCGGCGTTCCCACATAGGCGGACGCCGAGAGCCGCGGCGGCATCTGCGGCGCCAGCTCGTGCACCGGGGCGGCATCGCCCACGGCTGTGTACGTCGCACGCGGCAGCAGGTCATCGCCCTCGGCGTCGGCGCTGTACCACACGACCGGACAGCCCGAAAGACGCGCCAGCTGCGTGGCCATGGCATGGACAATCTGCTGCTGATCGGCGCACCGCTGCAGCATGCGGTTGGTCTCGAGCACCATATGCGTGCGACGGTCGCTGGCGGCGGCCTGTGCCAAGGCGCGGCGCAGGGCCAACGCAATCGAGCTCGACACAAGCGAGACCACAAACATGATGAAGAACATGCCGGGATAGCCGCGGTCGATAAGCGACAGCGAGTAGCGCGGGTCGACAAACAAGAAGTTGTAGAGCGCCACGGCAGCAGCCGAGCTCAGCAAGCAATACAGGCGACTCCAGGTAAAGAATGCGCACAGCTGAACGGCGAACACATAGACGATCATGATGCTCGGCGCGAGACCCGGATGGTCGAGCAGCGCGCCCACAATCGTCGCCGCAACCAGCAGCCCCGCCGATACGCAGGCGTCATACAGAGGAGTGCGGCGCGTCAGCGTTGTGCGCCGCCACCAAAAGTTATCGGCAATATCGCCGTCCGTACGGACGTCCATCAGCGTCCCGCCCCTCTCTCAAAAACAAAAACCACCACAAAGGGGACAGGCACCTTTGTGGTGGTTTCCCCTTGTGGTGGTTCCAAGTGTAAAGCCTTTGCAACCTGCGGTCGTTAGATAAACAGCACGTGCGCGAGCAGTGCGCACACGCACGCCGCGACAAGCACCGTCACCACGATCGAAATCACGCGGTCGGCCATGTCCATGTTGGCACGATTCGTAAAGAACCGATCTTCGGCGGCGTCGACGCGCGCCTCACGCGCCAGCTCGGCAGCAAGATCGCAACCGTCAAGCACCTTTGCATCCATGGTTTCCTCCCAGGACTCAATCCCCGTCAATACAAGCCCGCCCGTTCGCAGACAAACCTCGAGCGTCGACTACGGCCGCTCGTTGGGAGCCAGGCGCTGCATCTTGCTCACAGCCTTAAACTTGGTGAACAGCGGCACATACTCAAAGCTCACGTTGGAGTTCTCCAGGCCATACCAGCGCGCAGGCGTGCCGGCGGCGCGGCGGATGATGTACTTGAGCGTGATGGCCGTACGCTCGCTCGGCTCCACGTCGCTTTCGGGCGCCAGAAGCTTACGGATCATGACGAACTTGAACGTACCGATGTTGCCCGGATCCTTGTAGACCGAGTAGTCATGCGTCTGCGGCGGCAGCTCGCCGGTGGCAGCCAGGTCCTGAACAACCTGACGCAGGTAGGCATTGACGCGCTGGTTGATCTTGTAGCCCAGGTACAGATGCACGCGGAACACGTAGTCGGTGCCGAACGTCTCAACAGAATAGGCAAAGGTGTGCGGTTCGTCCATGGTCTCGACATTCACAAACCACCAGGCGTGGGCACGCTTGGGATGCTTGTCCAAGATCGAGTAGACGATATCGCGGTCGATGTAGTCGGTATGGGTGTCCTTGGTCAGGTACACGATGTTGTCGCTCATGCGCTCGTAACGGTCGTCGTCGCGCAGACGCTTGAGCTGCGGCAGGTAGCTACGCAGCGGCAGCAGCGTAAACTGGCGCTGCTCGACCGCCGTGCCGTTGTACCAGCACACCATAATGCCCATGATGAGTGCAGCCATGAGGATGGTGAAGTAGCCGCCGTGGAAGAACTTGGTGAGCGAGCTCACAAAGAAGAAGCCTTCGAGCAAAAGGAAGAAGGCCGCGAAGATCCACGGAGCAACCTTGAGCTTGCGCTCCTCGTGCAGGTAGAAGAAGAGCAGCAGCGTGGTGCACATCATAGTCAGCGTAATGGCAAGGCCGTACGCGGCTTCCATATGCGCCGAGTTCTGGAACAGCAGCACCACGATGACGCAGCCGACAAGCATGACGTTGTTGACCATGGGGATGTAGAGCTGGCCTTTGGTCTCGGCAGGGTAGAAGACCTGCATGTGCGGCATGAGGTCCAGACGGCTGGCCTCGGACACCAGCGAGAATGCACCGGTGATGAGCGCCTGCGAGGCAATGATGGCCGCGACGGTGGAAAGGCCTACGGCAAACGGGCGCAGGCCCGGGGCGAGCATCTGGTAGAACGGGTTGAGGTCGGCAATGCCCATGAGCTCGGGGTTGGCAGCGTTGTTCATAAGCCAAGCGCCCTGGCCCATATAGGAAAGCAGCAGGCAGCACTTAACGAACGGCCAGGTAGCGTAGATGTTACCGCGACCGACGTGGCCCATGTCGGAGTAGAGCGCCTCGGCACCGGTGGTGGCGAGGAAGCAGCTGCCCAGAATCATGATGCCCGCGTGGTTGTTGGGGCTCAACAAAAAGGCGATGCCGCGCACCGGGTTGAGGCACAGCAGCACGGCGGGGTGCTGGAAGACAAAGAACAGACCCGTGCCGCCCAGGAACAGGAACCACAGCGTCATGATGGGGCCAAAGGCGTGACCGATCTTGGCCGTACCGATGCGCTGCACCAAGAAGAGCGCGATGATGATGGCGAGCGTAATGGCGACGACGCGGCCCTGGTCATCGCCCAGCACGGCATGGACTGCCGGAATGGTGCGCAGGCCCTCGATAGCCGTAGTCACGGTAACGGCGGGCGTGAGGATGCCGTCGGCGAGCAACGCGGCGCCACCCAGCATGGCGGGGATGATAAGCCACTTGCCGCAACGCTTGACCAGGCTGTACAGGGCAAAGATGCCGCCCTCGCCATGGTTATCGGCGCGCAGCGAGATGAGCACATACTTGATGGTGGTCAGCAGCGTGACCGTCCACACGACAAGGGAGAGCGCGCCGAGCACGAACTCCTCCGTGACGCTTCCGATGCCGCCGTTGCCGGCGACGAGCGCCTTGGTTACATACATGGGGCTGGTGCCGATATCGCCATACACCACGCCCAGCGTGACGAGCATCGCCGAGATGCTCACAGGAATCGCAGCGTGCGAGGCTGCCTCCTTGGCCTTTTGTTCCATAAGCCGGTTTCCTCCCAACTTTAATGTTCGAAGGAATTATAGGTAATCGGCCCATGTTTTAATGCACTGTTTTCCCAGCTAGATAAAGATTTATACAGTCTTTAGGCTACCGCGGCGATATGAAATGTGGCAAAAGGACTGTCCCCTTGTCACATTCGTCATTTTCCGAGCCAGTTTTTGAACCACCATTCCATGGATCGGCTCATCTCGGCCATAAAGGGACTGGTGTGTTTGCGGGTGTAGATATCCACCACGCGCTCGCCCACCTCGCGGGCGTGCGGACGGAACATCGCATCCATCTCGGCCACCTGAGCATCCATAGTCGCGGCATCGGCGCGGCAGTAGCGCTCCTCGTGCACCAGGTTCACCACGGGATGCGCAATGGCCGGACGCTCCTTACGGGGCGTGCCGATGATGAGCATCGACAGCGGTATGGTATAGGGCGGCAGATCGAGCAGCTCGGCAACTTCCTCGGCATTCTCGACGATATCACCGATATAGCAGCTCCCCAGCCCCAGGGCCTCGGCGGCAACCACGGCGTTTTGCGCGGCGATCACGGCGTCCTGCGCCGCAATGGCAAAGTCGCCCAGACCCGGTGCACGACGGGGAGACTTGCCCGTACGCTCTACAAACTCTGGCTCAAAGCAGCCCACGTGCTCAAACAGATCGATCCACTTGGCATAATCGACCACAAATATGAGTGCCCAGGGCGCCTTGGCGATCATGGGCTGGTGGTCGCACAGGTCGGCCAGGCGGTCGAGCGTAGCCTGCTCGCGAATGCTTACGATGGAATACATCATCATGGCGCCCGCCGACGGCGCGCGACTCGCCGCATGCAGAATCGCCGCACGCTGCTCGTCGGTCACCGCCACGGGACGGTCGTCGTCATCACGCGCGAAGGCACGCGTAGACGAGCGATGCTCCAAGATGTCCAGCACCGCATTGCCCGTGGTCTCGACCGGATAGCCGCCCGCGTCCACGCCCACAGCTCCGCCGCAGTACTCGGTGCCCGTCATACAAACCTGCTCGCCCATAGCTCTATCCTCGCTAATTCTTTAAGAAGCCTTTACGTTTCCGTGTAATTCCCGTCCATTATCGCGCAGGCCGCCACTACATTGCGCCACACCGCCGCACGTGCGCGTTAATATGGCTGGTTGTTGTGCGCAGCCACCAATTGCAGCGCATATCTTGGTAACAATCGGGTAAACCCCCGCTTTCGTACGTTTTAGTTTGTGAGGAGTCTCAGCATGTTCGCTGCCGCCATCTCGCTCGTCGGTCTTGCGGCGACCGTCTACCTTGTCTTGCGCGAGGCCAAGGCCATTCGCGCTCAGTCGGGCACCGTTGCCAAAAGCGCTCTTGGGTGGAGCGTCGTCTTCGGCCTGTTCCAGGTCTTTTTGACTATTTGGGGCGCCATTGGCCTCGTCGCCCAAAACGAGCCGCTCGCCTTTGTGATGCTCATCCTGACCAACGCCATCCTCACCGGATGCGCCTGGGCCAGCATCGCCCGCGATCGCATCGCCCCGCGCGTCTTTGCGTTCGCCAAGCCCGACGCCCCCGCCCCCACCGGCAAGCTCGCCCGCCTGCGCGGCGCCTTTGTGGGCAAACCACTCGTCGCCGCCGTCCTGTGCCTGCTGCTCGCCGGCGTCTTTGCGCTGCTGGGCATGGAGGTCTCGTCCAACCACGACTTTACCTGGGTCTACCCCCTGTGCATCCTGCTCGAGTGGGCCATCATCACCGTGCTCATGATCGGCTTGTTCTTCCTGTTCCAGCGCCACGGCGCAGCTCCCGCGGTCCTGGCCTTTGCCCTCTTTGTCCTGGGCATTGCCGAGTTCTTCGTCATCACGTTTAAATCCATGCCCATCCAGCCGGGCGACCTTTCGGCCATCTCCACCGCCGCCGCGGTCGCCGGCACCGGCTACACCTTCTCCATCTCGCTGTTCTGTGTGCTGTCCATGGGCTTTACCGCCATCGCCATGCTGCTGTGCGAGTACGCCGGCCTGGTGGCACCGCACCGTCAGAAGGGTGCCGCCAACGCCAAGCGCATGCTGCTCACCAACCTGCTCGTGGCAGTGCTGTGCCTGGGCGGCGTAACCGCGCATGTCACGCTCATCGACTACTACAACACCCTCGGCATCACCGTCTACACCTGGCGCCCGCTCGAGAGCTACTGGCGCGAGGGCTACCTGCCCGCCTTTATTAGTGCGGCGCAGTCCATCAAGCCGCCCAAACCCGCCGACTACTCCGTCGACGATGCCAAGGCCACGCTCAAAAAGTACGCCAAGGCCTACGACAAGTCCGACGCGGCCAAGAGCGACGAGCGCGCCGCCGCAAAGGAGCAGTTCGACAGCGAGAAGCCCACGGTCATCGCCATCATGAACGAGACCTTCTCAGACCTTTCGATCTACCAGAACATGCGCGCCGGCTACGAGGGCCCGCAGTACTTTAAGAACCTGTCCAACTGCCTCAGCCGCGGCAAGCTCTATGTGAGCGCCTACGGCGGCGGTACCGCCAATACCGAGTTTGAGTTTATGACCGGCAACTCCATGGCCAACCTGGGCTCGGGCGTGTACCCCTACACCATCTACAACATGGAGACGACCGGGAACCTGGCAGAACAGTTCAAATCGCTCGGCTATTCCACCACGGCCATGCACCCCAACCACGCGACCAACTGGAACCGCGAGAACGTCTACAAGGACTTTGGCTTTGACCAGTTCCTGTCTATCAATGACTTCCAGGGAGCCGACACCCTGCGCGGCATGGTGACCGACCAGGCTACCTACGACAAGATTCTTGAGCTGCTCGACCAGAACGCCGATCCGCAGTTTATCTTCGACGTGACCATGCAGAACCACTCGGGCTACGATACGGGCCTGCTGCCGGTCGACAAGCAGATGCACCTGAATATCGACACGACCGATTTGGACGCCAAGACCGTCGAGGACGGCACGCTCTCCGATGTCGACGAGTATGTCTCGTGCATCGAGCAGTCCGACCAGGCGCTGCGCTACTTCCTCAACGCCCTGAGCAAGCTCGACCGTAAGGTGGTCGTGGTGTTCTGGGGCGACCACCAGCCGTTCTTCCCGTCCAAGTTCAATGACAAGTGGTTTACCGGCGAAGACGATGCTACGCATCAGGAGCGCCTGTGGCAGACCGACTACATCATCTGGGCCAACTACGACGTTGCCGGCTGCGACCAGACGAGCGAGACCGACGACCTGTCCACCAACTACCTGTCCACCCAGCTGATGCAGCTGATCGGCGCCCCGCTGACCGACTACCAGAAAGCGCACATGACGCTGCGTAAGTCGCTGCCCGCCATCAACTCGGTGGGCTACGAGGACGCCAGCCTGCGCTGGGCGCTCTCCTCCAACGTCACCGGTGACGACGCCGCTGCCGCAGCCGCAACCAAGGCGCGCGAGGATTACGCCAAGATGCAGTACTACGAGATGTTCCGCGACGGCAAGAATGTCTACACCGAGCACTTCCAGACCGAGGCCAATGAGACCGATCCCAACCTGGCACCGGGCACGACCAAGATTAAGTAGCGACTAGCTGCGAGTTCATAACTGAAACGTCTGTCCGGGCGGAGGTATGTAAGGTTCCCTGCTCGGACAGTCCTGCGCAAGACGGAGGCCACATTAAGTGGCCTCCTTTGCGTGCGGAACTCGCGATGAACCTTACATACCTCCGCCCGGACAGACGCCTTGTTGTTGGAGCGCGGCCTGTCATGGGGTGGTAACCGCAACATATATAAGTTGAAGGCCACGTCATGTGGTCTTTTTTGCATCCGGAAAGCCCGTCCCACTCTGAATACATCCAGCGAACGCATGCGAGCGTGTTGTCCAGGACGGCCTCGTCATCGGGGTGATGGAAAATGTCACCCCAAACGCTTGCCACGGTTGCGCCCACGAGTGTCAAGAAAAAAGCCTCGAGAATTTCGAGGCTTTCACATTTGTATTGTTTTGCGCGAAGGACCGCGAACGGCAAGGCTACTCGCCCAGCACGGCCTTCTTGGCGGCTGCAGCCATGTTATCCAGATCCTCCTTGGTGGGGTGATCCTTTGCGGCAACCCAGTTGTCGAGCAGCATCTTAAATCGGGCGTTGTCGGGATCTTGCTCGAGCATGGCCTCGTAGCGCTGCTTGACCGCGGGGCCCATCTTGCCCTGGCACATCGCCCAGCCCGCAAGCTCGGCATCCCCAGCCAAATTGGAAGTTACGCGGTCGATAATCTGCTGATAGTAGCTCTGGTCGGCCCCAAAGCCGCAGGTGCCAAACAGGAACACGCGCTTACCGTGCAAGGCGGAGAGCAACGCCGCGACCGAAGGCGTGCACGCGCCCTTGTCGCACCAAAAACCGACGAGCACCGTGTCGGCCGCGCAGGCGCCCTGCGCCTCGAGCGCGACCTGATCTGCATCCGCATCGTCGCTCAACGCCGCGGCATGGACAAACTCAACACCCGCAGCCTGCAGAGCGCGCTTGATCGCGCCCGAAACCATCCTGGTATTACCGCTCTTGCTGTTAACCACCAGAGAGCACGTCATAGTCACGTTGCCTCGTTTCCCCCAAAAACTAAAGCCACTAATGCAATTTATTAGATGACTATCTTAGTACTAACGTGACAGATGTACAGAGCCGCCCAGTAGTCTTTTTGGGACGGGGCTTTTTTAGCTACCCCAAGCCCCAAAGCACCCCGTGGCCATTTGACTGTATGGGGGGTAGCTAAAAAAGCCCCGTCCCAAAAAGACTACTTTGCGCTACGTTATTGGGCAAACTGGCTGCGATAGAGTTCGGCGTAGAAGCCGCCTGCCGCTAGCAGCTCGTCGTGCGTGCCGCGCTCGATAATCTGCCCGTCGCGCATCACCAGAATGCAGTCGGCGTTGCGGACGGTGCTCAGGCGGTGCGCCACGACAAAGCTTGTGCGACCGGCCATGAGCTCGTCGAATGCCGCCTGCACCTGCAGCTCGGTGCGGGTATCGATACTCGAGGTCGCCTCGTCCAGCAGCAAGATAGCCGGATCGGTGAGCATGACGCGCGCAATGCACAGCAGCTGCTTTTGGCCCTGGCTAAACGTGCCGCCGTCCTCGCCGATGACCGTATCGTAGCCGCCTGGCAGCTGCACGATAAACTTGTGCGCGTGCGCGTGCTTGGCAGCTTCGATAACCTGCTCGCGCGTAGCGTCGGGACAGCCGTAGGCGATGTTTTCGGCCACGGTGCCCTCGAACAACCAGGTATCTTGCAGCACCATGCCAAAGGCGCGGCGCAGGCTTGCGCGCGTGTAGCCACGCGAAGACCGGCCATCGACTGCGATGCGACCGGCATCGATATCGTAGAATCGCAGCAGCAAATTGATGAGCGTCGTCTTGCCGCAGCCCGTAGGGCCAACGAGGGCAAAGCGCATGCCGGGCTTGGCCTCGATGCAGATATCCTGCAGCAGCTTGCGGTCGGGCACGTAGCTAAAGTCCACATGCTCAAAGGTCACCTCACCCTGCGGGGCGGCAAGTTCCACGGCATCCGCCGCATCGGGCTCCTGCTCGCGCGCATCGAGCAGCGCAAACATGCGGCGCGCCGAGGCATACGCCGTCTGGATCTGCGTAATGACGTTGGTGACCTCGTTGAACGGCTTGGTGTACTGGTTGGCATAGGACAGGAAAATCTGCACGCCGCCCACCGTGAGCGCAGCGGGCACGCCCGTGATCACGCCCACGCAGCCAATCACGGCGACCACGGCATAGATGATGTTGTTGATAAAGCGCGTACCGGGGTTGGAAAGCGAGCCCATAAACTGTGCGCGTTCACCTGCCGTATAGAGCTCGGCGTTGAGGGCGTCGAAGCGCGCTTGGGCGTTCGGGCCGTAGGCAAACGCATCCACCAGTTTTTGCTCGCCCACATACTCCTCGATATGGCCACCGAGCTGCCCTTGAATACGCTGCTGTGCCGTAAAGCTTTTGTTGGAGAGCTTGGCGATAGCACCGGCTGCAAAAATGGAAAGCGGCGTGACGAGTACCACCACGAGCGTCATGGTCAGGTTGATGGAAAGCATAAACGCGAGCGTGCCCACGATGGTAATAACACCGGTGAAGAGCTGCGTGAAGCCCTGCAGCAGACCGTCGCCCACCTGGTCGACGTCGTTGACCACGCGGCTCATGAGGTCGCCGTGGGCATGGCTGTCGATAAAGCTGAGCGGCATGCGGCTGAGCTTATCGCTCGCCTCCACGCGCATGTCGCGCACCGTTTCGTAGGACAGGCGGTTGACGCAGTAGCCCTGCAGCCACTGGAAGGCCGCGGCACCTACCACGACGAGCGCGAGTTTGGTAACGAGCGGCAGCAGCGCGTCGAAGTCCACCTGCCCGGCGGCGGCGATCAGGTCGATGCCCTCGCCGATAAGGATAGGCGTGTAGAGCTGCAGAATCACGGAGATGGCGGCACTCACAAACGACGCAACAAACGAAATGCGATGCGGACGAACGTAGCCCATCAGACGGCGAGTCACCGCACCCACGGGATAGCGCTCGGGGTCGCCGGGCTGGCGCGGACCGTCGCCCAGGTCGTTGAGGCTATCGTTACCGGACACGTTGGCCGTCATCGTGGCGACCGAACCGGAGGAAGTGTACGGATTCATTTAGCAGCCCTCCTTTGCGCAGACGGATGCGGAGGCGATCGGGGTGGACGCGGGCGTCGTACTCCCCTGCTGGCCCTCGAGCTCCTCGCGGCGCAGCTGCGACTGGCAAATCTCGCGATAGAGCTGACAGGCCGCGTACAGCTCATCGTGCGTGCCCAGGCCCGCGACCGAGCCGTGATTGAGCACGCAGATCATGTCGGCGTCGCGCACGGTCGAGACGCGCTGGCTCACAATGACCGTAGTCAGCGGCAGACCGCCCTCGGCGGCACCGCGCACGCTGCGCTCGCGAATGGCATGACGAAGCGCCGCATCGGTCTTAAAGTCGAGCGCCGAGGCAGAGTCATCCATGATTAGGACCTGCGGAGAGCCCACCAGAGCACGTGCGATGGTCAGGCGCTGGCGCTGGCCACCGCTAAAGTTCTTGCCACCCGCCTCGACCGGCGCGTCCAGACCCTGAGGTTTTTTGCGCACGAACTCGCTCGCCTGCGCCATATCGAGCGCCGCCCAAAGCTCATCGTCGGTTGCCGCATCGTCGCGCCAGGTTAGGTTGCTGCGAATCGTGCCGCTCACGAGCGACGCGCGCTGCGGAACAGTCGCGACCACACGGCGCAGCTGATCGAGCGGCCAGGCGCGCACGTCGGCACCCATTACGCTCACGCTGCCGATGCTCGCGTCGTACAGGCGCGAGATAAGCGAGACGAGCGTGGACTTGCCGCTGCCCGTGCCGCCGATAATACCGAGCGTTTTGCCCACCGGCAGTTCCAGGGTCACATCGCTCACGGCATTTGCCGCGCCCGCGCCAAACGAAAAGCTCGCATGGTCAAAGCTCAGCGCAGGGACTGGAGCAGCGCCACCCGCCAGTTCGCTCGGCTTGGGCAGCTCGACCGGCTGGTTGCCCTCGTCGGTGATGCTCGGCACGCAATTGAGCACCTCGTTGATACGCGACGCACTGGCGCTCGCCTTGGTAAAGACCACGACCAGGTTGGCGACGTAGACGATGGAGGTAAGGGTCTGCGTCATGTAGTTCACAAACGCCATGACCTGGCCCTGCGTAAGCTCGCCCACGTTGACCTGGATGCCGCCCACCCACAGGATGGCGCACACACCAAGGTTCATCACCAAAAACGTTACGGGGTTAAGGATCGACGAGAGCTTGCCCACCGCGATGGCGGTATGAGCCTGGTCGTCGGCGGCTTGGGCAAAGCGCTCGCGCTCGTGGTCCTCGCGCACAAACGCACGGACCACGCGGGCGCCCGAAAGCCCCTCGCGGCAAATGAGCGCGATGCGGTCGAGCTTTGCCTGCAGCTGCTTGTAATACGGAATGCAGCGCGCCATGACAAACCAAAACACCAGGCCGATAGCGGGCGTGCAAATCAAAAAGATGATGCCGAGCTTAAGGTCGATGGCAAGGGCCGCGACCATGGAGCCCACCGCTAGGAAGGGCCAGCGGATGAGCATGCGCACGCCCAGCGCCACAGCGAGCTGCACCTGGTTGACGTCGTTGGTGATACGCGTGATGAGCGACGGCGTGCCAAAACGGTCGAGTTCGGCATAGCTCAGCTTGTTGATATGCTGGTAGAGCGCGCCACGAATGTCGGTGCCCATGCCCTGCGAGGTGAGCGCCGCCATCTTTTGGCAGACGAGCGTAAACGAGATGCCGATCACAGCCATGGCGGCAAGCAGCATACCGTAGTGGATAACGGCGTTCACGTCGTGCGCCCCAATGCCCTTATCGATCATCTGGGCAATCACCAGCGGCGTCAGCAGGTCAAAGATCACTTCGATTAGCTTGCACGCAGGGCCGATCACCATATATCGGCGAAACTTACCACCAAAACGCCTGAGCAGCTCAATCATGTATAGGCGCTCCCTATCATCATCCACATTCAATTCGAACCATGATAGTACCGCCACCCCAAAAGAAGCGTAAACAACTCGTCATTTCTAACGGGATTCAGTTTTCAGGGGAGGGGTATACGCGCACACCCAGCCAGTGTCGGGTCAACTAGCATGGTATATTTACATTAGTGCTACCAAGTTAGTCGCCGACCCTTGAAATGAGGTGCCGAGATGAACGACATTCTCGCAAGAAGAGCAAGACGAGCAACTGTGGGCATCGCCCTTTCCGCAGCACTTGTCGCGGGAATCGCCCCCGTAGCGGCGATCGCGGCAGAAACCAGTTCCCCCACCGGTGCGGCCGTTTCGCAGACGAGCGCCACCAGCGGCAATTCGGGCGCCCCGCAGACAGAAGATGCGGCCGCCGCAAAAGAAAAAGCGTATGCAGCCATGCAGGAAGCGCTCAAAAAACTCGAGGCCGCAAAAAACGCCGCAAGTCCCGAGAAAATTGCGAGATTCAATGATGACATTGCCCGTTTTCAAGAGCTCCGCGACAAGATGGCGGCGCAAGCCGCCGAAGAGAGGGAACTCCTTCCCACCATGCAAGCGGACATCGATGCAGCCCAAGCCAAATACGACGGGGCCATCAACCGGGTAAGCGAGCTCCAGGCAGAATTAGACAAGAAACTTGAGATGCTTAAGACACTCGAAGCACTCGGCTACGAGGAGTTTGTCGAAACTGTTAAACAGCAAATAAAGCAGTTGCACAGTGAGATGATATCGGCAAAAACGCAAGTAAACTCTTGCGAAGCGGAGCTCCGCGAGTTCCAGTACCGCCTCAGAAGAGAGGAAAGACGAGTTAATGACTGTGAACGTGCTGTAGAGAAATATAAAGCCGATATCGACCGGTTCACAGCCTGGCGAGATGCGCTCCTCGACAATTTGAAAAAAGCGCAAACGGCCTATGACGACGCCTGCAAGGCATACGAAGAGGCGAAAGCCGCGGCAGACAAGGCCGCCTCGCCCGAGATAACGAAACCGACCGAGACGACGCCTCCCTCCAACTCGGCGCAACCGGCCGAGGCAACACAGCCCGCCAGCTCGCCCGCGACCGGCAAAATACCCCGCCAAGCTCCACCAAGCAGGCGAACTCGAGCAGCGGCAAGCAAGCAAATATGACCGCCGGCAAGCTCGCAAACACGGGCGACACAGCACCGAGCGCAATCGCACTCGCAGCAGTCGCCGCCGCAGGCCTCGGAATAACCGCCACAGCCACACGCCGCATCAAGAACTCAAAATAGCTGCCAGAGCATTCTGCCTTCACCAATCCACAAGCCCAGAGACAAAAAGAGGCCCGTTTCCCCAACCTAGGGAAACGAGCCTCTTTACTTGTAAAAACAGATGGTAATGCCGCCGTCTCTTGAACCACGCAGCCATCAATGCCCAGACAACGCCAACGAGCAGCATTCCTTAAGGGATAGATTAAATTAGATAAACGCGCCTTTACGGGTGATTTTTGGACGACGGGGCCCGGCCGGCGGCGAGGTGTTTGGTAGTCGAGCGATCCCGCAGGCGAAGCCGAGGACCAGCGAGACACCAAATACCTCGCCGCCGGCCGGGCCATGTCGCGGCACCAAAAAGCGCCCGTGCGCTCGATGGATTCGGATGCCCGACAGAGGCTCCTTATGGCTGCTTCCTTCCGGACCTGACCAGATTCGGAACATGTCGTCATCCGAACCCATCGAACGCGCTAGGCGCTCGGTATATCTTACCTGCTCCCGCCCGCCAGAGCAAGGTAGCTAATTTGGGACGGAGCTTTTTTGACTACTTTTGCAGCCCGATTGCCAGAGCAGCCAATGAGTAGTCAAAATAGTCCCATCCCAAAATGACCGGCTTGGTGCCGCACCACAGAAAGGGCCCATCTACTACGTTTAGGCCGCAGGGGTCAACCATAGCCGGCTTTTTCGAAAATCGGCAAGCTTTCTACCTGCGGTTTTGTTTTTGCAAATTCCGGGATGGTCGAAGGTGGCCGGTTTAACGTAGTAGATGGTCGCATTTCGTGGCAAACGGTCCGACCCAAGGCACAAGGCGGCCAACCTCGAATGGCCATTCTCGAAGTTGCGGTGGAATACGGACTGAATTGGCCCCTTAAAGGCAAAAACGCTCCGTATTTCACCGCGACTTATCGAGGGGATGGGTTTTAGATACGGCCAAGGTCGTAGGATCGAGCGGCCGCTTCGCCGGCGCAGATGAGGTTGGTTGTGGCTTCTTGCGGATCGAGTGCCTGTTCCAGGCCCATGGGTTTGCGGCAAATCGGCAGTACAAGGTCGATGCCTTGCCCATACACCGCATCCAGGTTATCAGCGCGACCGCCCACGACAGCAATCACCGGCTTGCCATATCGCTTCGCACGACGGGCCACACCCACCGGCGCCTTACCGGCGGCGGACTGCTCATCCATATTGCCCTCGCCCGTTATGACCAGGTCGACATCGCGCACGCGCTCGTCAAACCCCACGAGATCGAGCACCGTCTCCACGCCCGAACGCAGCTCCGCCCCGAGCGCCAGCAGCGCGGCACCCAGGCCGCCTGCGGCACCGGCACCGGGCACTCCGAGCACCGAGCCAAATGTCCGAGCACCCTCGGGTGTGCGCAACAACCCCTGGGCTCGAGCTCTGGCAATCGCCGCATCGAGCAAGCGACCGTAGCCGACCATCCAGCCGTCGTATCTGCGCAGCACCTCGACATCATCCGCCGGCAGGCCCTTCTGCCCGCCGAACACCGCCAGTGCGCCTCGACGCCCCACGAGCGGATTCTCGACATCGGAAAGCACAACGATACGAGCATCATCCAAAGCCTGCAGCGCGGGCGCCAGATCAACGCTCGCCACCTGCTCAAGGCCGGCAAGACCGGGGGCGACATCGCATCCCTGATCATCGACCACACGCGCGCCCAGCGCCTGCAGCATGCCGGCGCCACCATCGTTGGTGGCACTGCCGCCCAAACCAATATAGATAGTCTTTGCGCCCGTGCGAACCGCGCGAAGCATGAGCTCGCCCACGCCATAGGTCGAAGCCGCAAGCGCCGCCGATTCTGTACAGGGCGAGTACCCAATACCCGCCGCCTCGGCCATCTCGATGACCGCGGACTCGCGCTCGCCGTCCACCAGCATCCGGGCAGACGCGCGGTCGCCCAAGGGGCCTGCGACATCGCAGGTTGAGAGCTCACCGCCGCACGCGGCAACGGCATCGAGCGTCCCCTCACCGCCATCCGCCAGCGGCAATGTGCACACCTCGGCATCGGGCCAAACGCGGCGCACGCCTTCGGCAACCGCCGCCTCCGCCTGCGCACTCGAAACGCTGCCCTTAAAGGAGTCGATCGCCAGCAGCACACGGCGGGGCCGGCGGCACGCAGGACCAAAGTCAACCACCGTGCCAGCATCCTCACCGACACCTGCAAGCGCTGCGGCGTGAGCGGCGTGCGCTTCAAGATCAGCCCCACAACCGCAATCAGCGCCGCCCGCTCCGCGCAGACCGCCAAAATAGCTACTCAGCAGCTCACGGCATTCATCCGCCAGGACCCCGGCCGTCACGTTAAACCGATGATTCAGGCGCGAGTCGGCATTCAAATCGTATAGGGATCCCAGCGCGCCCGCCTTGGCATCGGCCGCGCCATACGCACAGCGTCCAACGCGCGCGTTGACCATAAGCCCCGCACACATGCAGCAAGGCTCGAGCGTTACATAGACCGTGCAATCGGAAAGGCGCCAGCGACCGAGCGACCGAGCGGCAGCGCACAGGGCCGCAAATTCTGCGTGCGCCGAAGGATCCTGATCGAGCTCGCGTCGATTATGCGCCCTCGCGACAATCTCGCCGTCGCGCACCACTACGGCTCCGATGGGCACCTCGCCCACCGCCGCGGCGGCGCGCGCCTCGGCCAGCGCCTCGCGCATGAACTTCTCGTCGATTTCGGTGATCGTCATCGTTCGCCTTCCCTGTTGCAAATTCAAAACGATGCTATCATTACGACTCACGGAGAGATGGCAGAGCGGTTGAATGCGGCGGTCTTGAAAACCGTTGAGCGCGAGAGCGTTCCGGGGGTTCGAATCCCCCTCTCTCCGCCACTCCTAGTGATGCACCGGCGTCATGGTCCGCTCAAACAGTGCATCGACCACGTCGGCTATCTCAGGTCGACGCTCAAGATCGTGGCCCGATTCCCACCATATCGTGAAAAGTCGAATAATACCGCCGGCGACAAACTCAGACGTCGTCTCGAGTGACACGGGAGCCAGGGCATCCTCGGCAAGCACGTTCATCACACGCTCGCGGATGGAGCGGGCAATGCGGTCGCAAATAACATTGGTCAACATGCCCGACATGCTGCTTGCCAAAATGTTATCCATGAGCCGCTCGTGCGTCAGAATCAAATCCATAGCATCGTCCAAAATCGCGTGCCGAAGCGCGCGCACGTCCTCGGCAGACACTGCACCGGCCTCATCGGGCTGTTTTTGCGGCAAACCCGACATAAGCTCATCGATATAAAAGGCAAAGTAATCGTTCTTGTCGCGAAAGTGCTTGTAGAACGTCGTACGGCGAATCATGGCGCGGTCGCACAGCATGGCAACCGTCAGGTCCTCAAAACGATGCTCCTCGAGAAGCTCGGTGAAGGCATCGAACAGGGCGCGGTAGGTTTTCTTGATGCGAAGGTCCACTGGTATCGCCATCCTCAGGGCAAAGACAACACTCGTCAATCTGTCGCATATCTTACACCTGTACCTCGCGCGCTTTACCCCGGTGCCAACCCCGCCGAAAACACAACGCTTACCGGAAAGTTCGGCACGGCAAAACGTTGCGGGTATACTAGTAGCGTTATACCAACGGCAGCTGGCGCATGCCGCCGCGGCCATTCGAAACGGAGACATCATGATTACCGTCATCATCGGCATCGTTGTTGTCATTGTGATTGTCTGCGCCATCGCCGGCATCTACAACAACATGGTCACCAAGCGTAACCGCATCGATAACGCCTGGCAGAACATCGATACGCAGCTGCAGCGCCGCAACGACCTGATTCCCAACCTGGTCGAGACCGTCAAGGGCTACGCCAAGCACGAGCAGGAGACGCTCTCCGCCGTGATCAGCGCGCGTAACACCGCCGTCAAGGCCACCACGCCCGAGGCCAAGATGGAAGCCGACAACGTGCTGACCGGTGCACTGCGCCAGCTCTTCGCCGTAGCCGAGGCCTATCCCGATCTTAAGGCAAACACCAACTTTACGCAGCTGCAGGCATCGCTCGAGGATACCGAGAACAAGATTAGCTATGCACGCCAGAGCTACAACGACTGCGTGCTCAGCTACAACAACGCCATTCAAACGTTCCCGGCTGTCATCTTTGCCGGCATCTTCCAGTTTAAGGAGCGCCAGGGCTTCGAGGCCGCCGAAGCAGCCCGCCAGGCCCCGACCGTCAAGTTCTAGTAGTTTGGCAGCGCATCCTTAATCGGCCAAATGCATAAACCGCCCCGTCGAATGCATACTTCGACGGGGCGGTTTCCTTTTTCGCGAAGGTCCCCCTCTAAGCGCCGTGCATTTTTAGGAGTATTCAACATAACCAAGAGCTTCGGGCGCCACGATAAATGCCAAAGACCGCGAATATCCCTGCAAATCAAACACTGTCAGCCCATAACCCCGCCCATCATCCGTAGAAAACATCGAGAAATCCCGATTTTTTGCCCGAGGTCGGTATGCAGGGGCCTTCGATTGCAGAATACTCGCAAAAATGCACGTCGCCACCGCCCCCACATGGCGCGAAGCAAAACACAAGCGCGGCCTAAAAGGCCGCGCACCATCTTTAATTCAAATCTATATTGCCCGTACGACAGCGCCAGGGTGACGCAGGCCCGAGGGCGACCTTCCTTTCCGGCGCACTCCGCAGGACGAAAGAGCCTCCGCCGCACGAAGTGCGCAGCGGAGGCTCTTTCATGTCCGAGGACGCGCCGGAAAGGAAGGTCGCCCTCGGGCCGGACATATCCGTAAGACAAATTACGCGACGGTGTAAACCCAGTTGTGCTTATCCTCGACAGCACCGGACTGGATACCAGTCAGGGTCTCGCGAAGCTTCTTCATCACAGGGCCGATCTCGGTGTAGCCAGCCGGGAAGGTCACGGTCTCATCGGCACCGTAGACCTTGTTGTCGATCTCGCCGACCGGGGAGATGACGGCAGCGGTACCGCACAGGCCGCACTCCACAAAGGTGCCGGCCTTGACCTCGGCCCACTCGACGGGACGCTGGTCGACGGTCATGCCCAGGTCCTGAGCAACCTGAACGAGCGAACGGCGGGTGATGGAGGGCAGGATGGAGTCGGTGTGCGACTGCGGGACGACAAGCGTGCCGTCCTCCTTCACGAACAGGACGTTGGCGCCACCGGTCTCCTCGACATAGGTGCGGGACTCGGAGTCGAGATACAGGTTCTCGGCATAGCCCTCGCGGTGAGCCTCCATCGTGGGCTTAAGGGACATGGCGTAGTTGAGGCCGGCCTTGATGTTGCCGGTGCCGTGCGGGGCCGCGCGGTCATACTCGGAAACGCGCAGCTTAACGGGCTTGAGGCCACCCTTAAAGTACGGACCGACCGGGGTCACGAGAATGCGGAACGTGTACTCAGGAGCGGGAGCCACGCCGATTACGTCACCGGAGCCGATCATAAACGGACGCACATACAGGGTTGCGCCAGAGCCGAAGGGCGGAACCCATGCGGCGTTGGCAGAGACGACCTGCTTGACGGCCTCAACGAACTTGTCCTTGGGGAACGGGGGCATCTCGAGGCGCTGGGCGGAGTTGTACATACGCTCGGCGTTCATATCGGGACGGAAGCAGACGATGCTGCCGTCCTCGGCGGTGTAGGCCTTCAGGCCCTCAAAGACCTCCTGGCAGTAGTGGAAGATGCCGCCGCACTCGGAGACGTGCAGGGTGTGGTCGGTGGTCAGGCCGCCCTCATCCCACTCGCCATCCTTCCAATGGGCCTCGTAGCTGTAATCGGTCTTCATGTAGCCAAAGCCGAGGCTACCCCAATCGATATCCTTCTTCTCGACAGTCATATGCCGCTCCTTACGTACACAGTTGCAAACTCGCGAACCCGCACGCAAGGACCGAGGCCGACCGCGTCGCAACGTCACACGCCCGGAGCGTAGAGCCGGACGGGACACGCAAACGGCATCAAAGCCGATGGCACGTCGATTCGCATGCACGAGATTGTACTCCGCACGCGCGTCTGATAAAACGCTTTTCTTTAACTAAGTAAAGTATTTTCATTTGACCGAAGCAAAAAGGCCCGCCACCGTAAGCGGTGACGGGCCTCAACTGTACGGTCTGCGCGCTGGCTCGAGCTAGGCGTTCTATTTACCCAGCTTGGCCTTAACCAGACCGACCACGGTCGGGATGATCGACACGGCAACGATGCCGATAATCAGCAGCTCAAAGTGCTCCTGCACAAACGGAATGCCACCAAAGAAGTAACCCAGCAGCGTAAAGACCGTCGACCAGGTAATGCCACCCAGCACGTTAAAGACGACGAAGTTGCGCCAGTGCATGCCGCCCATGCCGGCGATAAAAGGCACAAAGGTGCGGATGAACGGGAAGAAGCGGCCGAGGAAGATGGCCAGATGGCCCCACTTGTCCAAGAAATCCTCGGACTTTTTGATGCGCTCGGGCGTCATGGCCTTTACCTTGCCCGAGGCGATGATCTTGCGGCCAAAGAAGTGGCCGATCATAAAGTTGCACTGATCGCCCAGGATGGCTGCGGCCCATGCGGTGGCCAGAAGCGCCACGATGTTAAAGCCGCCATTATGGGCAAAGAAGCCCGAGGCAAACAGCAGCGAGTCGCCGGGAAGGAACGGGAAGAACACCACGCCCGTCTCGATAAAGATGATCAGGAACACGCAGCCGTAGGCCATAAGCGGGCCGGCGGCGATCCAGCTGGCAATCGCGGTGCGCGGGTCTTTAAGCAGCTCGGCGATAAAATTGATGAAACCCATGAAGTAAAACCTCTCAGTTGTGGGCGCGGACACGTCCAAGTTGACCAGTATACGGTTGCGGCGCCCCCTCGTGCGCAACCCCACAAAAGCATGACTCCATTACCAGCAAGTTTGCATAACTGACACTTGTCGCCCAAAGCACAGCAAAATCGCCCTTCCTAATCCCTAGCGAATCGCTATACTTTAGTGAATCGCATTGCCATGGCGCTAAGGGAGGGCGGCCAGTGAGCTTTATCAATACCATTCGCGAGGACATCAAGACCGTCCAGGCGCAGGACCCCGCCGCGCAAAACGGTCTGGTCATCTTCCTTTCCTATCCTGGTCTGCACGCCAAGTGGAACCACGTGCCCGAGCACTGGCTCTGGAAACACGGCCATCGCTCACTCGCCCGTGTGCTCTCGCAAATCACCCGCCATATCACCGGCGTCGAGATTCATCCCGCCGCGCAGCTCGGCAAGCACTTCTTTATCGACCACGCCATGGACGTCGTCATCGGCGAGACTGCCATCGTGGGCGACAACTGTGTGCTCTACCAGGGCGTCACGCTCGGCGGCACCGGCAACGAGACCGGCAAGCGCCACCCCACCCTGGGCAACAATGTCACGGTGGGCACGGGCGCCAAGGTGCTTGGCAACATCCGCATTGGCAACAACGTCAAAATCGGCGGCAACTCGGTCGTCGTCAAGGACGTGCCCGACAACTGCACCGTCGTGGGCGTGCCCGGGCGCATCATCAAGCGCAACGGCTGCCGCGTGTTCGAGGAGAGTTTCGACGCCAAGCAGCATCGCGAGTATATGCCCGACGATGCCGCCGAGCAGAGCGCCCTCAACCGTCAGGGCATCACCGAAAACGCCCGTCGCGTCAAAGAACTCGAGCAAGAGGTGGCCGAGCTCAAAGCCCTCATCGCCAAGCTCGTGGACGAGCGCTAGAAGCGGACGGCCACCGACAACATTGACGCCAGCACAAAAGGCGCGCCGGGGAATCCGCCCCCGGCGCGCCTTCTTTTCGATGTGACATGCGGGACCGCCCCCTTTGCCACCTTATGCGAACTGGCTTAGGTAGAGGTCGGCATAAGCGCCCTCGGCAGCCAGCAGCTCCTTGTGCGTACCCTGCTCGATGATATTGCCATGATCCATGACCAGGATGAGGTCGGCATCGACGATCGTCGACAGACGGTGCGCGATCACAAAGCTCGTGCGCCCGCGCATGAGCGTGTCCATGGCGCGGCCGATGGCGAGCTCGGTGCGCGTGTCCACACTCGACGTCGCTTCGTCCAGGATGAGGATCGCCGGGTTGTTGAGCAGCACGCGCGCGATGGTCAGCAGCTGACGTTGGCCCTGGCTGATGCTCTCGGCATCGTTAGCCACACGCGTGTCGTAGCCCTGCGGCATAGTGCGCACAAAGAAGTCGACCTGAGCGGCACGTGCGGCCGCGACAATCTCCTCGCGCGTCGCCTCGGGACAGCCATAGGCGATGTTCTCGGCAATGGTGCCATCGAACAGCCAGGCGTCCTGCAACACCATGCCAAACTGCTGGCGCAGCTCGCCGCGGTCCATGCGGCTCGTGTCCACGCCGTCGAGCGTAATGCGGCCGCCGTCGATCTCGTAAAAGCGCATGAGCAGGTTGATGAGCGTGGTCTTACCCGCACCCGTGGTTCCCACCACCGCGATCTTCTGACCCGGCTCGGCGGTAAACGACACGTCGCGCATAAGCGGCTTGTCGGACGAATATCCAAAACGCACGTGTTCAAAGGCAACACGGCCCTCAACCTTGCCCGGCAGCTTGGCGGCGGCCGCCGGCAACGGATCGGCTTCCATCTCGGACTCGTCGAGCAGGTCGAATACACGCTCGGCGCTCGCCAGAGCGCTCTGCAGCGAGTTAAAGGTAAACGACAGCTGCGTCATGGGCTCGGACGCCTCATAGATAAACTGGAAGAACGCCTGGAACACGCCGACGGTCATATGCCCGGCAACCAACATGCTGCAGCCCACAAGCGCAATCACGATTTGCGCCAAGCGGCCGATAAAACGCACCGCGGGACCGACGGCGTTAATCATAAAGTCGGCCTTGGTGCTCACGCGCGCCAGCTCCTTCGAAGCCTCGTGCACCTCGGCAGAGCTCTGGCGCTCGCGGTTAAACGCACGGATCACCAGACGGCCCGAGTAGCCTTCCTCGACCGCGCTCGTAATCTTGGACACCCACTCCTGGCGCTCGCCCGTCACATCGTGCGTGCGGCGCGAAACGACCTTCGTCACCAGCAGCGAAAGCGCCGTAAAGAACAAAAAGACAAGCGTGAGCGGCACGCTAAACACGAACATCACGCTCACGGCGCCCACCACGGTACCGATCGACACCAGAAGCTGCAGCAAGCCGCGCTGCATGCTCTCAGACATCTTGTCTAAGTCGTTGGTCGCACGGCTGACGACCTCGCCGGGACGATGCACATCAAAGAAGGCAAGCGGCAGACGGTTGAGCTTTTGAGCGATGCGGTTACGCAGGTGCAGGTTAAGGCGTTCGGCCACGCTCGACATCAAAAAGCTCTGGAGCGCGTAGAACGAGGCAGCGGCCGTCCAGATCATAAAGTAGATGAAGATGGTCCTGCCGCAGTTCTCCCAGGTAACGCTGAAGGTAGCGTTGTTGGCAAACGCCACCTGAATGTGGCCCCACAGCTCATCGATCACGCGGGCGCTATATGCCGGCGCAGCGGTGTTAAAGATGGCATAGAACACGATGCTCGCGAACACGATATAGAAGCGCCAATGGTCACCGGCAGCCTCGCTCCACAGGCGGCGCACCGTCGCCCAGGTGTCGCGGGGTTTCTCGTCCTCGTCCTCGTCGTCCACATCGCGCATGCGCTCTGCCTCAGCGCGGGCGCGCTCGTCCTCGGCGCGTTCGTTTTCCTCGTAGAGCGCTTGGCGGCGAGCCTCGCGCTCGGCTGCAGCCTTGGCGGCCTCGTCCAGCTCGGGTGCTACGGCAGCCGTTTCCTCAACCAGTCCCGCGGCAACGGCGTCATCAACGCTGGCCTGCTTCCTGAGCTCCTCGGTCATGCTACTCACCTCCCTTCATCTGCGATTCCGCGATGGCGCGGTACACCTCGCAGGTTTCCATAAGCTCGCCATGCGTGCCTAGGCCCACGATCTCGCCGTCCTTGAGCACGACGATCTGGTCGGCGTGCAAGATCGTCGAGATGCGCTGGGCGATGATGAGCACCGCGGCATCGCGCGTCTCGTCCTGCAGCGCATGGCGCAGTGCCGCATCGGTCTTAAAGTCCAGGGCCGAAAAACTGTCGTCGAAGATATATAGATCGGCGCGCTTCATGAGTGCGCGAGCAATGGCCAGGCGCTGGCGCTGGCCGCCCGAGAAGTTCGTGCCGCCCTGGGCCACCGGCGTATCGAGCCCCTGGGGCTGGTCGAGCACAAAGGTGCTCTGGGCAACCTCCAGCGCATGGAGCATGTCAGCCTCAGTCGCGCCTTCGTTGCCAAAGCGCAGGTTGCTTGCAACGGTGCCCGAGAACAGCCACGCCTTCTGCGGCACATAAGCGATATGCCCGCGAATCTCACCTTGCGAAAGGTCGCGCAGATCGACGCCGTTCAGGCGAATGGTGCCCTTTGTGGCATCGTGGAAGCGGAGCAAGAGCTTGGCCACCGTCGACTTGCCCGAACCCGTCGAGCCCACAATTGCCGTGGTCTGGCCACGGCGACAGGCAAAGCTCAGGTCGCACAGGGTGTCCTCGTCGGCATCGTCAAAACGGAACGACATATGGTCGAACACGGCCACCGCGTCGGCACCATCAACAGGCTCCGCCGCGCACGTGTCCAGCGTGCACTTGCCGTCCACAATGCTCGGCTCGATTTCGAGCACCTGCTGCGCACGGTTGAGGCACGCCGCAGCGCGCGGAAGCGTCAGAATCACCATCTGCGCCATCATCACAAAGAACAGGATCAGGATCGCGTATTCCAACACGGCCGAGATGCTGCCGATTTGCATGGCATGGACGCCCGCGCGGTTGCCGCCCACCCACAGCACCGCCACCTCGGCGATGTTCATCAAAAAGAAGCTGGAGCTGTCGAGACCCACAAACAGGTGGTTAACCTTGATGGCGTTGGCCGCGTAATCGCTAAACACCTCGTCCAGGCGCTGCTCCTCGTGGCGCTCCTTGTTAAATGCGCGGATAACGCGCACGCCCACGATATTTTCGCGCAGCACCACGTTCATACGGTCGATAAAGCTCTGCAGTCGCATAAAGATCGGCGCGGCGTTGGCAACGGTAAAGACCGCCGCCACCAGCACGATCGCAACCACCACGCCCAGCAGCGTGCCCATGGCAGGATCGATAAACCAGGCAAAGATGATGCCCGCCACGGCCAAGAACGGTACCGGCAGCACCAACTGAATCGTCTGCAGGACAGCTTGCTGAATCACGTTGATGTCGTTGAGCGAGCGCGTGATCATCGAACCCGTGCCAAAGCGCTCAAAGTCGCTGGCGGACAGCTCGAGCGACTTGTCGTACACGGCATTGCGGATATCGCAGGCCACGTTGGCGGCCAGGCGCGCCGAAAGATAGCAGCCCAACACCGTGCCGCCGCTGGCCATGCCGGTCGCGATAAGCATGTACAGGCCGTTGCGTAAAATATAGTCGACATCGCCCGTGGTAATACCGGTGTTGACCATGTTCGCCAGCATCGTGGGAACCAACAGCGTACCGACGTTATCTATCAGCACCGCAAACAGCGTCACCGCGATCAGACCGCGATACGGCCTCATAAACCTCATTAAGAGTCGCATGTGTCCCCCTCGCCCTTATCGTCTGCCTCGTTCTCGGCGGCCACTTGCCGTTTAAATGCCTCGCACTCTTCGTTCAGAACATGGGAGAATTTACCGACCAGGCGCATGATCTCGCGCTGTTCCCACGGCTCGAGCGCTTCGAATGCCTGTTGCTCGGCTTTTTGCGCCGGTAACGCGTAGCGCCTGGCAAACCGCACGCCTTCTTCGGTCAGTCGCACAACCTTGTTCTTACGACTGCCCTCGGCAAACTCCAACGTCGCAAGCTCTCGCGCCCTAAGCGTCTTGATCGCCGAATTGATGGTCTGTTTGCTGTAGAACCATTCACTCGTCAGCCGACTCACGGCAACGCTTCCGCCCGCTGCACTCGTGTCGACGAGCATCCAGTAGGCGCAGTCCGAAAGACCGCAGGCGCGCGCGAACTCCGAATAGATACGATCAAGCCCGTTGAGCATCCGGTCGAAATCGACCAGGCTAACTGCACTATTCATCTCTCCCACCATTCGATAGTCCGAGTTTTGACCAATTTATATCTCTACATTAGTCCGAGTTTTGACTATCGTCAATAAGCTCGTTGTTTATAGTCGGCTCTACATAAGCATATCGACAAAAAAGACCGCCGGCGCGGGGGCGGCGCCGGCGGTTGCGAGAGAATATCGATTGTTGGCTGTTAAGCAGCGACGGCCTCGTAGACCGTGGCGCCCGAGAAGCTGTCGTGCAGGCTCTTGCCGCAGATCCACGGCAGTTCGACGACCTCGCAGACCGTGTTGACTAGCTCGGAGCAGTCAGTAAAGTGGCCCTTATCGTTGAGGGCCTCGCAATCCTGAACACGCCAATAGCCATCGGTGTGCGTGATGTAGTACTCGTGATCATTGATCGACACGAAAGCGCGCGTCTTGGAACGCAGCAGCTTCAGAAATCCTTCGAAGTCGGTCTCGACGACATCTCCAGCCTGGAACATGATGTTACCTCCTGGCCCGGCGCCACCATGGCGCGTTGATAAACGTTGGTGCTCCTTTAGTAAAACCTTTATCAGAGCTTATGCGCGCATCATTTAGGCAAGTGGTAAAAAACCGCAGGGTAGACGGGATAAAACGTTTAACCATCCCACCGGTTTGTCACATTCTGAAGGTACTTTTATGCAAACCTACTTTCCCAATTGGAATCTATCCTTTTGGCCAGGCAATTGACCGTCTATCGTTTGAGCCCAACGGGTATGAACGGGGCATCTGCAACGCCACCGCAAGGAGACACCATGGAGACCATCGAAGCACTCATTCACCGCCGCAGCTGCCGCAAATACAGCGATCGTCCCGTCGAGGCCGAAAAGCTTGCACGTATTATCGAAGCCGGCCAATATGCACCGAGCGGCATGGGCCGCCAGCCGGTGACGTTTGTCGCCGTCACCGACCCCGCGACCGTCGAGCGTCTCTCGCAGCTCAACGCGCAAGTCATGGGCAGCAACAGCGACCCCTTCTATGGCGCCAAGACCGTTGTGGTGGTGCTGGTTGACCGCAGCGTGCCCACACATCTGGAAGACGGCTCGCTCGCCATGGGCAACTTGCTCAACGCCGCCTATGCACTGGGTGTCGATTCGTGCTGGATTCACCGCGCGCATGAGGTCTTTGACTCGCCCGAGGGCCTGGAGCTGCTGGCCAGCTGGGGCCTGCCCGCCGACGGCAGTCTGCGCGGTGTCGGTAACTGCATTCTTGGCTACGCCGAGGACACGCTACCCGAGCCCAAACCCCGCCGCGACAACATCATCTACGTAAGGTAACCCAGGAGCGTCAGCGGGGTGGCTAATTTGGGACGGGGCTATTTTAGCTACCCCACTCGCAACTTATATTGACGTCGCCGTTGTCGTCGTTTCGTTCGTCTGGGCCGTTTCGGCGCCATCGCCCTGTTCGTCCTCGTCCTTTTGCGCATCGGCGATGGTGGAGGCCGCCGCAACGATACCGCGCTGGGGCGCGACGCCTGTCTGGGTCTGTGCGCCCTCGACAACTTCTGTGCCTGCATGCGCGAGCTCGGGCGATTTAAACATTGCGTCCAAGTTGGCGCCACCGCCGGCATATCCGAGCGCAGCGAGCGCGATGACGATCACTGCAACGGCGGCCACGATCGGCACGTAGCGATGCCAGCCGGCGGGATTGAGCCCGCTGCGGCGAGCCGCCCCGCGGCTGATGTAGCCGAGCGTTCCGTCGTGCTTGAGCTTTGAGCCCACCACGCGTTTGCGGCCCCACAGCGAGGACTCTGCCTGCATTGCCAAGCGGGCGCTTGCCGAAGGATAGCCGTATTTAGTGCGCTTGAACGAGCCATCAAACCCCGAGGCGTGTTTGCCCCACGTCACCGATGTTGTGCGTCGGTTGACCGGCGCGGCACTCCGCCTTCTGCGGCTCGGTTTTGAAGTCTCAGCCATATGCCCTCGCACGCCGTAACCAAATCGAAACAATAACGCTTTGGACTGTAGCACACGCGTCGCGTGCGGTCACGGGCGCCTCGCTCAACGGTCATCGTCCTTCAGCAAGCGCCACAGCGTTGTACGGCTTATGCCCAGCACCTCCGCCGCACGGGTTCGGTTGCCGTAGAGATGGTCTACAACCAGATGCGCGATATCTCGCTCGGTATCGGCCAGCGGTCGCAGGATATACAGGTCACTTTCAAGCGTCGGGGCGCCAAAGGTTGCGGTCTTAATCACGTCCTCTTGGGCGAGCACTTCCTCCGCCACAGCGCGGTCCACCGTGCCCGTCCCCACCAATATATACAGTCGTTCCGAGACCTCGCGGAGCTGCAGATAGTTGCGCGGCCAGCGGTAAGCATCGAGCGTCTTCGTCGCCGCGGCAGACAGCGTGGGTGCTGCCGTCTCAAATGCATCAGCGAGATATTCCAAATAGCGCGCAACCTTCGTCGACGCGGCTCCCTGCTCGGCGACTGCCGGCGCCACGCTCACCGCACAGGCGAAGCGCTCGGTCACAAACGCGGCTTGATCACTTTCGCCGCCGCCCGGCATGTCATTCGCTGTCAGCACCACATGGCAGCGCGTCGCCAACGCGGTGTCGGTCATCGTGGAGACCAGCTCGCGGAGGCGCTGGGGGCCAACCGCATTCCAGCCCTCAATGCAAAGGGTCAGCCCCATTTGGAACAACGGCGATTCGGCGCTTTTGAGCACATGGCGCCAACCGCGCTCGGTGAGCTCATCGAGCGCAACGGAAACAAAGGGCTGACCGGCAAAAGGACCGTCCAGATAGAGGCGCTTGGCGATCTCGACCTGACCCGCTCCCAGCTCGCCCTCGAGCATAAGGGGCACACCGCGCGCGTAACTCTCTGCAACCGGCGCAGCCATCGAGGCCGCCTCCTCAACGATGCCGTACGCGCTCGATTCGTAGCGGGCCTCAACCTCGTCGGCGTTGAGCCACTCGATGCCCGCATGCGCCGCGGCACCGCGCACCTCGCGGACCACGACGACCCAAAGCCCCCCGCCCTCTTTGTCGATGGGGCGAACGGTCAGGCTCAGGCGCGTACCCGCACGCCCCATAACCAGACGCGCGCCGTCTCCTATACGGTCGAGACGCTCAGCGACAAAAGCCGCCACATCCCGCTCAAGCGCCGCGTCATTCATGGTCGAGATCGCGACGGCCGCACGCGCATCGATAGCCAATGCCGAGGCCCCGGCAGCAGCTAGGGCATCGGTCAAGATGTTCAGCTTGGCATCGCTATCCATGATTTGCCCCCTGTCCGCAGCGACGTGCAACCGCCGACGGTCGCACGACCGAGTGTTTCAAAATTGAACGATATTGCTCACCAAACACTATAGGGCAGAAAGCGCCGTCCTGCGAGTATAGGTGTTGCCCCGCATCGCCATCCTGGCGGGGCGATAAGAGCTCTTCGGGACTTATAAACCTGCGGACAAGCCATACCCGCAAGAGCTCCTATCGCTCCACCGTGAGAATGCGCTCACCAGCACGCAGCACGCAAATAAGCTACTTCTCTACCAGATTCCCAGCACGTGTTGCATTCCCAAACTCATGCACGCAATGCCAATCCAGCAGCAAAAGCCCAGCGCGATGGGCTTGCCGCCCTTTTTGACCAGCTCGACGATATCGGTATTAAAGCCAATTGCCGCCATGGCCATCACGATAAAGAACTTCGACAGCTCCTTGATGGGCGCCGTGATGGACGCGGGAAGCTGAAGCACCGTGGTGATCACGCTCGCCAGCACAAAGAACAGCACAAACATGGGAAACGCGCGTTTAAGGGAGAACGTGCTTTTGGCGTCGCCGCCGGCCTTGCGCGCCAGATGCATCTGCCAACATGCGAGGACCAGCGTGATGGGAATAATGGCAAGCGTCCTGGTGAGCTTGACCACTGTGGCGCTCTCGAGCACATTGGCGCCGGGATGCATGCTGTCCCAAGCGCTCGCCGCGGCCGTTACGGACGAGGTGTCGTTGATGGCGGTGCCGGCAAACAGGCCAAAGCCCTCGTTGGTCAGCCCGAGCATGCCGCCGAGCGTTGGAAACACGAGCGCCGCGATAACGTTAAACAGGAAGATGACCGAAATAGCCTGGGCAATCTCGCGATCGTCGGCATCGATGACAGGTGCGGTCGCGGCGATGGCAGAACCGCCGCAAATCGACGAACCCACGCCCACAAGCGTCGCGATCTTACCCGGCACGTTCATAACGTGGCAGAGTACAAAGGCGATGACAAGCGAGGTCGAGATTGTCGCCACGATAATCGGCAGCGACTGGGCGCCCTTGGACAGAATCTGGGAGAGGTTCATGCCAAAGCCAAGCAGGATAACCGCGTACTGCAAGACTTTTTTGGACGTATAGGTGACGCCAGCGGCGAGCTGTTCGCGACGATTCTTGGGAAAGACGAGCGCCAGGACCATGCCAAAGAGGATGGCAAATACCGGACCGCCGACCACCTCAATTTGTTTGCCGAGCAACGTCGCGGGAATGGCGATGATTAGGCAGAACAAGACGCCTTTCCAGCGCTCGCGTACGATATTTGCCAGTTGCATATGGGATTCCTTCTTTCTATTTCACGTTTGCGACGGCTTATGATACGGCAACATTGAGCGCAGCCTTGCGCAAACACAGACTAAGATGCCGCAATAGTTCTCAGGCAACAGCCGAATTACCCACCGCGGAGAGCTGATTCGCGGCATAATTAACAACTGACATATGAGTTTGATAGAACAGTTGCGAGGCGCTATGGAAGAATCGATGCACGTCGGCGAGCAGGAAACGAGCCTACAGGACCAGTCCTACCACACCATTCGACGCAAAATCGTCTACCTGGACTACAAGCCGGGCGAAAAGCTGGGCGTCAAGCAACTTTGCGACGACCTAGATATGGGGCGCACCCCTGTGCGCGAGGCTTTGGTTCGTTTGGCGCAGGAAGGCCTGGTGCGCACCGTGCCCCAGAGCGGTACCTACGTCTCGCCCATCAACCTCACCCTTGCCGAGAGTGCCTGTTACATCCGCGAACATCTGGAAAAGCAGGTGATCGTGGAGTGCTGCGCGCGCGCCACGTCGGCTGGCATCGAGCAGCTCGACCGCGCCATCGTGCTGCAGGAAAAGGCCATGGCCGAAGAGGATCGCATCGGCTTCTTTTTGAGCGACAACCTCATGCATCACATGATTTTTAGCATCGCATGTCGCAGCACCGTGTGGTCGTGGCTCGAAGAGACCAATGCCGACCTTGAGCGCTTCCGCTGGCTGCGCGCTGCCACGCAGGTTCTCGACAATCAGGACATCGTGAACGAGCACAAGCAGATTCGCCGCGCTATCGCCGGTCGCGACCCCATCGAAGCGAGCTTTTTGGTCAGCAAGCACCTGCACATGATGTTCCGCAACCAAACCGAGGTTCTGGACCAGTTCCCCGAGTACTTCGAGACCAGCAAGCTCCGCTAACCTGCCAAAAAGGGACAGGTTCATTTTGGCAGATTTTATCTGGGCAAATGCAAAAAAGGCCCGGCTCCGTCTTTGAACTGCCTCCCATTTCTTGGACATGAGAAATGGGAGGCTTTCTTTATGCGCGTTGATTTGAGGGTGAAGCATGATGCCGAGGCCAGGAAGGCGGCCATAGGGCTCTTCGAGCTCGGGCACGGGTATAAATCTGCCGCGATTGCCCTTTCGCTTCCCGCGGAAGCCGTGAGAAGATGGCAGGAGATATACCGCGCATTCGGGAGCGAGGTGCTGCTGCGCATGGACGGAAAGCAGGGCAGGTACACATACGAGCAGAAGGTCGCCGCCGCCTCCGCCGTCGTCGACGGCGGCATGACGAAGACCGAGGCGATGGCGGCGTTCGGCATAATGTCGATGTCGCCGCTCAAGAAGTGGTGCGCGCTATACCGCCGGGGCGGCGCGGAGGCCCTGCGCCCGAGGCCCAAGGGCCGGCCGAGCGGTTCCAGGGCGAGGCCGCGGACCCGCGAGGAGGAGCTCGAGGAGCGGTGCCGCAGGCTCGAGGCCGAGGTGGCCTACCTAAAAAATTACGCGCCCTGGTCGAGAGGGACGGGCTCTGACCAGGGCGAAGGCCGAAGCGGTCGCGGCCCTGCGCGCCGAGGGACACGCACTCGGGCACCTGCTCGCATGCGCCGAGCTCAAGAGGTCGACCTACTACTACGCCCTCGCGCACCCGCCGAGGCCCACGCGCCCCGAGCTCCGGGAGGCGGCCGCCGAGATCTTCTCGCGCACCGCCAACGGCTGCGGGCACCGGCAGATAGCGATGTGTCTCAGGGCGGAAGAGGGGGCCGTGATAGCCGACAAGACCGTGCTCAAGATGATGCGCGAGATGGGGATTCGCTGCGGGATCAGACGCGAGACGGCCTACCACAGGTACAACTCGTACAAGGGCGTCGTCGGCAGAACGTTCGAGAACGTGATCGCGAGGGATTTCGACGCCGGGGCCCCGTGGCAGAAGCTGGGGACGGACGTCACCGAGTTCAAGGTGGCTGGCGGCAAGGCCTACTGGGCCCCGACGCTGGACTTCTGCACCAAGGAGATCGTGGCGAGCGACATATCGACCACGCCCGACATGGGCCAGCAGGTGAGGATGCTCGACGAGCTGCTGTCCAAGATCCCCGAGGGCGCCGCCCCGACCATGCACTCGGACCGGGGCTGGCAGTACCAGCACGCCTCGTACACATCCAGGCTCGAGGCCGCCGGCATCGTCCAGAGCATGTCCAGGAAGGCGAACTGCATCGACAATGCCGCCACCGAGCAGCTCTTCGGCCACGTCAAGGACGAGTTCTACCGGGGCCGCGAGTGGAAGACGTTCGAGGATTTCAAACGCGACCTGGAGGAATACATAGTCCACTGGAACACGAGCCGGAGGCAGGTAAGATTGAAGGGCCTGACCCCGGAGGAGTTCCGGAATCAGGCCCTTGCGGCCTAGTCGCTATTTAGGGCGTCCAAGATTTGGGGCGCAGTTCACTTGATGCGGAGCCGGGCCTTAGTCGCTAGAACGGCGGAACCAACTACTCTACCGTGACGCTTTTCGCCAGGTTTCGGGGCTGGTCGACGTCGCAGCCGCGCAGGATGGCGACCTCGCGGGCGAGCAGCTGCAGCGGGACGCTCGCCGTGATGGGGCTGAACACGTCGCGCACTGCCGGCACGCGGATGATGCAGTCGGCGATCTTGTTGATCTCCTCATCGCCCTCGGTGGCAACAACGATGACCTTAGCGCCGCGCGCCTTGCACTCCATGAGGTTCGACACGGTCTTGTCGTAGGTGGCACTCTTGGTGGCCACGGCGATGACAGGGAAGCCCGGGTCGATCAGCGCGATGGGGCCGTGCTTCATCTCGCCGGCGGCGTAGGCCTCGGCGTGCAGGTAGCTGACTTCCTTGAGCTTGAGCGCACCCTCGTAGGAAATAGCGGCACCCATGCCACGGCCCACGAACAGCGCCGACTGCGCGTCCTTGCACAGCAGGGCGGCCTCATGAACGGCCTCGGTTTGGGTATCCAAAATCCACTGGATCTGCTCGGCCGTATCGGAAAGCTCGCGGAACAGCATGCGCGCCTGCTTGGTGGTCAGACGGTACTTGACCTGCGCCAACAGCAAAGCCAGCAGCGTGAGGCTCACGACCTGGCCGATGAAGCTCTTGGTCGAGGCGACCGCGATCTCCTTGTTGGCCTTGGTGTAGATGACGCCGTCGCTCTCACGCGCCACGGGGCTGCCCACCACGTTGGTAATGCCGAAGACCTTGGCACCCTTGATGCGCGCGTCGCGAATGGCGGCAAGGGTATCGGCCGTCTCGCCCGACTGGGACACGGCAACGACAAGCGTCGTCGGCGTAATGATGGGATTGCGGTAACGGAACTCGCTGGCCGCCTCAACCTCAGTGGGGATGCGAGCCCAGCCCTCAATGAGATTCTTAGTAATGAGGCCAGCGTGATAGCTGGTGCCGCAAGCGATCACATAGACGCGGTCGATGTCGTTGAGCTCCTCGAGCGAAAGGCCCAGCTCGTCGATGTCGAGCTCGCCGGCCGGCGTCATACGACCGACCAGCGTGTCGCGCACCACGCGCGGCTGCTCGTGGATTTCCTTGAGCATAAAGTCGGGATAACCGCCCTTTTCTGCCATGTCCAGGTCCCAGTCGATGTGGGTGACCTTGGGCTCGATAACGTTGCCGGCCTCGTCGGTGTACTCGACGCCTGCGGGCGTGAGCTTGGCAAACTGACCGTCCTCGAGCACCACGACATCGCGGGTGGCGTCGATGAGCGCGATGACATCGGAAGCAACATAGGAGCCGGTCTCGCCCGCGCCAACCACGATCGGGGAATCCTTGCGGGCCACGGCGATCACGCCGGGCTCGTCAGCGCACACGGCGGCCAGACCATAGGCACCGACCACGTGGGTGCACGCCTCGCGCACGGAGGCCATCAGGTCGTGCGTCTCGGCATAGGCCTCTTCGATCAGATGCGCGAAGACCTCGGTATCGGTCTCGCTCTTAAAGTGGTGGCCGCGACCCTCCAGCTCTTCGCGCAGCTCGGCGAAGTTCTCAATGATGCCGTTGTGGACGATGGCGATACGGCCGTCGCAGCTGGTGTGGGGGTGAGCGTTAACGACGGAGGGCTTGCCGTGGGTGGCCCAACGGGTGTGGCCGATACCGCAGGTAGCGTCGCTGTCAATGTTGGAAAGCTCGCTCTCCAGGCCCGCGACCTTGCCCACGCGGCGGATGACGTCGAGGTGCGCCGCGGCGCCCTCGCCCACCTCGAGCGCGACGCCCGAGGAGTCATAGCCGCGATACTCCATACGCTTGAGGCCCGTGACCAGGATGTTCTTTGCAATATCAGAGCCGGTGTAGCCGACGATTCCGCACATAAGATAAATCCCTTCGTTCGCGTGACTGCAAGACGTCCACGCACAAGGGGCGCTGAGACGTATAACGTTCGAGTATTGTACTCACGCAAACGCAAGCTGATATACCAGAAGTGGTATCTCAACTTAGATACCACTCGATGCACACACGTCCAGCCGGTCCAAACCACCACAAAGGCGCCTGTCCCCCTTCGTGGTGGTCGCGTTGGCAACAGCGTTTCCCCAGATAAAACCTGCCAAAATAAACCTATCCCTTTTTGGTTGGTTTGGGATGCTACAATCTGGCTTGTACTTGAAACGCATCAAAGGGGCCGCTATGGCAAAGGTAAAAATCAGCGACGTCGCGCGCGAGGCCGGAGTTTCGCTGGGCACGGTTTCCAACGCGCTCAACCACCCCGAAAAGCTGCGCCCCGAAACCCTCAAGCTCATCAACGAGACCATCAATCGCCTTGGCTACCTGCCCAACCAAAGCGCTCGTCAGCTCGCGGGCGGCGCCACCAAGTCCTTTGGCCTGGTGCTCCCCCGTCTCGATCACGGCTTTTCGCTCCAAATCGCCAGCGGCGCCCACAACGAGGCCCGCAAGCACGGCTACGACCTGCTCATCGCCAACGCCGATAACGACGATATTCTCGAGGACCATTACCTGCGCTACTTTATGGGCACCCAGATGTCCGGCGTCATGGTTCAGCCCATGGCATCCCCCGACTGGCACCCCGTCATGGCCAAGATGCCCGTGCCGATCGTCCACCTGGACATCCATTGCTCCGAGCCCGGCTACTACGTAGCGGCCGACAACGAGGCCCAGGGTCGCATCATTGCCGAACTCGCCATCGCCCGCGGCGCACACCATATTGTCGTCGTCGGCCGAGCAGCATTTATGCAACTCACCCTGCGCGTCCTTGGCATTCATAAAGCGCTCGCTCTACACCCCGATATCAAGATCGAAGTCATCGACGCCGGCGAATGGAATACCGCCGCCGACGGCTACGGCATCGGCGCCCAAATCGCCGCGCGCCCCGCCGACGAACGCCCCGATTTTGTCGTCGGTCTGACCGACGTGCTGGCCTCGGGCGTTATCTCGGCGCTGGTCGACAAAGGCATCGCCGTCCCCGGGGAAGTACGCGTAGCAGGTTGCGATGGCAACCCGCTCGCTTGGAGCGGATCGGTCCCGCTCACTACGGTAGCGCCCCCGGGCTACGAGATTGGCCGCAAGGGCGTTCAATTGCTCATGGAGCAAATCGAGAACAAGGCCCCGGCAAAGACCAAGCACGTCCACATCGGCTCTGCCGCGCGCACCGTCACCGCAGTCACCGCCGCCGAGGATATCAACCGCCAAGAACTGGTACGTCCGTTCCTACTGGAGCGCGCCAGCACCCAGGCAAGCACCCAGACCGACGCCACGGCCATCAACCTCGGTGCGTATCTGTAGCACGCCCGCAAGTATGCTATGTCGCCGCCTAAGCAAAAGGGGCCCGACCATTGCCGGGCCCCTTTTGCTTAGGCGCAAACGTGGGCAATTGCTCGTTTCAACGCCGCAATTGTCTAGCGCGCGGCTTTAACTGCCGCCGAAAGGTCGAACAACGTATCGAGCACGGCCTCGCAGCCATCCACCACGTCCTGCGGCAGCGGCACGATATCAGGAACGGCAAAGACGTGGCATCCGGCCGTAATGCCCGAGACGCAGCCGTTGCGCGAATCCTCGACCACGGCACATTCCTCGGGAGCAAAGCCCGCGCGCTCGCAGGCGAGCAGATACATCTCGGGGTCGGGCTTGCCGTGCACGACGTCCTCGCCACACGTTACCGTTTCAAACTTGTCAAAAAGACCGACCATCTTAAGGTTGCGCTCGGCCGTAACGAGGCGCGACGACGTCGCTAGACCCACGTGATAGCCCGCAGCCAGCAGCTCGTCTAGGCACTCGGCGGCACCGGCCTTAAGTTCCAGTTCGGTCTTGACCATCTCGTCGCGAATCTCCTTGTGGCGACGATAGATCGCCTCGGTGGTTTCATGGCTGCCGTAATGCTCATCAAGGATGTCCATAACATCGGGCAGCGTGCGGCCGATAAACTGATGGATCAGCGCTTCATCAATCGCGAGCCCCAGCTCAGCGGCGCCTGCCTTCCAGGCCTTAATCCCCAAACGCTCGGTATCGACCAGCGTTCCATCCATGTCAAAAATAACAGCCTTGATCATATCGGTCCCCCATCGACTCTCGCTGTCGCATTGCCGCAACTCTACCGCATTTGGCAACTTGTATATAACGTATATACCATATTGCACTTTCGTTACACAGATAGAAGTCTTATGGCAAGTAACGCATTAGGATTATAGTTTTCGATCGAGTACTCAACGATAAGGAACGTTTCATGATTTTAGACACCACGGCACCCGCAGAGGAGCTTCAAGACAAGCTATCGGCGCTCGAACAGCTGCTTTTGGCATACGGGCGCGTGGCCATCGGGTTTTCCGGCGGCGTTGACAGCAGCTTTTTGGCCGCCGTGTGCGCCCGCATCATGCCTACCAATACCCTCCTCATCCATCTCACCACGCCGCTCATCGGCACGCCCGAACAGACTTCGTTTGAGCAGTCCGTTGATGGACAGGCCAATGAGGGGCCGCATTTTAAGCTCCCCGTGCTCAATCTTTCGGTGGATCAGCTGCAGCTCCCCCAAGTAGCCTGCAACGATGCTAATCGCTGCTACCACTGCAAGCACGCCGGCTTTACCGCCATCGTCAACCACGCCAAGTCGCTCGGCTTTCCCACCGTCATCGATGGCAGCAATGCAAGCGATCGCGGTGACTACCGCCCCGGCATGCGTGCGGCAGAAGAGCTCGGCGTACGCTCCCCTCTCATGGAGGTCGGCTTTACCAAGGACGAAGAGCGCGAGCTGCTGCGCGCATGGGGCTATCCCGTTTGGAACCTGCCGGCGGGAGCATGTCTTGCCACCCGCGTCCCCACGGGCGAGGAGCTTACGCGCGAGAAGGTCGATTTGATCCGCACCTGCGAGGACTACCTGCACGATCTTGACCTGGCACAGGTACGCGCGCGCTTGGTCGGCGGCTGCATGCATATCGAGGCCGCACCCGCAGATGTCGCCAAGATTGCCGCGCTCGGCGGCACCGCCGTCGATGCCGAGGGCAAGACCCCGCTGCCCGCCGCCATCGAGTCCGCGCTGCGCGGGCTGGGCTGCGACCATATCTCCCCCGAGGTTACCCCCTACATCCACGGCAACATGAACCTTTAGGTTACGCCGTTTTACAAACGGCGTAACTGCTCGGCGCTGCGCAGGCTCCGGGTGCGGCAATCTGACGTTCAACTGCACGGGCGCGACCAAAAGGTCAGCGCCCGCTTGTTTCACGTCACCTTGCCGCACCCGGAGCCCGCTCGCTCGCATATGCTCAACCTGGACTGCGTTAACTGACCTGCCAATAAGGGACGGGTTTGTTTTGGCAGGTTTTATCTGGTGAAACGCTGAATAGCCCCACATTCACAACCGCCGCAGCTCCATATGAGGCAAATGAACCAGTAGCGTTTGTTCCAAATCTTAAGTATTTGTTCGATAGAACGGCCCCTGCCGGCTCCTGCTAGACTGGTAGATTCCCAACCGTCTAGCCAGGAGCCTCAATGTCGCGCAAGTCCGCCTACAAGCAAGTCCTTTCCATCGGCACCGCCGTGGTGCTGGGGTTTGCGCTGTTTACGGGATCGCTCGACGGAGCTCCCAAGCTGCTGTCACCGCAAAGCGATGAACAGGCGGTAGCTCTGGCCGAGAAGCAAAACGAGAGTCCCAAGCGCACCGGCAACGAGGCAGACCTGGTCGCCCGGCTCGAATCGGGAACAGCCAGCTCCGAGGACTCCGGCGATGGCTCCGAATCCGCCGCACCCGACACCGGTGACGCCGCTTCCGAGGACAGCTCCACCACCCCCATCGACGAGGTCGAAAACCCCGACCTTAACCGCGCCCGCGGCGTATACCTCAGCAGCATTCCCGACTACGCCGGCAACCCCTACGTTGCCCTTCGCGCCGACAGCACGCACCCGCTCGGCACGCCATCATTCACACTCGATGAATACGATCGCGCCACCGAAGAGGGCTGCTTTAGGAAATTCTCCAAGCTCGACAGCCTGGGCCGTACTCGCAAGGCGCTCGCCTGCGTAGGCCCCGAGTCGCTCGGACAGGGAAAGCGCGGCGATATCTCGCGCATCCACCCTGCCGGTTGGCACCAGCAGCGCTACGACTTTATTCCAGGCCAGAGCCTCTACAATCGCTGCCACCTCATCGCTTGGTCGCTCTGCGGCGAAAACGCCAACCGCAAAAATCTCCTCACCGGCACGCGTTATCTCAACGAGACGGGCATGCTACCGTTTGAAGAGCAGATTCTTAACTACATCCACGACACGGGCAACCATGTTCTCTACCGCGTCACGCCCATGTACAACGAAGAGGAGCTTGTCTGCCGCGGCGTGCGCCTTGAGGCGCAATCGGTCGAGGACCACGGCAAGACCCTCTGCTTCCACGTATACTGCTACAACCTGCAGCCGCACGTGCAGATCGACTACGCCACCGGCCGCAACCAGGCATCCGGAGGCTAGTGCCGACCGCGCCGCCCGTAACCCAAAAAATGATCCGTTTTCCTCCGTCCTCAAGGGATCAAATAAGGCCGCCCCGGTTACCCAGGGCGGCCTTTTCGTCAGCACCTATATTGCAGGCAAAACCACGCGTTACTTGGCGCGGCCCTCCTCATAGCGCTCGACCAGCTTGGCCTGAACGTCATAAGGCACCTGCTCATAGCCTGCGGGCTTCATGGTAAAGTCACCCGTGCCGCGCGTGATAGAGCGCAGGCGCGTCGAGTAATCCGTCAGCTCGGCCAGCGGCGCCTGGGCAATAACCACGGTATCGCCGCGCTCATCGGTCTCCATGCCCGTCACGCGACCGCGCGATGCCGAGATGTCGCCCATCACGGCGCCGGCGTAGCTCTCGGGGATAGTCACCGTGATTTCCTCGATGGGTTCCAGCACCACCGGGTCGGCATCGGCGCATGCCTTGCGCAGGCCGATGCGAGCCGCCGCGCGAAACGCCATCTCGTTGGAGTCGACGCTGTGATACGAGCCGTCGTACACAGCCACGCGAATGCCCGTGAGCGGATAGCCGGCAATGATGCCGTCCTTCATGGTCTCCTGGACGCCCTTGTCCACGGCGGGGATCAGCGAGCGCGGAATGCGGCCGCCCACGACCTCGTCCACAAACTCATAGCCGTCGCTCGTGCCGTCGGGCCCAATGAGCGGCTCCACGCGCAGCCAGCAGTCGCCGTACTGACCGGCGCCGCCGGTCTGCTTCTTATGGCGGCCCTGGGCACTTGCCGTACGGCGAATGGTCTCGCGATACGGAATGCGGATCGGCACGCTCTTGGCCACGACTTTGGTGCGATCCTCCAAACGGTTGAGCAGCACCGAAACCTGCGCCTCACCCACCGCCGAAATGATGGTCTGGCCGGTCTCCTCGTCACGATCGATGCTCATGGTCGGATCAGCCTTGCACGCCTTCTCGATAAACGTATAGAGCTTCTCTTCGTCGCCACGGTTCTCGGCCTCGATGGCAATGCGGTACTGCGAGTTGGGGAACTTAAACGCCGCCGCCTCGACCTTACCGGTAATGGAGAGTGTGTCACCCGTCTCGGCAGCCAGCTTGGGCGCCACGATGATGTCACCGGCATAGGCGTGACCGACCTCGGTCATGTCACGGCCGCACATCACATACAGGTGGGCCAGACGATCGCTCTTGCGGGTACGCGCGTTGATCAGCTCAAGACCCGGCTCAAGCGTACCCGTCAGCACCTTGATAAAGCTGATGCGACCCTGCTGCGGATCGGCCAACGTCTTAAACACAAACGCCACCGGACGATCATCGTCGCTCGAAATCTTGAGCGAATCGCCGTCGATGAGCGGCATCTCGCCGTAGTCCGTCGGCGCCGGGAAGTATGTGGCAATGTCGTCCATCAGCGAGTTGACGCCCTGCTCCTTAATGCAATCGCCCGCAAAGACCGGCACAAAGATGCGCTCGGCAATCGCCTTCGACAGCAGGCCTTCAAGCTCCTCCTGCGTCAGCGTCTCCTCGCCTTCCAAGTACTTCATCATCAGTTCGTCGTCAGCCTCGGCCACCAGCTCGCACAGATGGTCATGGGCTTCCTCGGCCTGGGCACGATACTCCTCGGGAATCTCCGACTCAACGGCTTCGGTGCCGTTGCAATGGCGCGCCTTCATGCGCACCAGGTCGATGATGCCGTCAAAGTCCTCGCCCTCGCCCCAGGGAAGGGTTACGGCGCCCAGGCGCGTGCCAAAGCGCTCTTGCAGCAGGTCCATCGTGGTCGCAAAGCTGGCCTCGGAGCGCGACAGGCGGTTTACGAACACCGCACGCGCCAGGCGCAGGTCCTCGGCGGCATACCAGAGCTTAACCGTCGTAGGCTGCGGGCCGGCCTCGGCGTCGACCACAAACAGAGCCGTCTCGCAGACGCTCATCGCGGCAAAGGCGTCGCCGATAAAATCGGGGTAACACGGGGCATCGAGCACATTGATGCGCGCGCCCTTCCAGTCGATCGGCGCGATGGTCGTCGAGATGGAAAATGCACGCTTGACCTCTTCGGGGTCATAGTCGAGCGTGGGCTTGGTGCCGTCGTGGCCGCCCAGGCGGGCGGTCTTGCCGGAAAGGTGGAGCATGGCCTCGGCGAGTGAAGTCTTGCCCACCCCGCCTTGGCCTACGAGCACCACGTTCCTTACGTTACCGGTCTTGGGAGCACCCATGATGACCTCCTTGCAGGGCCGCGCGCAATGCGCGACGCCAACGGGGAGAGTTCGCGGTCGGTGCCATCCCGGGAGCAGCATGGTCGGCAGCCGAGCCGACTCACCCTCCAAATGTCCTATGCCACCACCCTACCCTCACGGGCGGCTGTCCATGCATACCTTTCGGCGCACGTATGAATACAGGCGGCGAGAGGAAGAGACAAGCTTGTGAGGCGATTATTGAACCCCGTCGATGCAAACAAAAAGCCGCCACAGACCGTAAGACCTGCGGCGGCTTCGCCTCAATTAATAGTTGAGTAAATACCTGAGCCTACCCCTCGATACGGCTCAAGAACTCACGGGTACGTTGCTCACGCGGGTGATTGATAACCTGCTCGGCCGGACCCTCCTCGACAATGCGGCCTCCGTCCATAAAGACCACGCGATCGGCAACATCGCGCGCAAACTGCATCGCGTGGGTCACGATTACCATCGTCATATTCTGCGCCGCAAGGTCTTTAATGACACGCAGTACCTCGGCCGTCAGCTCGGGATCGAGTGCCGAGGTCGGCTCGTCAAAGAACAGGATCTCCGGATCGAGCGCCAAGGCGCGGGCGATACTCACACGCTGTTGCTGGCCGCCCGAAAGCTCACATGGCACCTTGTTCTCGTTGCCCGTAAGCCCCATCTGCGCGATCAACTCGCGCGCACGAGCTTCCGCCTGCTCGCGCGGGCGCTTAAGCACGCGGATCGGCGCGTCGATGATGTTTTTCATCACGGTATAGTGCGGGAACAGGTTGTAATTTTGGAACACCAGGCCGAATCGCGAGCGTGCCCGCTTGGGCACATCGCCCTTCGCATAGACCGCGCCCGAGCCCGCATCCGTCGCAACGGCAAGGCCACCAAACGAGAGCGATCCTCCGTCGAGTGTCTCGAGCAGCGTGGCACACCGCAGCAGCGTGGACTTGCCGCCACCCGAAGGCCCGATAATCGCCACGACCTCGCCACGCTTGACCTCGAGCGAGATATCCTTGAGCACCTCATTGCCGCCAAACGCCTTGCGCGCGCTTTCGATTTTCATCACTGAGCTAGTCATGATAATAGTCCAGCTTCTTTTCGGCGGCGCCCAGCAGCATCTCGACCACAAAGTTAAAGATCCAGTAGATCAGCGCCGCGATCGCAAACGGCACCATGCTCACCTGCGAGGCGACCAGCGCCTTGGCCGTCGAGAACATCTCACCCACGCCAATGGCAAACGCCAGCGACGTGTCCTTGACCAGCGTGATGATCTCGTTGCCCATCGCCGGCAGAATACGCTTGGCGACCTGCGGCATCACGATATACAGAAACGTCTGCATGCGCGAATAGCCCAGCACCTCGGCTGCCTCGTATTGACCGCGCGGAATGGACTGCAGGCCCGAGCGATAGATCTCGGCAAAGTAACCGGCGTAGTTGATGATGAACGCTACGACGCACGCCGTCCACTTGGAATCGGGCGTGAGCGAAATGCCGAACACGTAGTACGGGGCAAAGTAGATGGCAAACATCTGCAGCATGAGCGGCGTACCGCGCATGACCGAAATGTAGATGCGCGCAATCCAGCGGAGCGGCGCAATTTTGCTCATGCGCATAAACGCCACGGGGATTCCCAGCGGAATCGACCCCAGCAGCGTCAGCACAAACAACTGCAAACTGACCAAGAATCCCTGGCCAAGCATTTGCATCATGACCTGAATAGACATTACTTGAGCACCCAATTATCGAAAGATAGACCATAGCTTGAATACTTGTCGCACAGGTCCTTAACCGTGCCGTCCTCGTAGAGCGCCTTGAGCGACTCGGTCACGGCGTCGGCCGACTTGGTGTCGCCCTTCTTAAAGCCGACGGCGTAGTGCTCGCTGGACAGCGGCTCATCAAGCTGCGTATAAGCATCGGGCTTGGCGGCAAGCTGATACTGGGCAATCGAAAGGTCGCAAGCCACGGCATCGACCGCGCCGCTCTCGAGCTGCATAAAGGCCGTGTTGTACTCGCCGATCGTGTCGAGCGTGGCAAACGTCGCCGCCAGATCCTTCTGGTCACCCTCGAGCACATCCTGCGCAGCGGAATCGGTCTGGGTAATCACGGTCTTGCCGGCAAGATCGTCCCAGCTCTTGATACCCGCATCCTTCTTGACCACCAGCACCTGCTCGTTGAGCATGTACGGCTCGGAAAACGTGTAGTCGTCCTCGCGACCCTCCATGGTAAAGCCGTTCCAGATGCAGTTGATGGCGCCGGAGTTGAGCAGCGTGTCCTTGGCATCCCAATCGATGGCCTCGTATTTGACCTCCCAGCCCTGCTTATCGGCAACAGCCTTGGCAAGATCGAGATCAAAGCCGGTGTACTCGCCATCGTCGCCCACAAAGCCGTACGGAGGATAGGACTTATCAAAGCCCACCACGAGCTTCTTGGACTCCGCAGCGCCCTTCACGTCCTTGGCCGCGGCAGAACCAGCAGCGGAGCCCTTGCCGGCACCACCGCCGCAACCGACAAGACCAAGGCCAAGCACCGTGGCGAGCGAGCCGGCTAGACCAACAAACTGACGACGAGACATATCGGTATTCATAGTATTCCCCCTTGATGGCACTTTAGTTAGGTAAAGTGAGTCATGTAACGCTCAGAATCATACACTCTACCTTGATAAAGTACAAGGGAGAGGTTGCCCGGCGTGGGCGGGGAGCGGCGCGTGATTAAGTTTCCTGCTCTACAGTCCTGCGCAAGACGGAAAGCACGCGTGGAGCACTAGGTTGGAGCACCCGGCTGAGTGGCGCCCGGCGCGGAGTTTAATTTGCTGCTCTACAGTCCTGCTCACGACGGAGGCCACATTAAGTGGCCTCCTGTTCGTGCGGAACTCGCGACAAATTAAACTCCGCGCCGGGCGCCACTCAGCCGGGAGACAACGTGCTCGAAACCTTAAATAGCCTCCTCTCCAAACGGGCACGTTGAATGCACGGTACAATTGCTTCGGACTTTTCTTTTATTTAATAGTGGGGTTAATTCATGGCAGAATCTCGTGCGGAGCGTAAGGCTCGTCGTGCTTTGATCGAGGCGGCTGAGGGGTCAGAGGAGAAAAAATCTTCTAAGAAATCCAAGTCGTCTCAGGACGCGAAGGGTAAGTCGGCCAAGGGCAAGGCTAAGGCCAAGCGTCCCGGCTCTCGTCGGAACGAAGATAAGGCATCTCAGACTCGCTCCAAGCGCTTGCATAAAGATCTGGCTTCGTCTGCGCGTAAGGCTGTGGACCCCAAGTCTCCTTGTTCCATCATGAAAGCTTGCGGTGGGTGTACGGCGCTCAATCGTCCTTATAAGAAGCAGCTCGCCGCCAAGCAGGCTGCTATGGAGGAGCTTTTTGCTTCGCTTTGTGAGCGTGAGGGCATTGCTGTAGATCCTATTCGTGGCATGGGTGTCACCCTGGGCGACCCGGGCAAATATCCTGCGCCGCGCGGTTTTCGCCATAAGGCCGCCACTCCCTTTGCTCCCGGTAAGGAGGGCGCTGTCCGTTGCGGTTTCTTTGAGCGCGGCACGCACAAGATCGTTGCCGTACCCGAATGCCCCGTCGAGGCACCGGGCGCCCGACAAATTCTTAACGGCATCGCGCGTGAAGCTGAGCGCCTGCACATTCCCGCCTTTAACGAGGACAAGCATCTGGGCTTGCTCCGCTATGCCGTCGTCCGCTGCGGTTGGCGTACCGACCAGGTCATGGTCACGCTCGTGACCGCTCAGCGCGACTTGCCGCATGCGCAGGAGTTCTTTGAGGCTGTCGCCGCACTCGATCCGCGCATCGTCACCGTCGCCCAAAACATCAACGGACGTCCCGGCAACGCCATCCTCGGCGAGGAAACCCGCATCGTGTATGGCGCCGAATGCATGCGCGACCAGCTGCTCGGCTGCGAATTCGACATCTCCCCCACCGCGTTTTATCAGACCAACCCGCAACAGACCGAGCTGCTCTATCAGCTCGCTATCGACGGCATGGATTTGCACCAGGGCGATGTGCTCATGGATGCCTACTGTGGCAGCGGTACCATAGGTCTTTGCGCAGCTAAAGATGCCCAGAACAAGGGTATCGGCATTATGCTGCTCGGCGTGGAGCGCAACCCGGCGGGCATTGCCGACGCACGTCGCAATGCCGAGCTCAACGGCCTCACCCGCAGCGCTTGGTTTATGGCCGACGACGCCACCGATTACATCCTGGATGCCGTCGATAACAACGAGCGGGTCGATGTCCTTTCCATCGATCCGCCGCGCGCCGGCTCTACCCCCGAGTTCCTCGAAGCTGCCTGCGCGCTTAAGCCGCACCGCATCACCTATATCAGCTGCAACCCCGTAACTCAAGAGCGCGACCTGCATCAGCTCCTCGACGAAGGCTATCGCCTGCTCAAGATCACGCCCGTAGACATGTTCCCTCACACCGACCACACCGAAACCGTAGCGGTCCTCGAACGCCGCTAACCAACCTCAGTAGATTTTTGGCACAAGAAAGGGGGCGACCCGCCTGGGCCGCCCCCTTCGCTTGGTTTATAAACTCCGCTACATCCCATTGCGCAGATCGCACACGCCGGCTGCCGCCATCTCGCGCAGCAGCGTCTCGCGGTCGCGCGTCACGATCAAATCCAGCGGGAAGTGAATCTCGTCGAGCATCTTGCGCGCGTGATCGAGCTTGCCAATGGCCATGCCAATGTGGGCATCGGTTGACACGCCAATGCCCACGCCCAGCTCGGCGCAGCGCTCGGCGATCTTGCGGCATACGGCCCAATGCTCAGTGTCAACACCGTGTTCAAGACTATGGTTGTTGATCTCGATAATCTTGTGCTTGGCCTTAGCTGCCAACAGCACCTCGTCGATATCGAACGGCACGCCCGAACGCCCCGTGTGACCCAGCATGAACACCTTGGGGTGCTCCAGGGCATTGATATACATCTCGGTCGTCTGGGCCAGCGTCGCGCCTTCAGCAATCTGCGGATTATGCACGCTCGCAACCAAATAATCCAAATTTCGCGTAACCAAATCGAACAACGAATGCTGACGGCTGTACGAATCGCCGGCAATATCGAGCGTGACAGGAGTGTCCTCGCCAAACAGGCTTCCGTCCAGCGAAACGATATCGGCCTCGGCACCACGCAGCACCAGCACGCCGCTCCAAATGCGCGGCCAGATATCCTGGTTGATAAAGAACTGGTAACTGCGCAGGTCATTGGGGCAAGCCGTAACCATAGAGCTCAAATGGTCGGCAGATCCGAGCACCTGCAGACCACGCTCTGCCGCCCAGTACACATTCTCCTCAATGGTCGAATATGCATGCGCAGAGAACATCGTATGGGTATGAATGTCACAAGAAAGCAGGTAGGGCATCAGGTCTCCTTATCTGGCACGGCCGTCGCTTATATTCATTGTACGCATAGCCTTCGATAGTCGTAAAACCACTCCATCCCAAAGACACAACGTCCATGACAACGGGGTCCGGCTTAACACCAAACCCCGTTTCACGTAAAACATTGTAGGCAGAGCGCTTTACTTTTAACGATACTCGTCCGCCAACTGTTTCCAAGCGGGTAGCGAATTGACAATCGTTTCGTAGCTCACGCAATAGCCCAGGCGGAACCAACCCGGCATACCAAAGCTGTCCGAGGGAACCGCAAGCAACTCATACTTCTTTGCGCGCTCGCAAAACGCATTCGCATCGGGCTCGAGTGCCTTCACCCACAGGTAGAAAGCACCGTCCGGCTCAACATAGGTATAGCCGTAGTCCGTCAAAGCATCGGTGAGCGCCGTGCGGTTGCGGGCATAGGCCCCGACATCACTCGGCTCATCGATGCAATCGATGATCACGCGCTGGAAGAGTGCCGGTGCGCATACAAAACCCAGCGTACGGGCAGCGCCCGCAACAGCCGGCATCAGACGGGCAGCCTGCGGATTGGTGTTGGGAACCAAGATCCACCCCACGCGCTCACCCGGCAGCGACAGCGACTTGGAATACGAGTAGCACACGATGGTGTGCTCGTAGATCGAGGGCACCCAAGGCACCTCGGCACCGTACACGATCTCGCGGTACGGCTCATCCGAGATGAGCATAATCGGATTCTCGGGATCGCGCTGAGCGTTGGCCTCGCGCAGAACATTGGCCAGTCGCGTCAGCGTGTTGCGTGTATATACGGCACCAGTCGGATTGTTGGGCGAGTCGATGATGACGGCAGTCGTCTTATCGGTAATCGCCTTGAGCACGTTGTCCACGCTCAGCTGGAACGTATCTTCATCGGCGAGCGCCTCAACACACGTACAGCCGGCCTTCTCAATCCAAACGCGATACTCCGGAAAGTACGGGGCGATAACAATAACCTCGTCGCCCGGGTTCGTAACGGCGTTGAGCGTGCAGGTGAGCGAAGCCGCGGCACCCACCGTCATAAAGACGTCCTTACCCTCATAGTTCGTTCCAAAGCGGCGGTTGAGCGATTCGGCGACGGCTGCTCGACATTGCGGCAGGCCCGGAGCGGGGGTGTAGCCGTGCAACTGGTCACTCGGCAGCTCCAGGGCCTTCTTAATGGACTCCGCCACAGCAGCGGGTGCCGGAACGCTCGGATTGCCCAGCGAAAAATCAAATACGTTTTCCGCACCGATCTGCGCCTTGCGCTCAAGGCCATAGCTAAAAATCTCACGGATGATGGAGCTTTCCGCACCGCGAGCATACATAGTTTCGTTGATCATCTGTTCCCCTTTCGCATAGGCGCTATTGTACGCTTTAGCCGAGCAAAGTGCCGCAGCAATGTTGATTGGGGACAGACTTAAATGCGTGAAAACGCTCATTTTAGTCTGTCCCCAATCAACAGACGGCCCCATATCGCTCAAAAGAAAAAGCCTCCGCAGGTTTCCCCGCGGAGGCTTTCGCCACAAAGACTATTTGTCGGTGTCGGCACCGGCATTGACGGCACGGTCATCGGCGGCATCATCGGATGCGACTTCGGCATCCTCCTGCATGGCCGCCTGCGCAAATGCGGCGGCATCGGCCGCAAGCTCCTCCTCGCTCATGCGAGGCGCACGCTTCTTGGTCGGCATGCCGGCAGCCTTGGCGTTGCGCTCCTCCTTGGCCGCCAGGATATCGTCCTCGCGCTCAAGGTAGGCGTCCCACTCGTTATCGAGCAGGGCGTTCACGGCGTCGCCCTCGACGGTCTCGCGCTCGAGCAGCACCTTCGCCATCAGATCGAGCTGATCGCGACGGGCATCCAGGATCTCGGCCGCACGACGATGGGCCTCGCGCATGATGCGCTGAACCTCGATATCAATGCGACGCGCCGTCTCCTCGGAGTAATCCTGATGATCGGCATAATCGCGGCCCAGGAACACCTGATGCTGCGCCTCGCCAAAGACCTGCGTGCCCAGCTCCTCGCTCATGCCCAGACGTGTGACCATCTCGCGCGCCATCTTGGTCGCGCGCTCCAGATCGTTGCTCGCGCCCGACGTGATGTCGTCGCACATGAGCTCCTCGGCAACGCGACCGCCCAAGAACACGGCGAGCTCGTCGAGCATCTCGTTCTTGGTCTTGAGGAAGTGGTCCTCCTGCGGAAGCTGCAGCGTGTAGCCCAGGGCCTGACCGCGGCTGACGATCGAGATCTTGTGGACCGGATCGGAGTGCTCCAGGATATGGCCCACCAAAGCGTGACCGCTCTCGTGGTAGGCAATCGTGGTGCGCTCGGCCTCGGTCATCACGCGACCCTTGCGCTGCGGTCCGGCAATCACGCGCTCCATCGATTCCTCGACCTCGTCCATCGAGATCACGGAACGATGGCGGCGGGCAGCCAACAGTGCAGACTCATTGAGCAAGTTCGCCAGGTCGGCGCCGGTAAAGCCAACGGTCATCTGGGCGAGCTTCTCAAACTTCACGTCCTCGTCCATCGGCTTGTTCTCGGCATGCACGCGCAAGATCTGCTCGCGGCCCTTCACGTCCGGACGGTCGACCGTAACCTGACGGTCAAAACGGCCGGGACGCAGCAGCGCCGGATCCAGAATGTCAGGGCGGTTGGTCGCAGCGATCAGGATGACCGACTCGCTCTCCTCAAAACCGTCCATCTCGACCAGCAGCTGGTTGAGCGTCTGCTCGCGCTCGTCGTGACCGCCGCCCAAGCCGGCTCCGCGCTGACGTCCCACGGCGTCGATCTCATCGATGAAGATGATCGACGGGGCCTGAGACTTGGCCTCCTTAAAGAGGTCGCGCACGCGGCTGGCGCCGACGCCCACGAACATCTCCACAAAGTCAGAGCCCGAGATGCTAAAGAACGGCACGCCCGCCTCGCCGGCAACGGCCTTGGCCAGCAGCGTTTTACCGGTGCCCGGAGGGCCAACCAGCAACACGCCACGCGGGATCTTGGCGCCCAGCTTGCGATAGCGATCCGGATCGCTCAAAAAGTCACGGATCTCCTCGAGCTCCTCGACTGCCTCGTCCACGCCGGCAACGTCTTCAAACTTGACCTTGGGGCGCGTGGCCTCGTTGGTCTTGGCGTGGGTGTTGCCAAACTGCATGTTCCTGTTGTTGGCGCCCATCATCTGGCGCATAAAGTAGAACATGATGGCGATAAGGGCGATCGTCGGAAGCACACTCATCGCCAAGTCGCCCCAAAAATCGGGATCGTTGGTGTTGACGATGTACTTAGTGTCGGGGTGCTCCGCCATGAGCTCAGCAAGCGAATCGGAGCCGACATAGGTCGAGGAGAAGCTCTTGAGCTCGCTCGTATCGCCCTTGTCCTTCTTCGTCTTCCAGTAATGACCCGTCACGCTTCCGTCTTGAACCGTATAGGTCAGATCTTCGACGCGATCCTGCTTGATGGCGCTCACCATCTCGCTCGTCGCGAGCTTTACGGTATTGCTGGAATTGGCAAAGCCGGAGCCCATGTTAAAGAAGGCGTAGCCCAGAAGTGCGCAAGCCAAAATAAAATACAGCCAGCCCGTACGCGTGGGCTTCTTGCCTCCGGGCATCCCCGGGATCTTTGGGTCCCGGGAAGTCTGGGAATTGTTGTCGTTACGGTCGTCGGGCATCTTACGAATAAACCTCCGGTTTCAAAATGCCCAGATACGGAAGGTTGCGATAGCGCTCGGCATAGTCGAGGCCGTAGCCCACCACAAAGGCATCGGGGCAATGGGTTCCAACATACTTGGGCGTGATGGCCGAGACGCGGTCCTCAACGTCCTTCCACAGGAAGGCGGCGACCTCCAGAGAAGCGGGCTTGCGGCTCTCGAGGTTCTTCATCAGATACTTGAGCGTCAGGCCCGAGTCCAGAATGTCCTCGACGATCAGCACGTCGCGACCGCGGATGTCGATATCCAGGTCCTTAATGATACGCACGATACCCGAGGACTTCACACCGTCGCCGTAGCTCGAAACAGCCATGAAATCGATGTTGGTCGGCAGCTCGATCTTACGCATCAGGTCGCCCATAAAGACCACGGCGCCGCGCAGGACCGCAATCAGCACCAGATCCTTACCCGCGTAGTCGCGCGTAATCTCCTCGCCCAGGCGAGAGACGATACCGTCGATATCCTCCTGCGTGAACAGAACCTTCTCGATATCCGGATGTTGAGAAGCCATGACAACCCTTTCTTGTGCTTATCGCCCACACACCGCCGTATGGACGCGAACTACACATTCTAGCAGCGCACGGGGTAAATTTACCAGCCCGTGCGCCATCAGCGCGGGAATACCGTCAACGTCGCACAGAACAGCAGGCGTGGGACGCTATTCCGCATCGACCACGCGGAGCAGATATGCCACGCGCGTTGCGGCCGTGCACTTAAAACGCTCGTCCGCGCGAACTCCGGCGACCCACACCACGGCACCCCCCGGCGCCGTCCTCACCATGGGCACGCCGGCGCGCTCGGAAACGGGAATGCGAGCCTCACCTAGCAAATCGGATACTTTCTTGCTTCGGCCACTCATCCCTAACGGGCACATCACGTCTCCCGGCGCGGGACCGTCCACCCACAGGCGTGCCAATCGCGCCTCGGCAGGGATCTCGCCACGCGAGCCCGCCAGGATCCGCTCACTATCGCTGTCGGCAAAACCCAGGGCAGCCGCGTCTACCAAAGCTGTCACTTCCCCGGCAGCCGCAAGCTCACGGGCGCGGCGCACGATATCGCATCCCGGCTCAACAGCCATCGGTTCTGTGACCAGCATACGTCCCCCGCCCAACGGCAAACGACCGGGTACGGTAACCCAGTCCGCGACCAGGCCCTCGCGAGCCGCCGGCGCCTTAAACGCCAGCATGCCAAACTCAATGCGTGCGTCAATCCCCGCCGGAAGCGTGACCGAGCCGGTGCCCTCGGCAACGCAGGAAAGGACTCGCTCCACATGTCGCATCTCGGGACGAGCGTCCGGATCGATGCGCTTAATCGCCAGTCGCACGATGCGCCGCGCGATTACCACCTCGGCCGCAGCCAGGCGCCTGGCATCGAGCACCAGCGCACCCGCTGCCTCTTTGCGCAAACAGCTTCGAAACGCCTGTGCCGAAAGCTGAGACAAAAACGCGTCCTCATCGCCTAAGATCTCGCAGGCGGCGCCAATCGTCTTGCAGACGCTCGCGTTGCGCTGCGCCACCACCGGCATTACTCGATGGCGCACGTAGTTTCGCAGATACGAGATATCCTCATTGCTCTCGTCTTCACGCCACGGCTGACCATGTACCTGTAGATAGCCCACGAGCTCGCCATGAGTTAGGTCGAGCAAGGGACGCACCACGATATTCCTCCGGCGAGGAATGCTCGATAGGCCAGCAGGCCCTGAACCCTTAATCGCGTTCATCAAAAACGTTTCCGCGCGATCCGAAGACGTGTGCGCGGTGCAGATACGAGCCGCCGTTCGCGGTGCCCCCGTCTGGGCGCAGAGCTCGCGAACATACCTTCGCGCCGCGGCATAGCGCACCTCGCGGGCCGCGGCCTCAATATTGCCCGACTCCCCATCAAAATAAGCGTGCTCCACGCACAGCGGTAAACCATATTTCGCGCAGAGCTCACGCACAAAGGCCTCGTCGCCATCGGACGCCTTGCCGCGCAGATGATGGTTCACATGCAGCACGTGCAGTCGCTCGCGCGCGATGGGGGCCACACCACGCCCATCCAGAATATCCAACTTTGATGTGCACGCCATAAGGAGCAAAGCCGTCGAGTCCGCACCACCTGATACCATGAGCACGACAGGAGCAGCCTGCTGCCTCGTCCGGGTCTCATCGACTGCCCCAGGCACGGCATGGTGTCCATAATGCTGAGATACCGTAGGCATTTGCTTCCTCCTCTATTCGTCCGCACCCATTGTATCCTTTGGAATCTTATGTCTCGTCTGCACCTTCATATCCTCGGCAGTGGCTCTAAAGGCAACTGCGCACTCATCGAGGGCCCGCAGGGGCTCATTATGGTCGATGACGGACTGTCTCGCCGCGAGACATTAAAGCGCATGGCAGAACTGGGGCTCTCGACAGACAACGTCTCGGCTCTTCTCATTACTCATGAGCATAGCGATCACATCAAGGGCCTCGATGTCTGGTGCAAGCACTGGCACGGCCCCCTCTTTGCCAGCAGGGGCACTCTTTCGAACAAAGAAAATCTTTCGCATCTGCCTGTCGAGGAATTCGATCCCGGTGACACCCTATCCATTGCCGGCATCCACGTGCAAACCTACTCAACATCACACGATGTCATAAATCCAATCGGCTTTCGATTCGACACCCTCGATGATTCCATCGGCTTTGCTACCGACACCGGAGAGCTATCGAGCCAAGCCATGAACACCCTCAAAGATTGTCGAGTCCTCGCGCTCGAAAGCAACCACGATGTGACCATGCTGCGCGAGGGAGAATATCCCCGCTTTCTTCAAGAGCGCATCCTGTCTGCAAGGGGACACCTCTCCAACGGCCAAGCCGCCGAAGCCGCGCGCGAACTTGTTACCGATCGCACCGAACAGCTCATTGCCATGCATATCAGCCAAGACAACAATCGTCCGAGCCTTACCGTCAAAAGCTACGCCAAAGCTCTAGCCGCAACCCTGGATGACGAGCTCGGCAGCTCCGCCACCCTTCTCCAAGGATCGCGAAAACTCTCGATACGCCCCGCAAGCCAGTATCGGCCAGCAACCATTCAATAGACTGTCCTAAACAGCAAAAGGGGCCGGGAATCGCTTCCCAGCCCCTTTTGTTGTCTTTTAATAGCGCAGAACACCAACGAAGTTATTCGATGGAGATCTTCGTAACGTTCTTCTTCTCGACGATCTTGGGAACCGTAACGGTCAGGATGCCGTCAGCGTACTTAGCCGAGAGGCCCTCGCTCGAAGCGTCCTTAAGATACACGCCACGCGTCGCGCTGTACGAGCTGAACTCCTTCTGCAGGAAGTTCTTGCCCTCGTTCTCCTCGTCTTCCTCGACATTCACGCTAATGGACAGACGGCCCTCGTTAAGCTCGACATCGATATCGTCCTTGGCGACGCCGGTCAGATAAGCCTTGACCTCATAGCCATCGCCCTTATCCTCAACGTCAACGGGGAACGCCTTGGAAGCAATCGAGTTGTTTGCAAGGTCGGTCATATCATCAAACAGATCGAACAACGAGCTAGCAGAAGGACGAACGCCAAAAACCGAACGATAAGGAACCATGCTTGCCATGTTTACCACTCCTTTTAGGACTGCCGAGCCATCTTCTAGGTGACTGGGACTTCTTTTGACGCTCTTATATATGCCCACACAGTGCTTATATATACATCGACTATAAAGTTTTTTGAGTCCAGTACTATAAGCATATCTAAGTGCGTATGACTCAGGTTTTAATAAGGTTAAGGTTCTTTGAACCAGAGCTTAAATAACAAGTATGTTCGCAGCTACAAATAACAGGGGGCTTACAATGAGCGCGTACACGTTGTTGGTAACGAGCTAAAGGGCATCATGGACGACCAAAACCAGAACAATATGTTTATGCCGACGCAGGGCGAAGATACTTCTACGCAGCCGCCACGGTTCCATCGCCCCCACATCTCGCAAGAGCCCATTAATGATCCGGAGCCCGAATATGTGACGAGAAATCGATATCAAACGCTCGAGGATGCCCAAACGGGACGTAAACATATGGGCGTCGCCTCGGGAGACCCTGTATATCTGAAAGACGCACCATTATCTAAAAACAGCACAGCTAGTGAGGAGCCACTGAAAGCATCCGCCGCTCATCAACAAAGAGGTCCACGACCCAAGCAAACCTTGACGCATTCGGCTCGCTATCTCGAAACGCCAAAACAGGGAAAATCAATCTTCGTTTCATCAAGTAAACGACGCAAGCAGCATCGACTGACAATCCTGCTTTTGATCATTGTGGCCATAGCAGTTGCCCTTGTTATTCGATTTATCTTCTTTAAATAAGGGCTCAATACCAAAAACGATAAGATCGTCTCGTGTAATTGAGTCATTTACGCCCCGTAAACGCAAAAAGGGGGAGGCCGCGAGACCTCCCCCTTCTTCATTCCATGTGACGGC
>CATWQC010000006.1 GCA_958352845.1 uncultured Collinsella sp.
GGGATTGGTCAAAATAGTTTGACTATTAGCGGCTAAAATCGCCCGGCGCTAACACCACCGTGTCGTAGTCGGATTTGGCGTCTGCCTCGGCAGCCTTTGCGGCGTCGATAGCAGCCTGCAAGTCGGCAATCTTCTGGGCGTTTGCCTTTACTGCGGAGCCTGCCGCCTCGCCGGCGTGGACAGCAAGCGGGGGCATGATCGCGTCCTGTGCCGTGGTATCACTCGCATCGTTGGCAAATGCCGAGAACGGCGCGAGCAGCGACGAGCCAGTCATAGCGATGGTGGTTGCCGCGGTGACGGCGAGTCGTGTTGCCTTGTGGCCCGAGAATGTGGGGCGAGGCTTGGCGCCGCCTGAGACTTCCGAGTGTTTAGGTGCGTACTTTGTCATTTCTTCTCCCAATCGTTGAAGGGGTACCTACGACAATTCGTACGTTACGACCGCCGAAAGGGCTCCTGTTGCGCAACATTGGCAAGGAAACATCGACGCACTTGAGTCACATTTATGAGGTGGAGTTCTCGGCAAGCTAATGTCTCGGTCTGTAACATTTAGCACCAAATATGACCTCTAACTGTTACAGATCGAGACAGACTGCCCGGGGCCAACTCAAATGTCTTGATCTGTAACATCTAGAGAGGTTTTTAACCCCTTACTGTTACAGATTGAGATGTTGTCTCGCGGGGCTGGGGTTTGTCTCGTTCTGTAACATCTAGACCTGTATCTGCCGAGCTGGTGTTACAGATCGAGACAATTGCCGGGGAGGGCCCCGTCACGGCAAGACGCCCGCTGCTTAGATGCAGAACCCGGGGATCACGCAGGTTCGCTTGTTTGGCTTTTCCGCAGGCGTTGCGTACGTAAAGACGTCGCCGTCGTGTCCCACGCGGTTCATATAGAGTGTGCCTTCGCTCTCCGATGTGTCGGGACTCGCCGTTCGTTCCCACCAACAGGTGTCCTTGCCCTTCCACTGGCGAACCAACGTCTCGTTCGTGGTATACGGACTTACCTTGAGCTCGCGGAACAGCTGGTACTCCTTGCCTTCGCCGTTGTAGATGTCGGCCAGGTAGTGAAAGCCCTCGGTAAACGAATCGGGCGGTTGCGTACCGCACAGCTCGACCATGGCGGGCAGCCAAAGAGTTGCGGGCAGCTCGCTCAGACACGATGCGCTTCTGGCGGCGCCAACGTTATTCGAGATCTTTTTGACAGATTTGATGAGTGCGCGCAACTCGTTGGGCAGCAGCTTAAGGCCGTCGCCGTCGAGCCATTCCCGCAGCTCGCAATCTGCCCAGCCGGCGCTCAACGGTTGGGCCGCGGCATCGCGCTCGGCAATGCCGGCGTCGAACATAAACGTCAGTCCAGCCTTGCCCGTCCCGTCCAGAAGCTCGTCGTGGCGGATGCCCACGAGCTGCGCGCCAACCTGCAGCCCGTTGGTGAGCGTGACGCGCTTGGTGCATGGATAGGGGATATGCCCGTTGTCATCGAGCAGATGATAGCGCTTGGCAATCTCGCGTGCCTCGCTACGGGTCTCGGCAGCCTTAATCTTGAGCGAAATCTCCTGCAACTGATCCCAGGTGTAGTCGTCAAGTGAACCGCGGATGCCGTCCAGGTAGTCGGGGATGCCAAAGCCATGGGTTGCCGCCCCGATAACGCCGAGCCCCGCAACGGCTGCGACAACGCCACCGATAATAAAGCGGCGGCGGGTCATGGCATCGTGCCGGGCCTGCTCCAGGATCTCTCGCGCTCGCTCGCCGGCGACGTCGACCTTAAGGTGCGTGCCGGAGTCGATGTCGATCGCGGTCTCGTCTCCTGCGCCTTCGCAGCCCTCGGATTCGGCATCGGTGAGGTATGCCGAGAGCACCTCGAGCATCTGCTGCTCGGTGGGACGATCGCACTGTTCGACTGAGATGCCTTTCATGATGATTTGGACGAGCGCCTCGTCGTCACTGCATCGCGGCTCGAGCGGTGCCGGCTTGGTCTTGGTCTTTATGAGGTAGAACGAGCCGGTTGCCGCGGCGCCCGTCGACTCGACATCGAACGGTTTGCGACCGCTGTAGAGCTGGTACAGAATGCTCGAAAGCGCGTAGACGTCGATTGCGGGCGAGCGGCGAAGGGCCGCGATGCCTTCGATATCCTGCGTGAGCATCTCGGGCGCGGCGTATGCGGGCGTGGCAAAGCGCCAGATGTCGGCGCGCCGGGTGATCGTGTCGTCGCCGAGGGCCATGGTCGCGGAGCCCATGTCGATGAGGCAGGGGTCAAAGGAGCAATCGGCAATCTGTTGCTCGAGCGTTCGACTGGTGGTACGGAACATGATATTGGCGGGCGACAGGTCGCGATGGACGACCGGATTTACGAGTCCCTGGGTCATCAGGAGTGCGCGAAGCACGGCGTTTCCAACGGCGGCCACCATCTGGGTGGTTAGCCCGCCCGAGACATCGTGCGGAAGCAAGGGCAGCGCCTGCTTGAGCGAGGTGCCCTCGACCCACTCCATGAGGATGAGCGGGTCGTCCTCGCACGATCCATAGCCATAGACGCGCGGAAATCCGCGCAGGTGCGAGACAGTGCACAGATGACGGTACTCCTCGAACAACGCGGCGGTATTGGCCAGGTGCGCAGCCGCTTGCTCGGCGGAGCGATCGGGGGCTTGGCCGGAAAGGATGGCGTTGTCCTTGAGCAGCTTGACGGCAAAGACCTCGCCGCTTGTGTTGGTCGCGCGAAGCACGTGTCCGATATTGCCGCCGTCGCGGTATGCAGTCTGAAGAATAAGCGTCATAAACCGTCGCTTGGCGTCGTCCTCGGCGCTGGGGTCGACCGCCACGGCGGTGTCGAACGTGTCGAGACGGATGAGTTTATTGCCGTCGACGATATCCATGAGAATGCTCCTGTCAATACGAATAAAGCTGGGTCATCAAGACAAGGAGAGCGGAAGGGAAACGATTTGACCCGTCATGATAGATATTGCCAGCGGCTATTTAGCCAAGGATACGACAAGGAAGGAAGTATCCGTTCCCAGCTGAAGAATGTCACCATTTGCAATGATTGCGGAGGGAGAGGCCTCTGAAATTCCTCGTTTGCTTCGGGGCATTTCGAGCGTCCGCTCTTTTCCGTTCGATCCGCTGATGAGAATCGTCCCGTTTGTAGAATGAAGCCCCCTTGCGTACCAGGTGCCGTTTTCGAGCCAGATATGAAGATGCCGGCGTGACACCGAGCTTCCAACATCAGTGATATCGGAGGCGTTGTAACTAATGGAGCCAATGACCGTTCCCTCGGGTTCAATAGACAGGGGATGAATCGGGGGAACGACTGAGCTGCCGATTACGCGAATTAACCCCAGTTGGGTGTGATCGGGCTTGTGGGGGGGGACTCGCTTCGGTTTATTCACGCTCGTCAGCTGCGTTTTTAAAGAGACGGCAAGGCTCGCGTTGGCAAACATCTCGGTGCTCTTAACGGCAGCCGAGGCGTTTTGCAGGCAGCCGCACGCAATAAAGAGATGCAGATATAAGATGTCGCGGTCCAGCTCTGATTTGAGCGTCCCGTTATTAATTCTGTGCAGTGCGTTGGCATAGACGCTTGCGTCCTCGCCGATGCAGGTCAGAGCTTCTTGCATGTTGAGTGCCGCTGGCCCCGCATAGTGCGCGGACACGAGACGGCGCGCATTTGATCCGCCCAAATTCGAGATGATTTTCGAAAACAACGTCTGAGTGCTAATGCCAAAGTTAGAAAACTCGGCGGGATCGATGGAACCCGGCGCGGCGTTTGTAATCTTTCGCGAAAGAAACGGACGATTGGAGACATGGCTGAACAGATCAGACTTGCTCGAAATGAGAATCGAGGCGGCGGTGCAGTTGGTGATGCCGCCGAAGCTTCGCAAGTCGCTGTACATCTCTGAACTTGGTGTACGCATGCTCCTCCGTTCCCGTCGTTAGCCTGACGAGCCTTTAAAATGTGCGCACCGATTGCAGGGCTTAGGCCAACTCGTAAGGAATGTGCTGGTGGGCGCATTCAACGTTCGGCGCGATGACACGGGTAGCACGAATCGAATGATGGTCACGCAAAGCAACGGGCAGGGTGTCCCGGCCGCCGTTCGCGTAACCTTTTGCGACCATTTTAGATGTTGCGCAACACTTCTCGCAATTTCAGCGATAGAAATAATACGAAAGTTCACCACTGAAAGGAAAGAGTTGTGGCGCTTTACGACGAAGCTCGGACCATACCTTATGACACCTTTGACTATAAAGCGGAGTGCGATGCGTACGATAGGGCGTCCTCGGACTGGGACAAGTTTATGCAGGCCGCCGCTCTCGCGAAGTTCGCTAGCCGCAATGGTGACCGACGCGGCGAGGAAGACTGGCTTTTGCGCGCATTGTGCTGGGCTGATTGTGATTCGTCGTGTAGCGAGGTCGCGTATGCACTTGCCGATCATTGCGATAGGTACGGCGTCTATATTAGCTACTGCTTGGGGAACGACGATGTGCCCACCCGCATGGACGGCAGGCTTTGGAGAAAGTTTGCTAGGGGAGAAAGCCTTAGCGATGACTCTTCAACGGACTCGCAGGATGGTTCCGGTCCCTCTGCCGAGGCCGCGGCTCAGGTTGGCGCGGCGGCTTCGAAGGGCCTGATCGACGAGGTTGGCTGGGGCACCGTTATTCTGCTGCCTTTGGCGTCTTTATGATTGGCAAATTTATCCTCGATACCTACGGCGATATCATCTTTGGCTTCCTGAAGACCGCGGGCATCGTAGTTGCCGTCATCGCGGCGTTGTTTGTCATTACAAAGTTCATTCTTCCAAGATTTCGTGGTTAATAGCGAACGTGTAAGGAGTTCACATGCAATGCGTGGCTTGCGGAAAAACAATTCCCGATAGCATGGCTTTTTGCCCTTATTGCGGAGCCGCTCAGACGGGAGGTGCGTCTGGCTCGACGAGCTCGTCGGCGGATTCCGGAACGGGGTCGTCTTCTGATTCTGGTTCTGATTCGTCATCCGGGGCTAGCGCGACGACGTCCTCCGGTCCTGCTCCTACCCCCGCGCCCAGCCCCACGCCTGGTGCCGGAACGACTTCGGGCTCCTCTGCAGGCGGAAGCGCCGCTGCTTCTGCGCCCAGCGCGCCGACGCAGTACGAGTCAGACAAGCGCCTGGGACAAATTGCCTGCGTCCTTTCTGCCGTTGCTTTGGTTCTCGTAATCGCTGGCCTTCAGAAGGCATACATCGGTCTCGGCGTAATCATCGCTGCTTACTTGCTGATCAACATTTTTAGGAAGTAGGAGGAGACAAACATGGCGTTATTTGGAATTATTGCCGTCGGATTTGCTCTTATTGTCGTCTACGCGATCGTGAGGGCTTTTCAAGCCCAGATCACCTTTGTTCTTGGCGCTATTGTTTTGAGCTTCTGCGCGTATGGCGTTTTCAAGGCTTTTAAGAATTACGCGGCTGCATTTAAGAAAAATGCGATTGATTCGAACAGGAGCTAGCGATTATGGCATTGACTGACGAGCGCTATAACCAGACGGCTGCTCTTTTGCCGCCCGAGCCTTCTCGTGCTGAGTACTGGCTCGATAAGGGTTTCTCTGATCTTGGAGCGACGATTCGAGAGGCGATCGTCCTTAACAGGGTTACGCGCGGGGAATTAATTACTGAGCTCTACAACGGCGGCTTTATCCACAAGGTCCTGTGGGGCATCTGCTTCCTCTCGTTTCTTGTTGCTGGCGTTGCGGGAACGGTAATCTTTGCATTCATCCATTCGGCCGTCATCATGGTCGTAATGGTGCTCGTTTATATCCTCTTTGGTCTCTCGCGCGCATTGGATGCTTGGTATCGTAAAACGCGCAAGATGGAGTTTGTCTGCGAGCAGTGCAAGCATGTTTGGCCGACCCCTGGGTATGTTTGCCCCAAGTGCGGCAAGGTTCATTCCTACCTTCGTCCCAACACGTTTGGCTTCTATACGCATGTGTGCGAGTGCGGCCAAAAGCTCCCGTGCACCTTCTTTGCGTCTGCTAAGGGGCCTGATGGATCGACCATCCATCGCTCTGACTTGGAGCAGTGCTGTCCTAATCCCAATTGCGCCCATTCGGTCGCTTCGGGTGAGGCCAGGACGATGTCTATTCCCGTTGTTGGCGGCCGTTCGGTAGGAAAGACCTCCTACATTGCGGCACTTGCCCACGACCTTGTGCTCGACCGCGCAGCCAAGGAGGGCTATGACACCGATTTTCTCGATGATGACAAGCGAGGGCTCTTCTCCGAGCTCGAGAAGATTTATCAATCGGGCGATGCGAGCATGACGAGTGAGGACTCCGACGTCAAACGCGCCTCCGCATTCTCGCTGAGCGTCTTTGTCCGCAAAGACGGGCTCGACCCCGACCGTCTAATCCATCTCTACGACGTCGCCGGTGAGACCTTCCTTAATAACGACGAGCACGAGGACCAGCTTCAGTACGCATACGCCGAAGGCGCCGTGCTGCTGGTGGACCCCATGAGCATTCCGGATTTGGCAAGCGAGCTCGAGGAAGGGCTTTCGGCAACGGATGCCGCCGTTTCTGGCCGCTCGAACCCCGACGATGTCTTGGCTTCCTTGATCGAGAAAGTCAAAAGCGTTGCCAAGCCGGATCGTCAGGGCAGATTCACCATGCCCCTTGCCGTGGTGCTGAGCAAGGCGGATCTTCCGGGCTTGGATGAAAAAATCGGACAGGCCGCCTGCGATGCGTATCTTGCTGCAAATCCCGAGTGTCCTGTCGCCGACGCACAGGATGCCGTGCTTCGCGATGTCCTGCTCGAATATGGCATGGGTAACTTCTTGACGTCGCTTAAGGCGAGTTTCCGCTCGTATCGCTTCTTTGCAGCCTCTGCCGTTGGTCACGAGCGTCTCGCCGGCGCTTACGATCCCAAGGGCGTTGTCGAGCCGTTTGCATGGATTGCGGGGCAGGCGGACCCGACGTTTGCCACGGCGCTTTCCCTCCCCGTTGAGAACGCTGTTTCTTATGCCCAACAGCTCGAGATCGATCGAAGGAAGAAGAGGTAGACGCACATGACTGACGATGTTTTTGTTCCCTCGTTTGAGGACGTCGCGCCCGAAGAACCTGTATGCGAAGAGGTGGGGTGCGCTAGCGAACCCGTTGAGACTGCCGAGCCTGCTGCGGAGTCGGCCGAGCCCGTTGAGGCTGAGACGCCTGCCACCGACGACACAGCCGTCGAGGAGGGGGAGTGCGATTGCGACGCGAACGCCACTGCTGGTGTCGAAGTTGGCGAGCCGACTCCCGTTATGCCTGCCGAGGAGCTGGGGCGTCGCCTCGATGCTTTGGATGAGGGGATTGCTCAACTAACAGGGCTCTTCCGTCAGAAGATTGATCGCACCACCTTTGAGGAGGAAGTGCTCAAGAACAACAGTGCGGAAATTGAGCGGTATCGCTCTGGTGTGTACGAGAAGATCACCACGCCCCTGCTTAAGCGCGTGACGTCGGTGGTCGACGCCATGAACAAGACGCTGGCCTATCTTGGCACCGTTGAGGGGGATGCGGCTCAGCAGCAGGCGGAGGATCTTTCCGTCTATCGCGACATGCTCGTTGAGGTCCTTTGCGATTTTGGCGTCAACTCGTTTGCGCCTGAACCGGGAGATCGATTTGAGAGTGGCCGTCATATGCTGGCTATGCCACGCACCTTGACGGGCGACTCTGCAAAGCGCGGCGTCATTATCGAGGTCCTGTCGCCGGGCTTTGAGCTTTCGGGGTCTGTTCTCGATCCGGCGTTTGTCCGTGCGTATACGTATAAAAAGGGCTACGTCGAGCCCGAGCAGCAATTAGACAAAGACGACGAGTAGGCAAGGAACCTAATCGTCTCATTCGGTTTAGTCACCATTAAAGGAAGGAAATAATCATGAGTGACGAGAAGACAACGGTAATCGGCATCGACCTGGGTACCACCTACTCTTGCCTCTCTTACATCGACGAGACGGGTAACCCGGTGGTGGTCAAGAACTCTGAGGGCTCCAACACCACGCCCTCTGTAGTGCACTTTGATCCGGATGACCCCTCCAAATACGACGTGGGTCAGCCTGCCAAGGACAATGCTTTGATCGACCCCGATTTCACGGCCTCTTTTGTTAAGCGCATCATCGGCGACAACCCCGTTGCAATCACCGTTGACGGCGAGACCTACTCCCCCGAGCAGATTTCTGCTTATGTGCTCAAGAAGCTCACCTTCGATGCTTCTCAGAACATGCCCATGGGCTACGATGGTTGCGTCATCACCGTTCCTGCTTATTTTGGTGATGCCGAGACGCAGGCTACGCTCGCTGCGGCAAAGATTGCCGGCCTTAACGTGTACGGCACGGTGCAGGAGCCGGTTGCTGCCGCCATCAACTATGGTTGCGACAAGAGCGATAAAGACGAGGACGTTATCGTCTACGACCTGGGCGGCGGCACTTTCGATGTCTCCGCGGTTTCGTTCAGTCATAACGATGGCTCCAAGAACATCGAGGTCGTCTGCAACCAAGGCGATAAAAACTTGGGCGGCGGTGACTGGGATGCTGCTATTGTTGCGTACCTCAAGGATGAGTTCTGCGATAAAACGGGTGCGGACGAGGACGTGTTTGACGAGTATGCCGACCAGCAGCTCCAAGGCGAAGCCGAGAAGCTCAAGTTTGCCCTTACGTCCAAGGACAGCGCAAACGCGGTTCTGAACTTTACGGGTCGCCCCCAAAAGATCAGCCTTACCATCGATGACTTTAACGATATGACGTCCGATTTGCTCTCTCGCACCATCGACATCATGCGTACCTGCTTGGATGGTGCCAAGGCTAAGGGTCATAACCCCACCAAAATCCTGCTCGTTGGCGGCTCTACGCGCATGCGCCAGGTTGCCGATCGCCTCAAGCAGGAGTTCCCCGAGCTTGAGCAGGCTATTAACGATCCCGATGAGGCTGTGGCCAAGGGCGCTGCCCGCTATGCCGCCCAGCTCGCCAGCATGCTGTATCACAAGGCCGAGCAGGAGGGCACTTCCGAGGAGACGGTTGAGGTCGTCGACCAACAAACGCAGGAGGTCAAACAGCAGCAGAACGTTGGCGCTAACAACCTGGCTATGACGTTCGTCAATCCCGAGGACGCGGCTTCTGCCATCAAGATCTCCGTTGTCACGTCGAAGAGCTATGGCGTCGAGGCGCTGGATGACTCGGGTACCCCCTGTATTTTCAACCTGATTCTTAAGAACCAGAAGATTGATCCCGAGAAGGGCGCTTTCGAAAACACCCAGCGCTTTGGTACGTCCGAGGCCGGGCAGACGTCCGTTCTCGTTCAGGTCTACGAGAACGATGCCGAGCAGGAGAAGGTCGAGAAGGATCGCGAAGCCCTTGCGTCCGCTTCCATTGACCTTTCGGGCACCAACCTGCCTAAGGGCTCTCCTATTGACGTGACGTTTATTTTGAGCGAGCAGGGCATCCTCGACGTTCGCGCCGTTGAGCCTACGTCTGGTCAGTCCTGCGAGGTCGAGGTCGAGGTTAAGGGCGGCCTTACCGAGGACGAGATCCGCGAGGCGCGCTCCAAGGCCACGGCCATGCAGATGGTGCTTTAAGACATTAAGAAGACAGACGAGTTGAGGGAGACGATATGGGTATCGCGGTAGGTATCGATCTGGGGACGACGTTCAGCGCCGTCGCGTGCGTGGGCGCGGATGGCGAACCCAAGATCCTCCCCAACTCGTCCGGCGAGCATACGACTCCCTCCGTGGTCGCCGTCGCCGAGGACGGCTCGGTCGTCTGCGGCGAGGCGGCCAAGGAGGCCCAGCTCATGGGCGATGCCAACGTGGCCTCCTTTTACAAGACGAATATGGGCAATGCCGGTTACGTGGAGTACCTGCGCGGTTGCGAATTCGACGCGACCACGCTCTCGTCCACGTTTCTGCGCCATCTGATCGCGGACGTCTCCCGCGCCAACGGTGTCCAGATCGACTCCGCGGTGGTGACGGTGCCCGCGTACTTTGAGGCGCCCCAGCGCGAGGCGACGCTCGAGGCCCTGCGGCGTACGGGCGTGCGCGCCCTGGGCACGCTGAACGAGCCCTCGGCCGCCGCCTACGCCTACGGACTCATGAGTGCGGACGCCGCCGGCGATCGCACGATCCTCATCTACGACCTGGGCGGCGGCACGTTCGACGTCACGGTGGCCAGGCTCTCGGGGCGCGAGATCCGCGTCCTGTCCTCCACGGGCAATCACCAGCTGGGCGGCCGCCAGTGGGACAGCGCCCTCTCGGACTTTATCCTGGACCAGCTTTGCGATGCCAGGGGACTAGACCGCGACGATGTCGAGTCGGACCTCACGCCCTCCGACATCAATACGCTTGCCGTCGTGTCCGAGCAGGTCAAGCGCGACCTTACGAACCGCGCCCGCACGCGCGCCCGCGTAATGGCGGAATCGGTTTCCGGAACCATCGAGGTCACGCGCGAGGACTTCGAGGAGGCCACGCGCCACCTGCTGACGCTCACGACGGATTGCTGCGACGAGGCGCTGCGCGAGGCGGGGCTTACGTGGGCGCAGGTCGACGGCTACATCCTCGTGGGCGGTTCCACCAAGATGCCGCAGGTGCGCGAGTACCTCACCGGCAAGGTGGGCAGCGGCCCCGTCGGCGGCAACGTCAACCCCGACGAGGCCGTGGCCCTGGGCGCCGCCGTGTACGCGGCCCAGAAGTGCGGCACCGCGTTCTCGCTCCCCGGCGCTTCTGCCGCCGCCCCGCGCTTCTCGCTGGGCGCTCTCCCCAAGCTGGTGGACTGCACGGCGCACTCCATGGGCATGATCGCGGAGAGCGAGGACCGCTCGCGCTACGTCAACTCGACCATCATCGCCAAGAACACGCCCGTCCCCGCCACCAATAGCCGCGAATACGCCGTGCGCGCCACGCCGGCCCGCCCGGGCTCGCTCGAGATCTACCTTCTGCAGGGAGACGACCCGGCGCCCCTCAACAACACGGTTGTGGGCAAGTACGTGGTCCCAAAGATTCCGGGCGAGCGCGGGCGCGAGACGCACGTCTTGGTCTCGTATTCCTACACCGAGAACGCCACCATCGAGGTGGGCGCAGCGCTCGCGTCCTCGGGCAGGGCGCTCGAGGTGGAGCGCGCCGAGGTCGAGGCTGACCTCTCGCGCTTCCTGAACGCGCCGACGGACAACGATGCCGAGGGCGGGGGCCATGGCCCCGTCGACGCCCGAGTGATGATCTGCGTCGATGTCTCGGGCTCAATGTACGGTGAGGGATTCGATGCCGCCGAGAAAGCCGTCGATGCTTTTCTCGATTCTGTAGATGGTTTTGGCATCGAGGTCGGTCTAATGTATTTTGGGAATCGGTCTCGTGTTGTTTGCCATCCGAGTGCCGACTATTCGGATGTCGTTGACTGTACACGTGCTCACGACACATATTCTACGGTGCCCGATTGTCCAGATTTCAGTTCGATGAGTTATGACGAGTATCTTAGTTATAACGAGCTTGCTGAAATAGGTAAATTGCAACAGCAAAAGAGAGGTTTCTACTCTGGTGAAGCTGATTGGTGTGGACGTGGAACCAACGCAAACCCACTAGGGGATTACTCGGCTTGGCGTATTGAGAATTCGGCTGATCATTCCTCTGACGTTCTGCTTGTTCTTACGGATGGTGTCTGGGGAGTAGGAAGTATTGCAGTCAAGGATTCGGAACTGCTTAAAGACGATGGAGTCACCATTATCGGTATTGGCACAGCAGATGCCGATCTTGAGTTCCTCAAAAAGATTTCCACCTCAGATAGCTACGCGGGCCTCTTCGACTTCTCCGAACTCGGCACCGCGTTCTCGAGCATCGGCCGCTCCATCTCGAGCGGATCCGGCATCAGCATTTAGGGAGCCTATTTATGGAACAAGAACTCAACTTGCTACTCGTCGTCGGCGCGTCGCTTGACCCCGTTCCTTCACAGGAAAAGCTCCGGCAGCTGCTTGCGGATGCGCGTGTGGTGTGGGGCCCCAAGGCCTCGCGCGGTACGGACCAGATTATCTACAAGCGCTTTTTGGGCGAGGTTCCCAACATGGAGAAAGCGTTTGCCGATGGCAACGAGGCCCAGGTCTCTGCCATCGCGGCGAATGCTCTCAAGGTTGTGAACGGCGCGCTCGATCCGGTACTCGAGGCGGCGGCGGAAAACAATCAGATTTCCGCCGGCCAGCTGGATCTTATCTGCAACAAGACCAAGAAGCGCATTAAGAAAACCCACTTTGGCGTCGAGTATCAGGTGGACGAGGCCCTTGTGCGCAAGCGTGCTGCCGAGCTTAAGTACACGGTTGCCGAGGGCGGTGCCACCGCATCTACCAACGACGGATCAAACGATGTCTACAAACGCTACATGGAAGATAAGCTTCCTGGTTGGGCGGGCTATAAAAAGGAGACGGATCTTATTGCCCTGGGCAAGAGCGACCTGTATGACTTTGCCTGCCCCGACGGCTGCGCTGACCCCTATCGCGCCCCGAGCGCAGACCTGCTTGCGAAGGCAAAGCGGGTGGCAGGGTCGTTCCGTGCCAACACGCCCGAGCAGGCGGCCGCGGCGAGCCTTGAGGCCCTGTGCCGCAAGGCCTTTGGCACAGACGACGCTCGTAAAGAGTACGACGCATGCCTCAATCGCCTTAAGCTCAACCGTGTCTTTGATGAGCTCGACGAGCTCGCATCGTTCTCGGACAACAGCTTAAGGGTCGAGCAGCAGCGTGCTGCCGTTGAGACCCTTGCTCCCTTTGTGGCAGACAAGACCGAGGCTCGTTCCCTGCTCGTTGGCCACTGCAAAAAGAAGGGCATTTCGCTTGAGCGAGATGCAGAGCTCGACTCGCTCGTTCAGTGCCGCTGTGGTCATATGAACGACAAGTCTGCTGCCACGTGCGGTCGCTGCGGTTTGCCGCTTATGCTCGAGTGCCCCTCGTGCCACAAGAAATACCCCAACACCAACGATCGCTGCCCCGGTTGCGGTGCGCCTTTAGGTGCGGCCATCGAGGATGCGGAGCGCCTGTGCGACGCTGCCGATAAGCTTGCGGGCTGGCTCAACTTTGAGGGCGCGAAGGCAAACCTCGCTCAGGCGCGCTCGGCGTGGCCGTCCTTGCCCCGCGTTGCCGAGGTCGACACAAAAGTCGCTCAGCTCCAGGCTGCCGCGGGCGATTTGGGCGCCAAGCTCACGTCCGCCATTGCGGAGCGTCGCTTTGCGGAGGCAGATGGACTCTTAAGGCGCGCCTTGCTCGTACCGGGCGTCGATGCTGCCTATCTAAAGGCGCGTGAGGCAGAAGTTTCTTCGGGCGTAACCGAGGCGGACGATCTTGTGCGTCAAGCTCAGGGGACGGCAGATGCGGAGGAGGCCGCCGAGCTCTGCGAGCAGGCGCTCGCCCGTTGCGCCGACCATGCCGCCGCTCGTTCGTTCCTTGCGTCGCACGCCCCGCAGTCGGTTTCCAACTTGGAGGCTCGCGGCAATGCCGAGACTTCGACCGTAAGCCTTGTTTGGCAGCCGAGCCGTTCGCGTGGTGCGCTTGTGTACGAGGTCTACGTTGTCGAGGGTGACGGTTCTTCCGGCGATCAGCTCCTTGGCACGACTGATCAGCCCTCATATACCCACGAGCATGCTCCCCAGGGGTGTGCGCTTACATACAAGGTGGTTGTCGTACGCGTCGGTGTGCGTTCCCAGCCTGCTACGAGCGAGGTTATCGCTCTTGCGCCCGACCTTACGGACGTGCGCTTTATGCCGGCGCATGAACAGATCGAGGTGTCTTGGAAGCCGCTGCCGTCGAGTGCGACCGTTCAGATCACGCCGCTCGATGGCGGGGACCCCATTACCGTCCCATCTGGTGGTCACTACGTTATCGGCGGCCTTACGGACGGCGTGACGTATCACTACGAGATGAGTGCTTCCTTCGATATCGTTGGCTTGGGCCGTCGCCAGACGCATCCGCAGACATTCGAGGCGACCCCGCTCGATGCTACACGCTATGTAGACGGCCTTGTCTCGCGTGCTCATAAGGGCGCGGAAGGCGTCTTTGATCTTGAGTGGGAGGATGTTGGCGCCGAGGTGCGTTTCTTTGGCTCCGTGGACGCCAAATCCATTCCCCAGCCGGGGTCGACGTCCGATGTGGCCTCGCTCGAGCGAGACTTTGAAGTTGTGAGCGTGAACGTTGCCGGGCCGGGCAAAGGCACGCTCACCTGGAAGAGCGATGAGGTCCTTTACTTCTTTGCGGCCACGGTTTGCGGTAGCTCCGCTATCGTGGGCGCCAAGGCTCGTGTGTCAAACGGCGGCAAGGTGAGTATCGACTCCATCGAGGAGGCAAACGGCAAGCTGCTTATCTATGTCTCGGTAAAAGACCGCGCGGTGACGGGGTTTAGTGTTGCCGTGAGTGAGACGAGTTTTGTGGACGACCTTTCAGACTCCTCGTGCCAGCCACGACCCGTTTCCAAGAAAAACTGGGAGCGCGATGGCTGTCTGACCGTGCCGGCACCTGACGGACAAAGGCTTTACGTCTCGGTCTTTTCGCGTAAGGGCAGTGTGGGCAGCTTTGAATTCTCGGATCCTGCGCAGCAGATTTTTGAACGTCGTCATGCGCATGTATGTTACGAGCGCACGGATAGCAAGAAGCTTTTTGGTCCCAGGGAGTCTACGTTTACGTTTTCGGCCCAAGAGGGCGGCTCCTTCACGTTGCCTAAGACAAAGATCGCCTATTGCATCGGCAACCTGTCGCCTGCGTTATCGGTCGATTCCGTAACGCTTGAGGAGTTTGGTCCCGTCGAGGTCGATGGAACCTACAGCATCACGGTTATGTTGCCCAAGGCCAAGAAGATATCTATCCAGGCGTTTCCTGCTGCGGGCATTAAGTCTGTAGAGGATGCCTACATTACCTCTTCCGGTTATCTCGTTCAGTAAATGGTTTTCATTATGGGTTTCTTTTCGTCATTATTCGGATCGGCTGCTACGCCTTCTGGCATGCCGTCCTTCTCGTCGAGCAGCATTGTGTGTCCGTTTTGCTTTGAGCAGTTTGGGGGCGATGCCGTAGAGTATCGCTGCACAAATCGCCAGTGCGATGCCGGCCCTTCGGGGTCTGCTGCCGAGGTGGACGAGAAGTACTCGACGTTTCGCGGATGGCCGCGGCCCAGACCCGTGGGACACGTCTTTAAGCCCCAAAAACAGGGCCACTTTGGTGGCGGCTCCGTGTGCTGCGACGTATGTCACTCCAACACGCCCGTGCCCATTTGTCCTTCGTGTCACAGTCCGCTGCCGCAGTCTTCGATTGACGGCAACAACGAGATCATCGCTATCGTGGGCACGCGCGGCTCGGGCAAGAGCCATTACATTACCGTTCTTATCGACCAGCTCACGCGCCGCGTTGGACATGTCATGGATGCCGGCGTAAACCCGTTCCTTACCATGGACGGTCTTTATAACTGCCGTGAGCTGTACCAAGAGACCAAGTACAAGCCACTGTTCGAGGAGCAACATACGCTCGAGGCAACGTCACGCGCGTTGGGCGGTGGCGACCGCAAGGACAAGATGCCGCTCATCTACACGTGGAACTATACCGAGGCGTCTCGTGGCCGCAAAAAGGCATTTACGCTTTCGTTCTTCGACGCCGCCGGCGAAGACCTGGAGGACCCGCAGGCCGTTGCCACGGTCAACCGTTACCTGCAGCATGCGCGCGGCATCATCTTCCTTGTCGACCCGCTCCAGATTGCGGGCATTCGGGAACAGCTCGAGGCAGCGGGCGAGACGGACCTTACGAGCAGCCTTCGCGGCGTTCAGGGCACGACAGGTTTCGAAGGCGTGCTCAGCGCCATCACGACGCTTATCCGCACGGCGCGTGGCATTCGCGAGGGGGACGCCATCGACGTTCCCGTGGCCATCGCTTTTTCTAAGTTTGACCAGCTGACGCCCATTTGCGGTGCGGCGGTTACCGTTCAGCAGCCAAGCCCGCATGCTAAGCATGGTGCCTTCGTCGAGGCGGATCAGCAGGCCGTCGATGCCGAACTGCGTGCGCTGCTCGAAAACTGGGATGAGGGCGCCATCGTCTCGAGTGTTCAGAGTAATTTCCGCGATGTTGCCTTCTTTGGCGTGTCTGCCCTGGGCCTGCATAATGCTCCGGACGAGAGCGGCTCGGTTAAGCGTCCTCGTCCGCTGCGCGTGGAGGACCCCCTGCTGTGGATTATGGCCAAGAATCACCTTATTACCAAGGAGTAGAACATGGCTGCTCACCAGATTATCTATACCTCGTGCCGCCGCGGCATAGAGGGGACCTCCGATGGCTTCCAGGTCTTCTCGTACGACGAGAAGCTTCCGTCTATTCCCGCAGCCGGTTCATCTCAGGGTTATAACGCTCTGTTTGTCGACCCTGTTCCGCACGATTTGGGCTTCTCTATCTTTGGCTATCATCCGCTCGATGGGGACTACTGTCTATACTGCAACAACACCCGGCTGCCTCACGACTACATGGGACCGCAGGGGCGTTCGGGCAATATGTTGCGCCAGTCGTTTCTTGTTCCCTGGGCTGATATGTCGTTTGCGCCCATTGAGCTCATGGGCTCGTCTGTGCTGCGTTCGCAGATGGGGCCCGAAGTTCAGAGCGCGGAGAAGCCCGACTATCTGCCGTGCGTAGATTTGGCCCCCGCTGGCAATGTTGCTTTTGATGAAGTCTGCGAATGGCTCGAGGACGAGGACATGGCGGACTCCATGGGGGAGCTGCTGGCAAAGCTCTTTGCGGCAAAGATGGGCGGCAAGCAGCTTGTTGTCGTTGCCACGGCGGAGGAAGCGGCTCAGATTATCGGAGCTATTTCTTATGCCTTGCCGCTGCGTTTGTCACGCCAAATTTCCTTTGTGCTGGGTGCCGATGATGCAACCGAGGCGTCGGGCGATATCATCAACGCTTCTGCCGAGGCCATCGCGGCGGCTCCGGATTACGTGACAAGTGGTTGGATCGTCTTTGATCCCCATAACCCGGACAGCAATGGAACCTACGCAGGTGTTGACGGATATCTGGGATTTGTCGAGCTTTCCTATTCGCTGAACCCCAAGCGCCTCGCGGATTTCTGCAGCTTTGTCCAGGAGCACACGACGGCCAAATTCATGTTGGGCGCACTGGACGATGCCCATGATTTGTGGGCACTGCTTGGAAAGAACGAGCCGGATGCGGACGCGGGCAGGCTTCTACGTGCACTCTCCTTTGCAGAGGCTTCGTCCGACGAGGCAACAAACGCGCAACTCACCAATCAGCTCGTAGATTCGCTTGATACGCTGGCGGATATGGGTCTTGGCGTGCTCATCCCTGTTTTGAGCTATCTGCTGCGGCGTGTAGGCGGAATGGATGCCGAGAGGCGCGAGGGCGTGTGCGCCGTCGCGGCCGCTACGGTATCGCGTCTGCTTTCCGATGCCTCGGTGGCGCCGCGGGACTTCCCCAAACAGATGAGCTCTCTATGCGAATCTTGCTCACGTGCCGGCCTCGACCTTTTGGCAATTCTTCAGCGCGGCGGCGATTCTTCGTGGCTGTTTGCGCCGGGCGAGGTATCGGACGTTCAAAAGATTATCGATTTGCTGGATCTGTTCTCTAAATCTGCTGCGGCCCGCAAGTGCACGCTGGAGGAAGCTGGTCCCGACGGCGAGCTTGGACGCTTTGCCGCTGGGGCCTTGCAAGCAGCCTTTGCTCTTGATCGCGTGAAGCTATCGACGGCTGTGATTGCCTATGTCAACGGGTTCACCCATTCGCTCGATGTTTACGAATCTGCCGTCGAGGCGGCGGTGACGGCGGTGTGCGCTGTTGCCCCGAAGGAGATTGACGGCATTTGGGGGGTCATCGCTGCTCGCGCTCCGTATGCCAAGGTTGGAGAACTTCCGCGTGGTCTTGTGTGGCTGAGCGACCATGGACGCGAACAAGACATGGGAACCATGTTCTCGTTTGGCTTGGGTCACGTCGAGGGCGTAGAGGCTGCGTCGGATCTGTATAAAATCTGCTGTAGGGAAGGATTCCCTACTCATAAGGCGCTTGCCATAGGTTATACCGATGCTACGTCCCTATATGTTGCTTACCTGTTGAGCTGTCGCAGCGAAAAAGCGACCTCAATACTTCGTGAGCTTGTTGAATCGCTTGCCAAGGCGGCTCCCAGTAACAAGTTGGTATGTTGCCCGCCCATGGTAAAAACGATGGGCACTGCTTCGCATGGCCTTGCGGATGGAATCGATCCTTTGAATCCCTCAAAAGAAGATCTTAGGACGTTGCGCGCCCTTTATGGCTATTCCCGGGCTGCGAATGCGGCGGTGCTTGGTCGCCAGGGCATGCTCGCACTGACACTTGCGGAGTTGGGGAGGGCTTCTCAGGCGAGCGCGGATTTCAGGGCATATCAGGGAATCCCAGATATCCTAAAAAGCTACCGTGGGGCTGTCGATTTTTCCGACGTTGAGGGCCGTGATCGAGATAGGATCTGCGACGCTTTCGCCCAGGGTGTTTTGGGATGTTGCAAGGACCTTGGCGATTTTGCCTTTGCCATGGCTGCAATGTCGGCCACTTGCTGGTTGCCTGTCTTCGAGGCCTGCGCCCAGCTTGCTTTAAAGTATTCGCGCGGCAGACAGGGATCGTTTGATCGCTTGGCACTGGTTCTTTCGTACCTAGCGGTTTACGGAGTGAATCGCGAAGACATGCACGCCGCTATGGGCAAGGTCCTTCCCAAAGTTAAGCTCGAAAACCATGGCGCCCTTAAGCACGAATGTGCCCGTTACTGCGGGCCCCGCGCGCTCGAGGCGCTGGGAATTACGGCTCCTGCCGATGTTGCGCAACAGATTGACGCGATTCTCGCTGACAATGTCAAAAAGGGCGGGTTGCCGTTCTTTAGAAAGTAGGTAAGTTTAAGCAGACGGGTGATGACCATGGGGTTGTTTAATAAGGTTTCTGGGCTGGCGCAGGGCGCTTACGGTAAGGCGGCAGGCTATTCCGATGCCGATGAGTCGTTTATCGGCGCCGATGTCGATGGCATGATTTGCCATATGGGTCTTTATCCCAACTACATTAAGCTCCGCACTAGGGAGCCGCGCACCGAGCAGATTAAGCGTGCTATGGAAGATCCTATTTCTGCGTTGGTTGGCCCGGCTCAAGAGGTCGAGCGCATCATCCGCGTGGGCAGCCACGTTCGAGATTTTGAGCGTTGGACCGAGTTTGGCAAGCGTTGCTATACGCTCAAGATTATGGGCACCAGAAAGCTTGTTCGCATTCGCTTGGTTCCGGCTGATGGCCAGCGCTTTGAGAACTACGTGATAAGTCATTGGATGTAACGAAGACGGCGGGTTGCTCGTTCTGATAGGAAGAAGGTAAGAAGAATGGCTGGAAGCGGTTCTTGGCGTCCTCAATATGATTCGAGGAGGCAAAAGGGTGGACATGGCGCGTACTCGCCGAGCAAGATGTCTTTTTCTGAGCACAGGAGGCGTGGGCCTTCTGTTTACTTTGCCGCCAACTGGGTGCTCATTGGCGTCGTGGGGGCTTTGGCAATGCTGCTCATCGGCCTTACGGCGCTCATTCGAGGCAGCTGGGAAGGCTTTCTGTTTGCCCTGGTGGCAGCGTTTATTTGCTACAAGCTGTTTTTCCATAAGCGCTCGTAGGGGAGCGATGGGTTTTAGTTTCCCTGTATGCAACTACTAATCAAAATAGGAGAATATCATGGGACTGTTTGGCTCTTTTGTTCAAGCATTTAAAGACGGATACAACGGCGTAGACGAAGAGCAGGACACTGCGCCTTTCACTAAGGGGAATACTGCTCAAAAACCCGCACCCGCAAAGGAGACTGCCCCTGCTCAAAAGCAGGCTGCCTCCGAGGAGCCAAAGTTCTGCGGTGCGTGCGGCGCCTCCCTTGAGCCAGGCACCAAGTTCTGTCCCAAGTGTGGCAAGCCGGTGATGGGCGTTGCGCCGGAGGGTCAGGCCGCTCCGGCGGAGCCTCCGCATCTTATGCCGACCAATACATGGCAAGCGTATTTGGATACGGGGCTCAACCAGCTATCCTTACTCGAAGGAGTTGCAGCTTTCCAAAGGGTCACGCATGCCGATCCTGTTTTTGGAACTGAAGAGGTTAATTCTTACTTCCTGCTTCGCGGTGACAGGGTGGCTATTCAAGAGGTTGCTAGAACTCTCCGAGAAGTATCAGAACAGTTCTTCAACGACCAACTCTACATTAATGTTGGCACGTTGGCCGAGGATTACCGACAGGTCATTCGCATTAAATCTGCTAATGTGGAAGCGCGCTTTGAAGATATGCTATACCTCACGCTTGTGCAAAAAAACGTGATGGACGGTGCTGTTTATTATCTGTATATGAGCGGCGACGCCCTCGAGTTGGTCGCCAAGCGTGATGCTCGAACCCGCGATGAGAATAAGAGGCTTGATGAATTTAACAGTCGTGCTGATATCTTTGGTGATTTTGGATCGACTGCAAAGCTGGTGGCTCTTACCGCTTTCGGTATCATGAACAACTACCAAATGAATGGCTAAGCTAACTTGGAGGGTTCCAAGTCGTAAAGCGATTTGCCAATTTTGTGTTGATCAACTGTACGCGCGCAAGCTATATAATCCGCCCTCATTTCTTGCTTAAGGAAATGAGGGCGGATTTGTTGTTAGGGCCAGAGGCTCATCTTGTTATAAGAATGGGGCGGTCAAAGCCGCCCCATTTACATATTATGCTAGGGGAGTGTCTTCGCTCCCATTGCTGTGCTTTCGGTTGCAATGTTGCCGATGGCCTTCATAAGACTTTCGACTTGTTTGTTGGTCGTCGCATTGTTTCCGGAGAGATCACAGCGCCACGCCATGAGCTTTGCGTTGCTAGAGCATGCTTCTACCGTTATGTAGATGCGTGCCGGTCCTTCGGGACGAAGCAGATTCAGTTCTAAGGCTCGCAGGCGCTTTCCAAAAAAGACACCTCCCTGGATTGCCTCGAGTCCCGTACGCACGGTTATGCGCAACCCCTCTTGCCTTGCGGCCCGAAATACGAAATCGGACCATGTTGTGTCTGCAAAGCGCTGAGCTCCGGACACCACTATGGGCCCCATGGGGTATCCGGGCGCGCATCGTTTCTGTAGTTGTTCGACAGTGATATCTGATGCGGTCATGCGGCCTCCTTTCACAATTTGCCTGCATAGGGCAGGCGTTCTCTCAGTGCAAATTATCCGACAGCCCTTTTCGTGCCTGTTGCGCAACATATTCGGGCATGCCTGCGTGATACTTTTGCTCAGACGATTGCAATGGGGGAGCCATGGATAATTTGGAACAGCTCGAGGTTGTGCAGCTTGATGGTTTTACGCCCAGCATTCCTGCGGAGCCCGGGCGTGAACAGGAGCTCGCATCGCGTTTTAATATGCTCTTTCTTCAACCGGGGAGCACGCTTCATGGTGGTTTTGGTGCGGTTGCCAAGGTGGTGAACCTTTACGAAGAGGTTTTTGCCCTCAAGCGGTTAAACGCACCCGATTCCAACAGCGATTGCTCGCCTTCTGAGCTGAGGGAGATGCTGTTCGAAGAATATAAAAACCAGCTCACAGTATCTAGGCTAAAAGGATTTCCACAGGTCTATGGCTATGGGTCGTGGAAGGGCGAGCCGCTTATCCTTATGGAATGGATCGAGGGCACTACGCTGGCGCATGCTGTACCCGATCTGCCCCATGAAGGCGACGGTGTTCAGGGTGAAGTCGTGGCGCAAGTGGGCATTTCGGTCTTGGAGATCTTGCAGGGTGTCGAACGCCTGAACAGCCGCCTTGTGCATCGCGATATTTCCCCGAATAACATTATGTTTCGCACCAAGGATATGAGCCTGTCTCAGCAGGTTGCTGCCGGCGCCTTCGATACGTGCCTGATCGATTTTGGCAATTCGACCACAGAATGCCAAGATATTCCCATGGCCTTTACGCAGCGTGTGGGCATGATGCGTGGCGCCACGCGAGATTACGCTCCTCCCGAGATGCTGACGGCAGACGTGGAGGGCGTGGAAGAGCTTAGAAGCAATCCTGCGATTGATATCTATGCACTCTGCAGCGTGCTGTACGAACTTTATGCGGGGCATACACCATTCGACCTTACCCACTCTCTTGGGGGATCAGATTATCGTACCAAAATGAGTGTGGATCCAAAACCGCTTGTGGCGCGGCGCACATACGAGGAGCCGTTGCTCAATGCGATTATGAGCGGTATCAGGCCCTCCCAGGAGGCCAGACCAACGGTGGATGGTCTTTTGTATGAGCTTGAATGCTGGTATGAGGGTCGTCAACGAAACGGAACGGTCGCAGCTCCTAAGCCGGTTGAAATGCCCGAAAAATATGATGCGGATTCGGGCTGGGATGAAACGACGCCTGTTGGCAATGCGGTGGTCGTACCTCTTACGGAATCCAACCCGTTCGAGAACGACTTTGTGGCTCCGGTGGCAGAATCGGCAACTGTGCCTATGCCGCATGCTGAGGAGCGTTTTGAAGCGTCCCGTAAAACTCCGGTGTCCGAGCCGGAGCCAACAGGGGACGCTTGGTCTGAGCCTGATGTTTATTTTGATGCTTCCGGTGCGGAGCACGTTCCGGTTCCCACGCCGGTGCCGGTGCCTACGCCTGGCACCGCACGGAGTGCGGCAGGCGCCGCGGCGGCGGGGGCTGGCGCTGCATCGACGGCGAGGGCCGGCGCTGCATCCGCCGCAGCCGCTGCTGGTGCCGCTGGGGGCTCGGCAGCCGCCGGGGCCGCTGCGGGGGCTGCATCGCCGCGACCGAAAAGAGGTGGAGGATCAGGCGCTGCCCGCGCCTCGAAACCCCGTTCCGCATCTGCCTCTTCGAGCCCCGTGCCGCCGCCCCCTGTTCCCTCGGGCTTTTCGAGTTCGAGAAAAAAGAAACGAGGGGCCGTTTCGAGCAGTGGCACATCTATTGGGTTTAGGGACGTTCGTCATTCGCGTCCCGTGCGAAAACTCGGTTGGCGATTGCTGATAATTTTGGCAATCATGTTTGCGCTTAGCGTAGTGTCGTGTGCCGCGCGGATTGCATTTTGGTCGGAACTCCCCGGCCACCAGGAGAGTTCTGAGGTTCAAGAAACGAATTGCGTTAGCGATGATAGTCGGGACGTAGTCCCTGCTGAGGAGGATGTTTTATGGCAGAGATAACGCCGCGCCGTATCATGTTCGAGGATTTAAGAGGGTTTGCGGGCCTCGACTATCACGATGCGTGCTGCCTATTACTTTCCGTTCGGCATGTTACCGGCGGCATGTCTCCTCGTGAGTCGCTCGAGGTCATGCATCGTTCGAGCATCATGCGAAATTACGTGGATATTGTTCCTTCCAAAACGAATCCCTCGCATTTCGGCGACTTGCAAAACGCCTCGCTCAACGTTATGGCGCGACTGGCGGCGCGGCAGGGCTCCGGCGCGGCATCGCGCGTTAAAATCGCCGATCACTATCGCGGGCCGGCGGCTCATGCTATGGCTGATGCATTCGATGCGTGGGGATTGAGCGGGCAGACGTATCTTAATGCGGTCAGGTGTATCGACATGGCAGTGCTTCCTGCCGGCAAGGATAGAGCCGCTCTGTTTGTCATGCTGTTTGTGGTGGCAGGCTGCCTCCAGGATCCGACGCGCGCGGCGGAGCAGGTCGAGGACTTTCTGGAGCGATGCATGGGTGGGCACTTTAGCTCAACGACGCTTAGGCTCGATAACGGCAAGAGCGGTTATGTCTCCGCAGCGAGTCCTGTTGATAGCGCTTCCACAACGCTAGGCCTTATCTTGCGGGAGGGCAGTGTCGTGCGCCTGCCGGCATATGAGCTGTCCCAAGATCCAGAAGGCACTGTCATTGGCTATTTGCCAACTGGTACAAACGTGATCGGTGCGCCCGATGGCTGTGTAAGCGCACGTCACCTTCGTATTTGGTGCGAGGGCAGTCGTTGGTATGCGCAGGGTTTGGGCTCGACAGCTGGAACGGTGCTCAAGCGCGGCGCAGAAGGCTTGACGGTCGTTGAGCCCCCGAGTTCTGAGGCCGAGCCGGGCCGTGAGTACCCGCCGGTGGAAATCAAAGTGGGCGATGAGCTTTGCCTTGGCGGCAAAGTGACGTATATCGTTGCGCGAGGCAAAATCGGATAGCTGCAGTTTCTACATCCAACCGTTCGGCGGTGTTGCGCAACGTTTTTTGTCCTTTTGGGTTTACAAAAAGATAAAGGTATCGTTCCGACGAGAAAGGGCATGTTATGGGCCTATTCGATAATCTAAAGTCTGGGCTGTCATCTGCGGGAAGCGCTCTGGATATCAAGGCATCGCCTGGCGATGCGAGTGCGGCGACCGTTCCTCAGGAGGGGGGCGCGGTCTGCAAACAGTGTGGAGCGCCGCTGCTGCCCGGCGCGACCTTCTGTGGAAAATGCGGAGCGTCGCAAGCGGAGACCGTTGAATCCGCTCCGATATCAAAGCCATTGCCAGACCATGCTGCTCCCAAAGGCTCATGGAATGATGCCGTCGACAAAATTATTTCGCAGCGCGGCTTTTATTCCGATGATCTTTGGGACGCCGCTGGCTGCATGTGTACGCAGCATGAGATTCAAATCTTCGATGTGATTGGCTTTTGCAACGTTTCGAAGTGCGAGTCATATTATGTCAAGGGCGGTGGCTCTCTTACGCTTGATGACTTGGCACTCGAACTCATTGACATTGCCAGTGACTATTACAGGCTAATCCTAAAAATAAAAATTGATCGAGAGATTACTCGTGGGGGCGGCATCGTCATTACCGCAAATGTTCCTGACCCCGAGAATTCACTGGAGGCCAATCCCTTTGGTCTGATAGTGCAAGAAACATATGGTGACGATGCTATCTTCTATTATTACTTCATTAGCGAAACTACCTATCGCGTATTTGTCGGTCCAGCTTTTACAGCATGGACGGATAATGTTGTCGCGATGACGTTCGCTCGGCTGAATTCTAAGGGCGACGAGGAATTGCGTCCCGTTCCTTGGATTGTTGAGACAGAGCCAAAGTGCGGAAAGGTTGGGGCGTCGCTAACAGAAGCCGTTAACAATAACTCGGAAGAGTTACTTGCGCGGGCGGCTGGATTAATGAGGAAAACAGTCTCTTCTCCTTGTGATGGAGCTTTGATTGAAGGTGTTAAATCCTATACGATCCTGGACGATTCTATTGATCCGTATCGAGCAATAGTTGAACTTGGCCATCAGATGGGCCAGGTGGGCTGGAAAGTTATCCAAGCGCCTGAGAGCTGGGCATATAAAGGCAAATTGATTGCTTTAAATGCTTCTGGAGCAGGCATGGGCCAGCAATGGTGGAACTCCTTCTTTGTTCAGGTCGAAATGACGGCCAGGGGTCATGTTTTGTATTTGTTTTATTGGTCTGGTCTCTTCGAACAGGCATATAGGCTGCATGAAGAGGGCAAGATGCTGCGCCCAGACATGGAGATGGCATATCAAGCCGTGAGTCCGTATGTTGAGCAAATGGACAATTATATTAAATCGGCAGAGCACACTTTAATTTACGCAGTTGCGCAGCTCAACGAAAAGGCTGCTGCCAAATGGGGCATTTCGACCGCCGCGGGTCGCCACCTACCAAAAGGAAGTTTCGACGAATTCCGCGAAGCGTGTAGCGCGGGTGAATATGACAAAGCCCGAGAGCTTGATGAGAGACTATCAGCTCGCGAATGTCGTGTTTTCGACGACCCTCTTGCTGACACTCGATTCTGCGCGACATATCTGGTCCCTCTCGGTATGCAAGATTTGGAGGCGCTTGCGGATACAATCGAAAAGGCCTCTTCTGTTGAGCCCCTCCTTGCCCGTGTGGTTGATCGTCCTGATGGGCGTAAAGGCAAGCAGCTTATCGAGCTGACCTTTGCCGGCGAAGAAGCGGGCCAGCTCTGGCAGAAAGGGTGTCATTGGTATATTGTTCGCAGGGAGTTGCAGAATGAAATGGCGCTGCTCTACGTGTTTCTTTCTTCCTGCGAGATGGACAAAGCCATTGCCATGAAGAACAGCGGAGCGGTCTTGCCCCCGGATGTTAAAGCGCTCGCTGATGACTGCGAGGCGCATCTTGATCGCATACAAAAGATGCGCGCGTCTCTTAAGCCTCCCGCTGGGATTGCACATGTTATTCGCTTGCTCAATAACGAATGGCTGAAGGAGAAGTCCCAATCGCAGGATTAGACGCCTTCGTGTTTGAGATTGATATTTAAGAAAACCCCGCTGGCGAGTTTGCTGTGCCGGCGGGGTTTTCTTGCTGCGATATTCCAAAACAAAGCGCCCTTCTAGAAGATTGATCTTCTAGAAGGGCGATAAGGGGTTCTATTTGCTTGTTTACCATGCGTGCTTGTTGCCGCAGCTAGGGCAAAATGCAGCGCCGGCTTCCACGGGGGGCACCGCAGTTGGGGCAGAAGCCGCCTGCATTGCCAGCGGTCTGGGCAAAGCTGGACAGATCCTTACCTGCCGTCGCGTCCTCGAAGTGCTCAAGTACGGTCTGGACGGAATTGCAGAAGTCGGCTTCTGCTGCAATGTCGGTGTCGTCGAGCAGGCTGTCGACCTTCTTGAGGAAGCCCTTTCCGAGTCCGCGGTTCAGCATGTTGTTGAGGGCGGGACCGTCTTCGTCCATCTGGTTTGCCTGCTCCTCGGCTGCCTTTGCAGCCTGCTCGGCCTGCTCGGCACGCGTGCTCGGGCAGCGGTAAGTCTTGAGGTCAGAGCCCTGGAGGACGCAGACGTACGTTGCCCAAACCTGGGATTGCATTCCTGCTGCGAAAACCTGGAATGTGGGAAGCTGGGTCTTTTTGAAGAGACCGCCATCGACTACCTTGATCTTGCCGACCCTGATCTTATAGCTGTAGAGAGAATTATCCGTGAGGCTGTCGAGAGCATCGTTGACAACGGTGGTGCGGTCCTCGATCGAACGCTTTCCGACCGAGGTGACAATCGGATTTCCAAGATTGTTGCTGTACTCGAGGTTGGAGAGCTTAAGTGCCATTTTGATTCCTTTCCATTAATGGTTCCGTCTGTCTTTCGACAATTCGTTTTCTGGAGCCGCGAAATATGATTCTGTTGCGCAACATCAAAGATTTTTGGAATGTGGTGTTGTTGGCGAGTTGGCCGGTTGCTCGAAGCAGCGCTCTTTGTTGCGCAACGGATTTCTGGAACAACGCCGTATGCTCAACTCGTCCTAAAGATATAAGAGAAAGGGCAGGACAATGGCTGAGGTTGAAGTAAGGGCCTTGGGTCCCGATGACGTCGATGCGATGGTCGATCTTGATGAGCAGTCTGGTTACGAGGTCTATGAGGCATATGCGGATTACATTGAGGAGGAGGACGAGGACGGCGATGGAGACGAAGAGAACTGTTACCTCTGGGGTGTCTTTGCCGATGAGGAACTGGTCGGCTTTTGTGTGACAGGCGGTGCGGATGACCCTGACCTGCCCGATGCCGTTACGGAGCACCCGCTCAACGAGGACATGTCGACGTTTTTGAGCCATGTGTATGTTGACCCTGACTACCACGGTAACGGCTATGGCGCGCGCCTGGTGCACGATGCCCTTTTGGGATACTGGGAGAGCGAGGGCGAGCAGCAGCCTACATTCCTGGATCTGAGCGGATATCTCTTTGATGATGCTGATGCGGATCCGATGAAGCTCGCGCATCTGCTCATCGACTTCTTTGGTAAGAACGGGTTTGAGCCCATCCCCGATGATGAGCACGACATCACCTACACCTGCATGGTCTTGGATCCCAAGAACTTTAAGGACCCGGATGCAGAGTAGAGACTGCGATCTGTTGGTTCAGCTTCCCTAGTTGGTGCTTGACGGGGTCGGACGTTTAAGTTGTGATGGCTGGACGTCCGGCCCTTTTTGTTGCCCGTCGGGCCCGGTGCTCGGCACGTTTATCTCGATCTGTAACATCTGGCGGGGGATATGGGGTCTATTTGTTACAGATTGAGATTGTTCCTCGGCAGACAACTCAACTGTCTCAATCTGTAACATCTGGGGCTGGTTTTGCCCCGTAACTGTTACAGATTGAGATGTTGTCTTCAGACGGATTGGTTTGTCTTGATCTGTAACAGTTGCGGGTCGATTTACTCGGTAACTGTTACAGATTGAGAGAATCGGCCGGGCCCACCTCGTCCGCCTCGTCATCTGTGGTTTACGTGGGGGCATACGGAGTACGGGTATACTATCCGGCGGCGAATCTGCTCCATCGCTTAGAGCTGCTGCGTCTGGACGGCGCGTGATAGGGCTGCCAAAGCGATCGCCAGCGTGCTGAGCAACGTCCTCTCTGTGCGCACCTGTTTTTGTATGTATTAGCGCACTACCAAGCACGCCCGCGCGGCCGCATGCCGCGCTCATTGCGCGTGCAGATAAGGAACAACAACATATGCGTAATTCTGTATCCGACGTCACCGACGCCGAGATTCTGGACGAGACCCGCGAGGCCATGACCCAGGCTGCCTTCGATGCCGCCGATGAGGCAAATGCTGCCCAGGCCGTCGAGTCCGCTACCGAGAGCCTGCCCGCCTTTGACGAGCTGGGACTTTCGGACGAGATGCTTCGTGCTATCGAGAACCTGGGCTACACGGCGCCGACGCCCGTGCAGGCCGGCTCGATCCCCGTGGTGCTCGAGGGTCGCGACCTGCTTGCCGCCGCTCAAACCGGCACCGGCAAGACGGCCGCCTTCTTGCTGCCGACCATGAACAATCTGGAGCACATCGCTCCGCCCAAGCCCGTGCGCGAGCGCGGCGGCCGCAACCGTCGCCGCGGTGCTAAAAAGCCCGAGGGCAACGGCCGTGGCCCCGTGATGCTCGTCATCACCCCCACGCGCGAGCTTGCCCAGCAGATCGACGAGGTCGCGAGCAAAATCGCCGACGTCACGGGCCACGTTGCCGTGACCGTCGTGGGCGGCGTGAGCTACAAGCCGCAGACCGCGGCACTCAAGTACGGCTGCGATATCCTGGTCGCCACGCCGGGTCGTCTGGTCGACCTGATCGAGCAGGGCGCCTGCCACCTGAACGAGGTCAAGGTGCTGGTGCTCGACGAGGCCGACCGCATGCTCGACATGGGCTTTTTGCCCGCCGTCCGCCGCATTGTGCGCGAGACGCCGGCCGAGCGCCAGACGCTGCTGTTCTCGGCGACGCTCGACGAGGAGGCAGTGGGCGAGATCACCGACCTGGTGAGCGACCCGGCCCGCGTGGAGATCGCGCCCGCCACGTCGACCGCCGATACCGTCGATCAGTTTGTGTTCCCGGTGTCCATCGAGGCCAAGAATAACCTGTTGCCCGAGTTCCTCAAGAAGGAGGGCCCGGAGCGCACCATCGTCTTTATGCGCACCAAGCACCGCGCCGACAGCTGCTGCCGTCGTCTGGAGCGCAAGGGCATCAAGGCCGCCGCGATTCACGGCAACCGCAGTCAGGCTCAGCGCGAGCGTGCCCTTTCGGCCTTCCGCGACGGTACCGTCGACGTGTTGGTGGCAACCGACGTGCTCGCCCGCGGCATCGACATTAGCGACGTGCGCTACGTCGTGAACTTTGACGTGCCGGCCGAGCCGACCGACTACATCCACCGCATTGGCCGTACGGGCCGCGCCGGCGAGCTGGGCTGGGCCATTACGTTTGTGACCGAGCAGGACGTGGACGAGTTCTACGAGATCGAGAAGCTCATGGACAAGACGGCCGACATTTACGAGGCCGGCGACCTGCACGTGGGTCCCAACCCGCCCGCGGTTGACCCCGAGCGCGACCCTGCGGCCTTTAAGGTGAAGAAGAAGACCAAGCGCGGCAAGTCCAAGAGCAAGAAGAAGCTTGAGCAGGCGCGTCGCGACGGCAAGCGCAACGGCGACGATTACGGCGATGTTGCCGGTCGTTCCAACCGCGGTCGCGACGAGCGCCGCGGCGACGGCGAGCGTCCGAGCCGTCCCAAGCGCGGCGGCAAGACCCGCGTGCGCGAGGGCGTTCAGGCTCGCGTGGACGAGGCTGTGGAGAGCGTGGCCCGCGAGGTAGCTGCCGAGGAGCGTGCTGGTGCTGGTGCCGCTGAGCGGCCTGCGCGCGGTAACCGTGCCGAGCGCCGTGCCAAGCAGTTCCAGGGTGAGGCACATCGCCGTCGCCGCGAGGACGAGGACCGCGGCGGTCGTCGTCGTGTTGAGCGCGAGGACGAGGGCCGCGGTTCGCGCGGTGGCAAGCGCGGTGCGGGCGACCGCCGTCGTTCCGGTCGTGATGACGAGCGCGGTGGCCGTGATGAGCGTCGCGGCGGCGAGGGTCGCGGTGAGCGAGGTGCCCGTGGCGGTGAGTCCCGTGGCGGCAAGCGCTTTGAAGAGCGCGGTAGCCGCGGCGGCGAGCGTCGCGAGGGTGCTCGCGGCAATGGCGGCCGCGGCGGCGCTGGTCGTTCTAACGAGTCGCGCGATCGTCGTGACCCGCGTGCCAGCCGTGATCGTCGCGATGACTGGCGCAACTACGACGATACCCGCGAAGAGCGTCGCGGCGGCTATCGTGGTGGTCGTGGCGGCAACCAGGCCGGCTCCCGTGGCGGCCGTGCCGGCGGTCGCGATAACCGTGGCAGCTACGGCAACAGCCGTGGCGGCAAGCGCGGTGGCAGCTCCCGTCGCCCCGGCGACGGCGGCGGCAAGCGCAAGTAAGATGCGCATCGCGCGCTAGCGTGAGACAAGCTAAGGGCCCGAGCAAATAACGCTCGGGCCCTTTTGTTTGCCGTGTCCATCGCTAATTCAAACGTGATGTTCTCGGGAATGCATCTGGGGGATGCTGAGGACCTATTTTCCGCCATGCAGCAATGGGTCCTATGGGGTGCGCCGTGCATTTTTTGGAGTATTCTGCAGTTCGAGTTGTCTGCATATGATTCGACGTCGCCAACGGTGGCCTTCGGATATCCCTAGCGAGCGTTCCGAGTCAGATTTCGCCGTTTTCCGGAGCAGGGGCGCGTCATTCTCGCCATGTCGGGACTTAAAATGATACGGCGCCCTACAGTTTTGCCCACCCGCGGCGGTGCTGGCGCGGTCACGTTGCAGAATACTCCGTTTTTTGCACGGGCCAGGATGGGGTACCTCAGGAGAACGCGGCGGTATCCAGTAAATATATGCAATCTGTACCGGGAATTATGCAAACCGAAAAGGCGGGCAGTATGGGTTGGTGTATCGGGCTGCCTAGCGCACCAAAACGGGGAGCTCCCCCCCCATGCGCCGTATACTCTGTCTGAATGTGAAAGCGGCTTGACGCGTTGCCAGGCGTAGGGGAGGGTGTCTCGATGAGCGTATTCGAAATTGTGTTTAGTCCGACGGGTGGAACGCGGAAGGTGTCTGGCCTTGTGGCCGGGGCACTGGGCAAGAATACCGTTACCGTCGATCTGACCGATAGCGGGCTAGATTTCAGCGCTGTCTCGATGACTGAGGACGACGTGGCCGTAATCTCTGTGCCGGCGTATGCCGGTAGAATCCCGGCTGTGGTGGCTGACCGGTTGGGCATGGTGCGCGGCAACGGGGCTCGGGCTGTTTTGGTTTGTGTATACGGAAACCGCGCGTTTGAGGACACGCTCGTAGAGCTGGAGGACGTTGCGAAGCGCGCCGGATTTAGGGTGGTTGCAGCGGTTTCTGCTATTGCTGAGCATTCCGTTGCTCGTCAGTTTGCTGCTGGGCGACCGGATGCGCAGGATGTGGCGCAGCTCGCAGAGTTTGCGCAGCAAATTCAGCAAAAGCTGTTGGCTGAGGACGCATCCGAGCCCTCTATTCCCGGCAACCGTCCTTATAAACAAGCCGGAGGTCACCGCATGGCACCCGAGGCAACAGAGGATTGCGTCTCCTGCGGTGCATGCGCCGCGGCGTGCCCCGTTTGTGCTATCGACAAGGGTGACCCCAAACGAGCAGCTGGCGAGGCGTGCATCTCCTGCATGCGCTGCATTGCCGTATGTCCGCGAGGCGCTCGCAAGCTTGATCCCAACAAGCTATCCGCTGTTTCCCAGATGCTGAGCAAGGTTTGCGTCGTGCGGAAGGAATGCGAGCTCTTCATCAAGCGCATACGAAATTGGCGCAATGGGGCCAGGTTAATCTGCACCGACCTGGTGCAAACAAACCTGTCCCCAATGCACCAGAGCAAGGAGTGTCCCCGGGTGCCGGCAGAAAAGGAACGTCCCTAAGTACCGCATAAATACCGTTTATCGGAGAAAAAATACCGTTCACCGGTCATAATGATTGTTCCGGCTTTGGGCTTGTCTACAATAGCCCCCGTAAAAAGAAATGCGGAAGGTTACCGAGTCCCTCGGACGTGGGCCTAACCAAAGTCTTTGAACGGGTACGTCTCAATGGGCGCATTCGATTGATTTTGGTTGGGCTATATTTATGAAGGGACATGCCACCATGGGTTTCTTTTCTCCCCTTTTGGGTGGCTCGGACAAGCAGGCGACTGCGACTTCCGAGTTCGAAATTCTCGCTCCCGTTTCCGGCGAGCTTGTTCATCTAGAAAATACCAATGACCCCGCTTTTAGCAGCCGTGCGGTGGGCGATGGCGTTGCCGTGGTTCCCCAAGAGGGAACGGTGTGCGCTCCTGTTTCTGGCACCGTCGCGGCGCTGTTTCCGACTGAGCACGCGCTGGGCATCATGTCCGACGACAGCTCTGCTCAGGTGATGCTGCATATCGGAATCGATACTGTTAAGCTTGAGGGCAAGGGCTTCCACGCGCTTGTTGCCCAGGGTGACCATGTCGACGCGGGCCAGCCCCTCGTCGAGGTCGATTTCGACGCGGTCCGCGCCGCCGGCTTCGATCCCACGGTCTTCGTTATCGTGTGCGAGCGCTCGGAGAACTCGACTCTTCGTGAGCATGCTTCCGGCCCTGTTGCTGCTAAAGAGCCTGTCATCTGGCTTTCCGAGTAAATTTTTGTGGTGGGTACCGTGGTTATCAAGCGAGTTTTTAACAACAACGTCGCAATGGTCACTTCGGACGATGGCTCCGAGCTCATCGTCATCGGTCGAGGCCTCTGCTTTGGCCGTCATGCCGGCGATGCCATCGACGAGGCGTCGATCGAAAAGACCTACGCGTTGCAGGAGGGAACTTCTCAGGACTCGCGTACGATTGACCGCTTGGCACATCTTTTGGAGTCCATCCCCACCGTCAACCTCGTGATTGCCGAGGACATTGTTCAGATGCTCCGTCGAGAGCTCAATGTTGATATCAACGACAAGATTCTCATTGCTCTCGCAGACCATATCAGCCTTGCTTTGGAGCGCGAGCGCAAGGGCGTCTCCTGTGAGAATCCGTTGCTGCTCGAGATCCAGCAGTTCTATCGCAAGGAGTATGCACTTGCGGGCCGTGCGCTGCAGATTATCAAGGAGTATATGGGCATCCAGATGAGCGAAGAAGAGCAGGGTTTCATTACCTTGCATATCGTCAACGCCACCATGCCGCAACGCTCCGACCGTTTGATTGTTTCGGTCCAGCTTGTTCGCGACGTGCTCGCGATTGTTTCCGAGCGCTATGCTACGACCCTCGATGACACCTCGTTGCCCTATGAGCGTTTCGTCCGCCACCTGCAGTTTTTCGCACAGCGGGCGCTTGACCCCACGGCCGGGCAAATCAATGGCGACGCGCTGTTCCGAATCGATGAAACGGCGTATCCGTGCGCATTCTCGTGCGCGGACGCCATAGCCGCCCACTTGTCGTCTACCTATAACGTTGTCGTTACCGATGCCGAGAAGAGCTATCTCGCATATCACATTGTTAACCTGCTTGGAGAACCTGGTCTCTAGGCATAACGTGCCCACACATCGATTGATATAAGGCAAGGCTCACGGTCTTGTCCAGGGCACATCTGTCTTAATTTGCGGAAAAGGAAGGGGAGTACCGCTATGACCGCAAAAAAGAAGTTCAATTTCAAAGCGCCGTTGGAGGTGTTCGCGAAGTCGATCGTCCAGCCGATGATGTATCTCTCGGTTGCCGGCATCCTGCTCATTGTGGGCATCATTCTGACCAACAAGACCATTTGCGCTTTGGTCCCCGTACTGGGCTCCGGTCCGTTCCAGCTTGTGGGCGCCGTTGTCTACCAGTCGCTGATGTTTATCATCAACAACCTCTCGATTCTGTTCTGCGTGGGCATCGCCGGCGCCATGGCAAAGAAGAACAAGGGCCATGCTTCGCTGATCGCCCTGATGTCGTTCTTCCTGTTCCTGCAGGCTAACAACATCGTGCTCAACGCCACCGGCTCTCTTGCCGATGCGAGCGGCATGCTCGGCCTTACCGGAACCGGCCAGGCCACCGTTATGGGCATCCAGGTGCTCGATACCGGCGTGTTTGGCGGCATCATTCTGGGTTGCATCACCGGCGCCGTGTTCAACAAGTACTCGAACAAGCAGTTCCCCATTGCCCTTTCGATGTTCTCGGGCGTTCGCTTCCCGTTCCTGATCATGATCATCATCTCCTGGATCATGGGCGCTGGCTTCTGCATCGTTTGGCCTCCGGTTCAGGGTGCCATCTCCTCAGTTGCCGGCATCATTAAGGAGTCGGGCAACATCGGCCTCTTTATCTACGGCATGCTCAACAAGCTGCTCGTTCCCACCGGTCTGCACCACCTCATCTACACCCCGTTCCAGTTCTCCGATGTGGGTGGCACCCTGACGCTGGGCGATCAGGTTATCGCCGGTGCCTACCCCATCCGTGTCGCCGAGATGGCAATGACGGGCCAGCCCTTCTCCGATAGCACCTACTTCAACAGCTACACCTTCAACAACCTGTGGCCCTACATCGGTATCGGTCTCGCCTTTATCGTCACCGCTTACAAGGGGAACAAGGATAAGACCAAGGCCGTTATCATCCCGCTGATCATCACCGCCGTGCTCTCCTGTGTCACCGAGCCCATGGACTTCCTCTTTGTCTTTGCCGCTCCCGTGCTCTTTGTCGTTCACTCGGTTCTTTCCGGCATCTTCCTGGTCCTGCTCAAGGTCCTCTCCGTGCCCGCTTCGACTGCAGGCGGCATCATCAACATCGTGGTTTCCAACCTGGTCCTCGGTGTCGACAAGACCAACTGGCCGGTTATGCTGGTGCTTGGAGTCGTTAACGCCTCTCTGTACTTCTTCCTCTTCACCTTCCTCATCAAGAAGCTCAACCTCCACACGCCTGGTCGCGAGGAGGAGTCCGAGCTCGCCGAGTCCGTTGCCGAGGGCGAGGCCGCCGCGTCTGTCGCGGTGAAGCAGGGCGCTGTTGCCGCGGCTCCCGCAGAGGGCGTCGATGCGGGCATTGCCGACCTGGTTGCAGGTCTTGGTGGCAAGGACAACATCGAGGAGCTCGAGAACTGCTTTACGCGTCTCCGCGTGAACGTTAAGAACCCGGACCTCATCAATGAGGACCTCATCAACCACGTGCCCAACAGCGGCATCAACCGCAACGGCAATAATATCCAGATCATCTTTGGCATGAAGGTCGCCGAGATGCGCGACAAGGTCGAAAACGCAATTGAGAAGGAGCAGTAAACAATGATCATTACTCTGTGTGGTGGCGGATCCACCTTTACCCCCGGCATCGTCAAGTCCATCGCCCTGCGCAAGGACGAGCTCGACGTTGACGAGATTCGTCTGTACGACATCAACGAGGAGCGCCAGCGCAAGATCGGCGTGCTCGTGGACTGGATTTTGCACGAGGACCTCGGCCTGGACATCAAGCTCACGGTGACCACCGACAAAAAGACGGCTTTTACCGACGCGAGCTTCGTGTTTGCCCAGATGCGCGTGGGCGGCTACGCCATGCGCGAGCAGGACGAGAAGATTCCGCTGCGTCACGGCTGCGTGGGTCAGGAGACTTGCGGTTGTGGCGGCCTTGCTTACGGCATGCGCACCATCTTCCCCATGGTCGAGCTGATCGATGACGTTGAGAAGTACGCCAAGAAGGACTACTGGATTCTCAACTACTCCAACCCTGCCGCCATCGTCTCCGAGGGCTGCCGCGTGCTGCGTCCCAATGCTCGCATCATCAACATCTGCGACATGCCGATCGCGATCATCGACGTGGTTTGCGCCGCGCTCGATATCGACAAGAAGGATGTCGAGTACGATTACTTTGGCCTCAACCACTTTGGTTGGTTCACCTCGATCCGCCACAAGGGCGAGGAGGTGCTCCCGCAGCTGCGCGAGTACATCAAGGAGCATGAGATTCTGCTGCCTGACTCCTACCTCAAGGGCATGGGCTCGCTCATGGCAAAGAAGCCCGAGGAGGCCATTGACGAGCACCCCGAGCAGAATCGCCACACCAAGGGCAGCTGGTACTACGTCTGGAAGGGCGAGTACGAGATCATGGAGTGCTTCCCGGAGTACCTGCCCAACACGTATCTGAACTACTACCTGCAGCAGAAGGAGTTCGTCGAGCATTCCAACCCCGAGCGCACCCGTGCGAATGAGGTTGAGGAGACGCGCGAGAAGAACCTCTTCGACGGCATCGACCACTACGAGAAGACGGGCGAGATCGACGAGAGCACGTTCTATGCGGGCAGCCACGGCGACTGGATTGCTGACCTGGCTATCGCTCTGAAGAACGACACCAAGCAGCGTTTCCTGGTCATTTGCGAGAACAAGGGCGCTATCCCCAACATGCCCTACGACGCCATGGTCGAGCTGCCTGCCTACATTGGCAAGAACGGCCCCGAGGTCATCAGCCGCGACAACATTCCTCTGTTCCAGCAGGGCCTCATGATGCAGCAGCTGAACTCCGAGAAGCTCGTGGTCGAGGCTACGATCGAGGGTTCGTACGAGAAGGCACTCAAGGCCTTTACGCTGAACAAGACCGTGCCGTCGATGAAGGTCGCCAAGGAGGTTCTCGACGACATGATCGAGGCTAACAAGGACTTCTGGCCCGAGCTTAAGTAAAAGCAACAGGGTCGCTGACCGCATACCTGGAGCAATGCCCCGTCCACGTGATTGCGTGGGCGGGGCATTGCCGTTTTGCGCAAAGTAACCTGGCTCCTTTGCACCAACAATGATCCGTTTTCCTCTGTCCCCAAGGGATCAGTGTTTTGCCAGTTTGTGGTAGAACTAGGGAACGGTTCTTGAGGAGGCTGGCATGCTCAACGCGTTGGTGTGGACACTTGCTTGTTTAGGCGTTGTCGCGGCAGATATTGCCCTGAGCGTGGTTTTGTTTTCCGCTCTGGGTGTCGCGTCGGTGTTCATGGGTTTTTCGATTGACGACCTCGATATTCAATTGCTTCAGGCTGCCGCGCAGATGGCGTCGTTTTTGATGGCGCTGCTGTGGTGGCGTTATCTGTGGCCGCGCTCGTTTATGGCGCGCTGGCAGGGCGAGCGCTCGCTTGGCGGGGGAGCAGGCAAAGCGTGGAGGCGCATCGCCTGCGTTATCGTGATCGGCCTTGCCCTGCAGGTGGTCGTTGGCTACGTGACCGACGCTGTGCTGTCGCTGTTGCCCGAGGCGGCGGCCGATTACAGCGAACTTGTCGAGGAGACGGGCATGGGCGACACGAGCTATCTGGCCGTCCTGACCACGGTGCTCGGCGCTCCGTTTTGCGAGGAGCTGCTGGTGCGCGGTATCATTTTTGAGTTTTCGCTCCGAGCATTTAACCCGCAGTGCCGTCCGCTTTGGAAGCGCCGGCGTCGCGCACGGGCGCAAGACGTCGCCATGGTGCCCTGGGCGGCGCCGGACAAGCGAGGCATCGCCGCGGCGATTGTGCTGCAGGCGGCCATCTTTGGCTTTATGCATATGAACTGGGTGCAGGGCTGCTACGCCGGCGCCGCCGGTCTGGTCTTTGGCTGGGTGCTCGTGACCACCGGAAAGCTCCGCTACACGATCCTGCTGCATTTTGCCTTTAATGCCGGGTCGTATCTCATGACGTTGCTCTGGTTTGTGAACACGCCGTTCGACGTGGCAATTACGGTCGCTATTGCCGGCGTCATCCTCGTTGAGGCAATGCGCTCACTGCGCCAAGCGTGCCAGCAGAGCGCTGCGACCACATCTACCGCATTCCCGCACTAATTGCGGCGTCCGCCTCCGTTGGCGCCCTGACGCCCCTGGGCCGCGCGGTTGCGGCCTGCGGTGTTTTGCGCACGCGACATGCCGCCGTGGCCCTTGCTACCCTTGGGTCCCTTGCCGGCACCGCCACCATGCGGCTTGCCGCCCTTCTTGCCGGTGCCATGCCCGCCGCCAGCAGACGTCTCGCCCGGGCGCGGCGGTACGGGACGGATCAGGCAATGCTTGGTGTAGCCGATCAGGTCACGACGCCCGGCCTTTTCCAGCGCCTCGCGCACCAGCTTGTAGTTCTCGGGCTTGCGATACTGGATGAGCGCGCGCTGCATGGCCTTTTCGTGCGGGTCGCGCGCCACATAGATCGGCTCCATGGTGCGCGGATCCACGCCGGTGTAGTACATGCACGTCGACATGGTGGACGGCGTGGGGTAGAAGTCCTGCACCTGCTCGGGCATGTAGCCCATGTCGCGCACGGCCTCGGCGAGGTCCACGGCTTCCTTCATCGTCGAGCCGGGATGGCTCGATATCAGATACGGCACCACATACTGCTTGAGTCCGTATTCGCGGTTCAAGCGCTCAAATTTGCGACAGAACGCATCGTAGACGGCGCGGCTCGGCTTGCCCATTACGGAGAGCACCGCGTCGCTCACGTGCTCGGGCGCTACGCGCAGCTGGCCCGAGACATGGTGTTCCAGCAGCTCGCGCAAAAACTCGTCCGAGGCATCGGCCATGGTGTAGTCAAAGCGGATGCCGCTGCGGACGAAGACCTTCTTGACGCCCGGCAGCTGGCGCAGGTCGCGCAGCAGCTGCGTGTAGCCGGTCTCGTCGACCACCATGTTCTTGCACACGCTCGGCCACAGACAGCGCTTGTTCTTGCACACGCCGTGTTTGAGCTGCTTGTCGCAGGCCGGGCGGCTAAAGTTGGCCGTCGGTCCGCCCACGTCGTTGATGTAGCCCTTAAACTCGGGATCGCGCGTGAGCAGCTCGGCCTCGCGCATGATCGAGTCGTGGCTGCGCATCTGCAGCACGCGACCCTGGTGGAAGGTCAGCGCGCAAAACGAGCACTCGCCAAAGCACCCGCGGTTGGAGCTGATCGAAAACTTGATCTCGGCAAAGGCCGGCACGCCGCCCGCCGCATCGTAGTCGGGATGCCAATCGCGTGCGTAGGGGAGCTCGGCCACCTCGTCCATCTCGTCGGTGGTGAGCGTCGCCGACGGCGGGTTCTGCACCACATAGACGCTGTTGGGGTAGGGCTCTACCAGGCGGTGTCCAGTGATGGGGTCCATGTTCTGCTGCTGCACGTTAAAGCTGCGCGCGTAGTTGAGCTTGTCGGCGGCAAGGTCGTCCCAGCTGGGCAGCAGGTCGTAGTCGTAGACCTCGTCGAGTGAGCCCGTGCGGTAGACGGTGCCGTTGATATAGGTGATCTGGTCCACGGGCAGTCCCGCGTCGAGCGCGTCGGCGATCTCGACGATCGCGTGCTCGCCCATGCCGTAGATGAGGATGTCGGCGCCCGAGTCGAGCAGCACCGAGCGCTTGAGTTTGTCCTGCCAGTAGTCGTAGTGGGCCAGGCGACGCAGGCTTGCCTCGATGCCACCGATAATGATGGGGGCGTCCTTGAACGTCTGGCGGATGAGGTTGCCGTAGACCGTGACGGCACGGTTGGGGCGGTGACCCTCCTCGCCGCCGGGGGTATAGGCGTCGGTGTGGCGGCGGTGCTTGGTCACCGAATAGTGGTTGACCATGGAGTCCATGTTGCCGGCGCTGACCAAAAAGCCCAGGCGCGGCTCGCCGAGCACCGTGATGCTGGCGGGGTCGGTCCAGTCGGGCTGGCAGATGATGCCCACCTTGTAGCCGTGCGCGTCGAGTACGCGGCTGACGATGGCCATGCCAAAGCTGGGGTGGTCCACGTAGGCGTCGCCGCAGATGTAGACGAAGTCGCACTGGTCCCAGCCGCGCGCGTCCATATCGGCGCGGCTGACGGGGAGGAACTTGTCGCGGCCCGGGCGCCAGGGACGGGCGGGCGCTGCCGGGGTATGAGTGGCGTGGCCGCCCTGGGCCTTACCGCCGCGCTTTTGCTGCTGGCCCTGTTTGCCCTGCTGACTGCGCTGGTTGTTCTGAGCGTGCTGAGGCTTTTTTGCCACGATCCCTCCCGGTGTTTGTATGCTGCACGTAATTGTAACCAGTCTTTTTGGGACGGGGCTAAAAAGACTGGTGGAGTACATGGGCTGGCGGATCGGCGCGTCGATGCGGGTGCTGTATCCGCCGTTTGTTTCCAGACTGTGTATCTGCGCGTTGGGGAAGCCGTCTCGCGCGCACGCCATGTTGTCAATGGGTTACAGTATGAACGGCGGCTATGCTTCCGCCAACGCACGAGAGGGTCGTCAACAAGGAGGATGCACGGCGATGCAGCGTGCCAAACAGATATCGGAGTCTATTGAGCTGGGCATCATCTTGGCGCTTGCCGGTGGCTTTATGGACGTTTATTCGTACATTGGGCGCGACCATGTTTTTGCCAACGCGCAGACGGGCAACATCTTGCTCGTGGGCGTGAGCATCTCGGAGGGCAATTGGGCACTTGCGGAGCGCTACTTCTTCCCTGTGGTCTCGTTTGCCGTGGGCATTATGCTTGCCGATCTGGTACACGAGCGGTTTGGCAGCGTGATTCACTGGCGCCAGGTGACGGTGTTCTTTGAAGCCGTCATCTTGCTGGGCGTGAGCTTTATCCCCGGTGGCGGTTACAACCTGCTCGCCAACTGCCTCACTTCGTTTGCCTGCGGTATGCAGGTCGAGAGCTTCCGCAAGATCCACGGTCACGGCATCGCTACGACCATGTGTATCGGCAACTTGCGCAACGCGCTGCAAAACGTGGACGATTACATCATCACCCACAGGCGCGGCTTTTTGGAAAACGGCCTGCTGTACTTTGGCGTGATCTTTACCTTTGTGTTTGGCGCCGTGTTGGGCAACTGGTGTATTGAGCGCATGGGCCTGCACGCCATCGTCGTGGCGAGCTTGCTGCTGTTTGTCGCGTTTGCCATCATGTTCATCGACCGTGAGCGCGACTTGCGCTTACGCTGGAAGGTTGCGGCCGAGGCTTGGAAAGAGGGCTGCCGAAAGTAACCGAATGCGGCAAAGGGGCTGTCCCTTTGCCGCAATATTTTTCATCATCTGTTGAAACGCTTTAACACTTTTGATGTTTTCACGCGTTTTTTGTTTCAAAAGCGTTAGGATGGGACTTATAGCGCGGGGCGTAATGGATGCCCCGCACACGATGGGAGGCTATCAATGGCTAATCGTTTCGTTCTCAATACCATCTCTTATCATGGTTCTGGCGCCATCAAGGAGATCCCCGGCGAGCTTCAGCGTCGCGGCTACAAGAAGATCTTCGTCTGCTCCGACCCCGATCTGGTCAAGTTTGGCGTTACCGCTAAGGTGACCGACGAGCTCGACGCCGCCGGTATCGCTTGGAGCCTCTACTCCGAGATCAAGCCCAACCCCACTATCCAGAACGTCAAGGACGGCGTCGAGGCCTTCAAGGCCGCCGAGGCTGACGCTATCGTGACCATTGGTGGTGGCTCCTCCATGGACACCGCTAAGGCTATCGGCATCATTATCAACAACCCCGAGTTCGCCGATGTCCGCAGCCTCGAGGGCGTTGCTCCGACTAAGAACCACGCCGTGTTCACCATCGCCGTGCCGACGACCGCCGGTACCGCTGCTGAGGTGACCATCAACTACGTCATCACCGACCCCGAGAAGGTCCGCAAGTTCGTGTGCGTCGACACCAACGACGCCCCCGAGGTCGCCGTCGTCGACCCCGATATGATGGCTTCCATGCCCGCCGGCCTGACCGCCTCTACCGGCATGGACGCTCTGACCCACGCCATCGAGGGCTACACCACCAAGGGTGCTTGGGAGCTCTCCGACATGTTCCACTTTGAGGCTATTAAGCTGATCAGCGAGAACCTGCGCGACTCCGTCGCCGAGGCCAAGTCCGGTCAGCCCGGCTCCGGCCGCGAGGGCATGGCTCTTGGCCAGTATGTTGCTGGCATGGGCTTCTCCAATGTCGGCCTGGGCATCGACCACGCCATGGCTCACACCCTGTCCGCTCACTACGACACCCCGCACGGTGTCGCTTGCGCCATGCTGCTGCCGATCGCCATGGAGTTCAACAAGCCGGTTTGCGCCGAGCGCCTGGCCAAGGTTGCCGTCGCCATGGGCGTTGACACCACGGGTATGAGCACCGACGAGGCTGCCGATGCTGCCATTGCCGCCGTTAAGCAGCTCTCCGCCGACGTGAACATCCCGCACGTCTGCGAGGCCATGAAGGCCGACGAGATCGAGGTCCTGGCCAAGGACGCCATGGCCGACGCCTGCTTCCCGGGCAACCCGCGCGAGGCGACGCTCGACGACGTCATCGAGCTCTTCAAGAAGATCTGCCCGGCTGCCTAGCCTAGTTTGGTGTTCTTTCGCCTGTAGGCGTATGGACTTTTGACTTGCCGCTGGCCCCGCCGTGCTACGCACGGCGGGGCTTTTTGTGCTGCGTCGATGCCCCGAGACGGGCAAAACCAAGGCATACTGTCCGCTGCGGATAGGTGGTGCACTTCCCAGCGTGCATTTTTGGGAGTATTCAGCAAGCTCTTAAAAATGCATAACGTTTTGAATGGCCCGTAGTGGCCCGCAGGCGCCCATCGACAGCCATTGTGGGCGGGCTATCGATGAGTGGAGGGGGGTTGTTACTGAGTTTCTGCTTTGCGACGACCTGCAACACTGCTGTAACCACGTCGTTTTGTCGTTCGCGATGGGGTCGTTGGGACCCACGGTGCTGAATACTCCGTTTTTTGCACGGCCGAAGGTGGGGTACCCTGAGACGAAGCAAAAAGATTCCTCATTTCTATGCAAATACCGATAGGATTTATACAAGATTGGGATTGTAAGCCGTGCGCGTGCGCAAAATCGGCGCGAGGACGTCTAGAGGTGGCTCGGCTCCCAGAGCCTTGCGCGTGCAGAACGGTTAAAATCGGGATTCGGTCTTAGTTTTGCTTGGAAGGATGCACATGGCTTCTGTAATCGATGCTTCTCTAGAGGAGACGCTCTCCTATATCGCGGGACAGCTTAAGACGCTGACATCTATTGCTTCGCCTACCGGCTATACCCGTGCGGCGACTGATTATCTAATGGAAACGTTGCGCGATATGGGCTTTGGCCCTGAGCGTTCCAATAAGGGCAACGTGCTGGTTGAGCTTGGCGGCGAGGGCGAGCCGCTTGTGTTGGCCAGCCATGTCGACACCCTGGGCGCCATGGTGCGCTCCATTAAGGACAATGGCCGCCTGCGTCCCACGACGCTTGGTGGGCACCAGTGGTCTACGGCTGATGGCGAGAACTGCACCGTCTACACGCGTGACGGCAATGTGTACACGGGCGTGGTCCTCAATACCGAGCCTTCGGCGCACGTGGCCGACGAGCCGGTCAAGACCATCGAGAAGAACATGGAAATCCTGCTCGATGAGAATGTCGACAGCAAGGACGATGTGCTTGAGCTGGGCATTCAGACCGGCGACATCATCGCTATGGATCCGCGTACCACGGTGACGGAGAGCGGCTACATTAAGAGCCGCTTCCTGGATGACAAGCTGTCGGCGTCGATTCTGCTGGGTCTGGCTCGTGCCGTTGCTGACGGCGAGGTGTCGCTTTCGCGCAAGGTGTCGCTGCTCTTTACCGTGTACGAGGAGGTGGGCCACGGCGGTGCCTTTGTGCCGGCTGACACGCGCGAGATGATCAGCGTGGACATGGGCTGCGTGGGTGACGACCTGGGCTGCACCGAGCGCATGGTTTCGATTTGCGCTAAGGATTCGGGTGGCCCTTACAACTACGACCTGGTGACCACGCTGTCCAACATCGCGCGCGAGCTCGAGCTCGATTATGCCATCGACGTGTACCCGCATTACGGCTCGGACGTCGAGGCTACGCTCTCGGCCGGCTACGACATTCGCCATGGTCTGATCGGCCCCGGCGTGTACGCGAGCCACAACTACGAGCGCAGCCACATCGACGGCGTGCGCAATACCTACGAGCTCGTCCGCGCCTACGTGCAGCGCTAGGGGAGCAACTTGCGACTCGGCTGACACGGCAGTACCGACCGAGGCCGTCCTCTCTAAGTTGCGGTGAAATAGGGACTGTTTGGCGGTTTTAAACGCTTAAACAGTCCCTATTTCACCGCAATTTATGAAGGGGATGGGGCTACTTAAGTGCGCCGGTCACCGTGCCGCCGCCGAGGACGATGTCGCCGTGGTAGACTACAACGGCCTGGCCGGGGGCGATGGCTCGCTGCGGCTCGTCAAAAGTCAGCAGCATTTGCCCGTCTTCGCCGCGCATAAGGGTCGCTGCTTGGTCTTTCTGACGGTAACGGTACTTGGCGCCCACGCGAATGCCGCCGGCATCGAGTTCTGCCTCCATGCGGTCGGCAGGGGCGCTCCAGATCCAGTCGTCGGCCGTGAGTGCTGTGGCCGTTAGGTCCTCGGCCTCGCCCAGATGCACGGTGTTGTTGGCGGCATCGACGCCCGTCACATACACGGGATGCGCCATCGCGACGCCCAAGCCCTTGCGCTGGCCGATGGTATAGCGCAACGCGCCGTTATGGCGTCCGACCACGCTGCCGTCGCGCCACACAATGTCGCCCGGTGCAGCGGGATGTCCGCAGCGGCGCTCGATATAGCCCGCGTAGTCACCGTCTGGAATAAAGCAGATGTCCTCGCTTTCGGCCTTCTGGGCGTTGGTAAAGCCTTGCTCGGCGGCTATGCGGCGCACGTCGCGCTCTTTGTCTAGGCCTGCCAGCGGAAAGATCGTGTGCGCCAGGCGCTCCTGCGTAAGCGAATATAAAAAGTAGCTCTGGTCCTTTTTGGGATCTTCGCCGCGATGCAGCTGCCAGGTGCCGTCTACTGTCTGGCTTGTTTTGGCGTAATGACCCGTTGCGATGTAGTCGCAGCCCATGTCCAGCGCCGCACCGAGCAACGTGCCAAACTTTATGTGGCGGTTGCAGATGATGCACGGGTTGGGCGTCAGCCCCTCCTGGTAGGCGTTCACAAAGCGCTCGATAACGCTGTGGTCGAAGGTCTGCTGCAAGTTGAGCACATGGTGGGGTATCCCCAGACGCTCGGCGACGGCCTTCGCATCGGCGATGTCGCGGTCGACCTTACTCATGCCCGTGGCGGGATCGGGCGCGGGGCAGGTGAGGCGCATGGTGGCGCCGACGCATTCGTAGCCCTGGCTTTTGAGCAGGTACGCGGTCACGCTGGAATCGACGCCGCCGCTCATGGCGACGAGCACGCGCTTGTTGTGCATGGGGAGGTTCTCCTTGGTGGCATGTGGCCAAAAAAGAAAAGCGGCGCGGGAGGCTGGTTCCGCGCCGCAGACATTGTAGCAAGTTCGGGCGTCTCGTGGGACACCCTGATTGGATGGGCTCAGACTGCCGGGAGAGAGGAGACCGGCTCGTCCGTGGGCTCAACCTATGGGCGACAGGCCCTAGTCCTGGAAGAGCGCCGTGGACAGGTAGCGCTCGCCGGTGTCGGCAAGCAGGGCCACGATGGTCTTGCCCTCGTTCTCGGGGCGCTTGGCCAGCTGCAGTGCGGCCCACACGGCGGCGCCGGACGAAATGCCCACGAGCACGCCCTCCTTGTGGCCCACGGCGCGGCCGGTGGCAAAGGCGTCGTCGTTCTCGACGGGGATGATCTCGTCATAGACCTGGGTGTCGAGGACGTCGGGCACAAAACCGGCGCCGATACCCTGGATCTTGTGCGGGCCGGCCTGACCCTTAGAGAGCACCGGGGAAGTGGCGGGCTCGACGGCGACAACCTGAATCTCGGGGTTCTGCTCCTTGAGGAACTCGCCCACGCCGGTCACGGTACCACCGGTGCCGACGCCGGCGACGAAGATGTCGACCTTGCCGTCGGTGTCATCCCAGATCTCGGGGCCGGTCGTGGCCTTGTGGATGGCGGGGTTGGCGGGGTTCACAAACTGGCCGGCGATAATGCTGTTGGGGGTCTCCTTCTGCAGCTCCTCGGCCTTGGCGATGGCGCCCTTCATGCCCTTGGAGCCGTCGGTGAGCACGAGCTGTGCGCCGTATGCCTGCATAAGCTTACGGCGCTCGACGGACATGGTCTCGGGCATGGTGATGATCACCTTGTAGCCGCGGGCAGCCGCCACCGAGGCGATGCCGACGCCGGTGTTGCCGCTCGTGGGCTCGATGATGGTGTAGTCGCCACCGCGCACGAGCTTGCCGGCCTTCTCGGCCTCGTCGATCATGTTCTTGGCGACGCGGTCTTTGACGGACCCGGCGGGGTTGAAGTATTCCAGCTTGACGAGCACGCGGGCCTTGAGGTCCTCATCGGCCTCAAAGTGAGTGAGCTCCAGAAGCGGAGTGTGGCCGATAAGCTGATCGATGGACGTGTAAACATTGCTCATGGTGAACCTCCAAAGTGTTCAAATGACTGGATACCGTGTGGTTTTACGGTGTGTGTAGCAGCAAAACCCATAAACCTTATGGGTTGTTCGTTTTGCTGTTGGCAAGCATAGTAGACAGTAAAGCCTAGTAATGCAATAGGAAATAGGAGATTATTGCAAGTTGATTAACCATCTTGACCGGAACGGGTATTTTCAAAACCAATTTTTCGGCTAGAATTTCTACGGACTAAATGACCGAAAGGCAGCACTATACATGTTGGTTTCTACTAAGGGCAGATATGCCCTGCGCGTTATGGTCGACCTGGCCGAGCACCAGGCGGCCGGTCGCATCCCGCTCAAAGAGATCGCGGCGCGACAGGGGATTTCCGAGAAATATCTCGAGAACATCTTGGCTACGCTCGTGCGCGCCAACATGCTCTCGGGCATGCGCGGCAAGGGCGGCGGCTATGTGCTCACGCGCCCGCCCGAGCAGTACACGGTGGGCGAGATCTTGCGCCTGACCGAGGGCAGTCTGGCGCCGGTCGCCTGCCTGGATGGCGACTGCAAGGGCTGCTCGCGATCTGATGAGTGCCCCACGCTCGACGTGTGGAAGAACCTGGACAAGCTCATCAACGACTACCTCGACGGTGTGACGCTCGATCAACTTGTCGCTCCCAACCATGGCTACGACTACGTCATCTAACCCACACCTGCATTTGGGGACGGGGTGGAAATGGTAGATTCTCTCGCCCTTTGAGACTTGTAAAATAAGAAGGCCGCTCATTTTTGCGATGGGCGGCCTTCGTTTTGGGCTGTTGAGACGGACACGGCCGGAATGGCCGTTTTAGTCCTCGGCGATGCTGTCGAGGATGCTGCGCGTGATGGACACCAGGATGCTGCCCATAAAGGCCGATCCAAAGCTGGCGATGGAGATGCCGACGCCCAGCAGGTTGACCGACAGGTAACTCGCGAGCTCAAGCATAAAGCTGTTGACGACAAGCTGGAAAATGCCCAGCGTAATGATCGTGAGCGGCAGCGAGATGACCGTGAGGAACGGTTTGACGAACGAATCGACAATGTTCAGGAACAGTCCCACAAAGGCAAAGCAGACCCAGGTCTCGGCAAAGCCGAAGGGTTGGATACCGGGGACGAGGAACGTGGCGATCGCGATGGCGATCGAGGTGAAGAGCCAGTTAAGCATAAAGCGCATGGCGTGAATCCTTTCTTGCGCCGGGGTTGCTGGCGTCGTGTGAAGCGGCTTACGGCGGCGACCTGGATGGTTGCGCGGGCGCGCCGCGGTGTTTGGGCGCCCATTGTCTCAAATATTCGTGGAGCTTACGTGCGCATATGGTTTCTAAACGGCGTTCGTCCTGAAAAACGCGCCGCTGGCAGAGAGTCTTGTCGCTTTAGTTTGGTGGTGTGCTACACTGCTACGGGCAAAAGCCACAGGCGTTGCCCTATTGCATAGAACGGGCGAACGATGCCCGATGTCAGTATCAACTTCGATGCCTTTTGGCGGGTTTGGCGGTGATCGATGAATATCGAGAACATGTTTGACAAGCCTGATGTCAAGCAGCTGGTCCACGCATTTAGCCTTTTGGACGACGAGAAGGATATCCAAGCGTTTTTGACCGATATCTGCACGCCGCGCGAGATTTGCGACCTTTCTCAGCGTTTGCAGGTTGCGCGCTATTTGGACGAGGGCGAGCCTTATGTTGAGGTTCAGGCCCGTACCGGCGCTTCGTCCACCACGGTGAGCCGCGTTTCAAAGGCGCTGAACGGCGAGTACGGTGGCTACCGCAAGATCCTCATTAAGTTGGAGGATGGCGAGTAGGCCAGCGACAACATTGAATTACGAAGAACCGTCCCTCCGGGGGCGGTTTTTATATGCCTGCAATCGGCTGGTGCGTTGGGTTCAGGTTGCTTTGTACCAAAAGATGGAACTGCGGTGGCAATGTGTCCGCTTGGGCGGGTAGGATGGATGCATTGATTATTGCGAACAGTTTGAGCGGAGGACCATGCCTGTTCGAATCTATACCACCAATGCCGGCACGGATTTGAGCGATGCCGAGTCGGCGTTGCTTGCCGACCTTATCGCTCGCCACGGGCGTGCCGTGTTGCTGGCACCTACGTTTGCCGAGCTCGACCTGTGCCGTCATGATGCGGCGGAAGCCGGCGTTTCGCTGGGTATTGACTACAAGACGCCTACATCGTGGCTTCGCTCGCTTTGGGAGCTTTTGGGCGACGGGCGCGATTTCGTCGACAACCTGCAACGCCAGATGCTGTTTTCGGATATGGTCACGCGTCTCGATGATGCCGATCTGCAGCCGCTTTCGCGCAGCCAGGGCACGGTGCGCATGCTCGCGCGCATGGCTCGCGACGTGCTACCGGGTGTGGCGGGGACGACGGCCGAGCGATGCGGTGGCAACAACTGCCAGCCTAAGCCAAAAAGCGATGCCGAGGCTCGTGTATTCGAGCTTTTGCGCGCCTATGCGGGCGGTTTGGACCGTCGAGACATGGTCGAGCCCTGCGAGGCAGCTGACATTATGGCCGGTGCCCTGGCCGATAGCCTGCCGGCGTGCACCCGCGCCGTATGTGTGCGCGGTATCACGTCGTTTACGCACGGTCTGCTCGAGCTGCTGTCTGCCGTGGCGAACAATGGGGGAGAGGTCGTCGTGCTGCTTGCCCGCGAGCAGGCGGCGATGCGCGAGGAGCTTGCCGCGGCATTTGATGCCCGCGGCGTGCTGTTTGAGGCCGCGCCGCTGGAGGAGGATGCCGTCGCGCCTGATGCCGCTTGCGGGACCGCCGCTCAGCCTGCCTTTATTGAGGTCGCCGGCCCCCATGCCCGTGCTCATGTCTATGCGGACGCCATCGATAAGTTGGTGAAAGCGCACAAGGAGTCCAAGGCCGATAAAGCTACTGCAATGCCCACCGACCCCGTGCGCGTGCTCGTCGTTTCTGCCCGGGCACCCCAGCTGTTCGGTGAGCTCGCCTCTCGTCTGGCGGCTCGTCATATCGCTGCCGAGACAACTGAATTCACGGCGTTTTCCCAATCCATTGCGGGCAGGCAGTTTGCGGCGCTTGCCGGCCTGATCGAGCGCATGAAGGCCGCCGATGAGGGCGCGGCGTCAAAGACCGAGTGGTGGCCCGCGCCGGAGCTTACCGACTGGATCTACAGCCCGCTTTCGGGCACTGATGCCGTCAGTGCCCGTACCTTCGATAAGAATATGCGTCTCTCGCGTAGCAAGACTACCGCGAGCGTCAAGAGCCTGCTGCAGAGCGTTCAGGGCCAGGTGAGGGGCGCGCGCAAGGCGGCGAGCGACGACAACTGGTTTAAGAACGTACCGTGTGTGGTTTCGGACGTGTTCCAAGCGCTGTGGCGTGACAAGCCCGTGACGGCGCTCAAGGCCATGCTTGCCGTTGCCGAGGCGTTGCCCGATCGCGCCCTTGGAGGCCTTGACGGCCAGGCTCGTCACCAGGCGGAGGTGGCCTTGCTGCGCCACGTCATCGAGATCCTTATGAATGGCGCCCGCGCGCTCGACGTGTCGCAGGCCGCGACCGTACCCGTGCTCGATGACATTCGCACCAAGGTGGACAAGCGTAGCACCGCCTACGATTACGAGACCCACGAGGTTGACCGTGCGCCACGTGCTCAGGTTCGTTTTGCTTCGCTTGCCGATGCGGCAGCTCTGCGCCCCGGCAGCTACGATGCCGTGCTGTTTGCCGATGTCGATCTGGACAGCTATCCGCTCTCGCACGAGGAGGGGCCGCTGGCCACGCTGACGGCGAGCCTTGGTCGCGAGGGCGTGACGCTTGAGCCCGCGGCCTTGCTGCGCGCGCGCTTTGGCCACGCGATGCAGGCGTCACGTGGCTCGGTTGCGCTTGCCCGCGTGACGCACGATCGCCAGGCGCGCGAGTGCTATCCGGCTGCCGTGTGGACCGAGTTGCGGGCGCATGCCGAGGCCGCTGGCGCTGCCAAGCCCATGCGCGTGGGCGAGGGCGATATCATCGCCGACTTTGATCCCGCGGCAGGTGAAGGCCTCAAGCGCGAGCGCGTGACCTGTGAAGCCCCTCAGCATCTGAGTGCCGAGGCCGTGCCGTATTTGGTCCTGCGCCGTCGCGATGGCGAGGGTGAGGACGCGCCGCTGGTGCCGCGCCTGACGTCTGCCTCGCAGATCGAGGCCTATTCGACCTGTCCGCTATGCTGGTTCGTCTCGTACCGCGTGAAGCCCCAGTCCATCGACGCGGGCTTTGGCAATATGGAGAAGGGCAACTTTGTCCACGACGTGCTGGAGCACCTGCACGCCCGTCTGCCCCAGGAGGGCATGGAGCGTGTGACGCCCGAGAACCTGCCACGTGCTCAGGAGCTGCTGCGCGAGGTCTTTGACGAGACCTTGGCCGAGCATGCTTCCAAGCGTGGCAACGAGGGCCCGCTCGTGCCGCTCTCTCCGGTAGAGGAGCGCCAGGTGGCCGAGATTCTGCCGCAGCTGGAAGGCGTGCTTGCCTATGAAGCCGAGGCGCTGACGCCTTTTGCTCCGCGCTACCTGGAGTTTGCCTTTAACGATCTTAACGTTGAGTATGCCGGCTGGCCGCTCGGCGGGCGCATCGACCGTGTGGACGTGGATGCCGAGAACCGCGCCGTGGTGATCGACTACAAGCATCGTTCGGGCGTTGAGGAGTTTAAACTCGCCGACCCCACGGTGCGCGACGAGGAATCGGGCACGGCGCCCATCGACGACCCGCGGTGGCTGCCGCCCCATACCCAGACGCTTATCTATGCGCAGGCCATGCGCCGGGCGCTGGATCTGGATACCCGTGCGGCGCTCTATTTTTCGACCAAGGGCGGCAAACCGGCGTTGCGCGGTGCCGCGAGCGCCGAGCTGCTCGAGGAGGAGCGCGGCGACGGCCGCATCCCGGGTCTTAAGAAGGGCTTTCCCGGTGAGGGTGGCAGCATGGACTTCGACGCCCTGCTCGATCGCGTGGAGACCGGCATTGCCGAGCGCCTGCGGGAGCTTGAGGCAGGCAACGTTGCCGCCGTCGATCCGACGTCGGCTCAGGCCGCGCATGCGCGCTGCTCGTATAACCACGAAGGAACGTTTGTAAGGAGGGACGTGTAGACCATGGATCTTTCGACTTTGATGCCGCAACAGCTGCAGATCGTCAAAACGCTCGACCGTCCGCTGTTTGTCTCGGCGGGCGCCGGTTCGGGCAAGACCTTTACCCTCACGCGCCGCATCGTCTACGCGCTCTCGCCCGAATCCGGTCCGTTCGTCGAGCATCTGGACCAGGTGCTCGCCATCACCTTTACCAAGGATGCCGCGGCCGAGATTCGCGACCGCGTGCGCCGTGCGCTTATCGACGAGGGCATGGACGAGGAAGCGCTGACCGTCGACGACGCGTGGATCTCGACCATTCACGGCATGTGCTCGCGTATCCTGCGCGCGCACGCGCTGGAGCTGGGCATCGACCCCGAGTTCACGGTGCTCACCGATACCGACGAGCTCATGGATCAGGCTGTTGAGCATGTGCTGGCCCGCGCGACGGCGTCCGATGCCGCCCCCGAGCTCGCGGCATCGCTCAAGGCCCTCTACGCCTGGTATCCCATGGCGGGCGAGGGCGGCCCCTTTGGCGCCGGCACGACCATCAAGGGCCTGGTGCGCGACCTGCTGGAGCTGTCGAGCCAGTTGCCGGGCGGTATGGACGACGTGCGCGTGGCGCGCGGCCAGGCCGATACCTCGGCCCTTGCCGATGCCTATCGTGCGGCTCTGGGCGCAAGCAAGGCCGCGACCGAGAAGGCGCAAATGGCGCTCGATGCCATCGACGCGTTCGAGGCGAGCGGCAAGACCATGGCCGATGCTGCGCGACTCATGATGTCGTGCGCCATGCCGCGGGCAAGCAAGGCGTTCCCCAAGGAGCAAGTTGAGCTGCTCAAGGCCGAGGCCGCCGATGCGTTTATCAATATCGTGCTTGCCTGCGGTGGCCCGGCGCTCGATGCGCTGGTGGGCCTGGCCCGTTCCGTGGAGGCCGAGTATCGCGCGCTGAAGGCTGCCCAGTCCGCCCTCGATAATAACGACCTGCTGCGTATGGCCTACGAGGCCCTGCGCGATTACCCCGCCATCCGTGCTGCGTACGAGGGCCGCTTTAAGATGGTCATGATCGACGAGTTCCAGGATACCGACCAGATGCAGGTCGATCTGATCCGTTACCTGACGGGGGCGGGGGAGCGCGCGCTGTGCACCGTGGGCGATGCGCAGCAGTCGATTTATCGCTTCCGCGGCGCCGAGGTCGAGGTGTTCCGTCGCCAGGAGCGCAAGGTGGGCTCCTCTGCTGCGCCCGAGACGGCTGTCGCATCCGATGCCCCCGCTGGCGAGCTCGTCAAACTCGTGCGCAACTTCCGCAGCCACGACGAGGTGCTGCGCTACGTAGCACGCGTCTTTGACGGCGATGACGGCGGCCTGATGCAGGGCTTTTTGGATCTTGAGGCGAGCGACGGCCGCAAGGACACGCTGGTGGCGGACGCCTCGCGCCGCCAGGCCCTCTTTGTTGCCGGCAGCAGTATGCAGGAGCGCACGCAGGCCAAGGCCCGCGCGATCGCCGAGCGCTTCCGCGCGCTTGCCGATGCCGGCCAGCCCCAGGGCGGCATGGTACTGCTGCTGGGCCGCATGACCAACGCCGATGTCTACGCCCAGGCCTTCCGCGATCAGGGGCTCGACTGCGTCATCGCAGGCGGCTCGGTCTTTGCCCAGGCAGCCGAGGTGCAGACGGTGCGTGCCCTGGTCTGCGCGCTCGCCAATCCGGCCGATACGGCGCAGGGCCTTATGCCGCTGCTCGCCTCGCCGATGTTTGCGCTCGGCGCCCAGGAGTTCCTGGCGCTGGCGACCAAGCTCGATAGCGAGACAGGGGAGACCTCGCGCCGGAATATCGACATGGGCATCATGAGCGATTTCGACGTGCCGGGTTTGCAAGACTTGCCGCTTGTGACGCGCGCCCGCGAGGTGCTGCGGTATGCGCTTCGTCGCGTGGGCCGCGATTCGTTCGCCGCCATCGCGCGCGACGTGGTCAACGCCTCCGGCTGGTTTGTGCGTCTGGGACAGCGTGGTCCCGAGGGCAAGGCCATTGCCGCCAACGTGCTCAAGGCGCTCGACGCCGTGGCTGAGGCTGAGGCCGAGTTCGGCAACTCGCCGCGTTCCATCGCGCTGGCCTTCGACCGCTTCTTGGCGGGCAAGGAAGCCCCGGGTGCCCTCAACGAGGAAGGCGACGGCGCGGTGCGCATCATGACGGTGCATGCCTCCAAGGGTCTGGAATATCCGGTCGTGGCGGTCGCCGAGTGCTTTGGCGTGCGTAAGTCCTCGGGTGCGGCACAGATGGGTCGCGTCGAGGGCGGAGCGCAGGTCGTGGCACTGCCGGCACGCTTCGACGGCGTTAAGCTTGCCGACGGTACCTTTGTGAAGGGCGACGACGTCAAAAAGCAGTTTGAGCACGCGTTTAAGGGCAAGGGCACGTCGCTGTGGCTGCCGCCGGAGCTCATGGAGGACGTCTGTGCGACGGGTTCTCCCGCCGAGGCATTTGCTCGCCTGCGCAACGACGACCTGCAGCTTTCGCTCGAGGAGCGGGCTCGTCTGCTCTATGTCGCCATGACGCGAGCACGCGAGCTAGTCATTCTGGCGATGGATGCCGGCGTGAGCCGTGGCAAGGTGACGGCGCCGATCTTCGATGTCGAGACCGATCTGACCTACGATGTCCTTCGCCGCATCCTGCCGACCGACAGTCTGGACATGCCGCAGCTCGATAGCGACCGTTTGGTGTTCGACAACTCCCAGCCGGGCGACTACGAGCTCATTTCGCTCGCGGACTTTACCTTTGGCGAGCAGGCGTTTGAGGCTAACGCTTCGCTGGATGCCGAGGGCAGGCTTGTTCGTGGCGATGCCGATGCAGATGCTGCCGACGATTCGGCCAGTACAATCGTCCCCGGTCCTGCCGACCCCGAGCCCGATGCGTTTGAGCTCGTGTATCCCCAGGCGGTGGGCGTGCGCATGGGCATCTGTCCGTTTCCGGTGCGTGACTCGTATAGCTACTCGTCAATCGCCGCGGCGCTCCATGCCGAGACAGAAGACCGTGCCGCCGAGGCGCGTGTGCCCATGGACGAGTCCGGCGACGATGCGGAGTCGGATGGTTCCGAGATGACGGATGCGGACGTGGCCGCTGTCGAGCCCGCCGGCAACCCCATGGCGCTGGGCTCGGCGTTCCATGCCGCCTGCCAGTGGCTGATCGAGATGGGTTCCGATGCGCTGCCCGCTGAGCGTGCCGATGCGCTGGCGCGCCTGTGGCGCCTGACGCCGGAGCAGCGCGAGCGCTTCGATGTCGCTCTGGAGCGCTGGCTCAAGTCGTCGGTTCGTGCCGACCTGCTCGCGTGGCCGTGCGTTCGCGCCGAGGTGCCGTTCTTTTCGCTGGGCTGCGAGGACGAGGACATCGCTCGCTACGGTGCATATGCCGAAGGCGCCATCGATGCACTGGCGACGAACCCGGCCGATCCGTCACGCGCACTGGTCATCGATTACAAGACGGGTGGCACGCCGGATGAGACGCCGGACCAGCTGCTCGAGAAGCACGCCCTGCAGGCGCGCGTTTACGCCGACGTGTTGCACAAGGCGGGCTTTGAGACGGTGACGGTCAAGTTCGTTCGCGTGGAGCAGGCGAATCCAGCCATCTTCGTCGAACCCGCCGAACCTCAAGTAGTCACCTACAATCTCTAGCCCTCAGATATCTTGCGGTGGAATACGGACTGTTTTGGCCAGAAAATCCGCCAATCAGTCCGTATTTCACCGCAACTGAGAGAGGGGAGGGGTGGGTAGTGCTGCCTGATCGTTCTGATCGCTAAAACCCGTGTTGGTTTGGCTAGGTTCGGGTGCTGTCCGTGCCGTGCGGTAAAATCGTTCAGTCAGAACACGAACCCGCATCGGAGCTCATCACATGGCATTCGTCCATCTGCACAATCACACTGTTTTCTCCATGCTCGACGGCGCAACCCGTATCCAGGATATGGTCAATCGTGCCGTTGAACTTGGCATGCCCGCCGTGGCCATTACCGACCACGGCTACATGTATGGCGTGCCCGACCTGGCGCTGGCCTGCGACGCCGTCAATCACAACACGCCCGAGTACAAAACCTGGAGTCACGACAAGGCCTTCTTGGAAAAGGACCGCCGCGACGAGCTGGTGGAGCCCGATCCCGAGGAAAACCCGCGCGAGCATGCCCAGTACGTCAAAGACATGGCCATGTGGGACGAGAAGGGCAACATCGACGAGCTCAAGCCGCCTCTGGTCATCAAGCCCATCTTTGGGTGCGAGGTCTACTTTACGCCGGACGAGACCCTTGCCCGCGACCACAAGCCCGAGCTCTACCACATGATCCTTCTGGCCAAGGACCAGGAGGGCTACGTCAACCTGATGCAGACGGTTTCCGAGGCCGCCGTGCAGGGCTTTTACTACAAGCCGCGCGTGACGCTCGACAACCTGCGCCGTCACGCCAAGGGCATGATCTGCACGAGCGCCTGTATCGCGGGCATCATCCCCAAATACATCGACCGCGGCGACATGGAAGGCGCCATCAAGTGGGCCGAGACCTTCCGTGATACCTTCGAGCCCGGTGACTTCTACATCGAGATCCAGGAACACGGCATCACCACCGACAACGGCCTGACCGACGAGCAGATGGACCGCGCGCTCATCGATATTGCCAAGCAGGTGGGCGTCAAGGTCATCGCCACCAACGACTTCCACTACCTGCGCCGCGAGGACGCGCCCGTGCAGGACGTCATCATGTGCATTGGCATGAACGCCAAGGTCGACGACCCCAACCGCATGCGCATGACCGGCTCGGAGTTTTACATGAAGACCGAGGAGGAGATGCGGGCGATGTTCCCGTATTGCCCCGAGGCCTGCGACAACACGCTCGAGATTGCCGACAAGTGCTATGTGGAGCTGGACTGGGACTCCATCATCCTGCCGCGCTTCCCGTTGCTCGATCCCGGCGAGACGCACGAGAGCCAGTTCCGCCGCGAGTGCGAGAAGGGCCTGCGCCAGCACTATGGTGACGATTGGGCCACGCGCGAGATCTGTGGCGTCAACATCAAAGAGCGCTTTGAGTACGAATACAAGGTCATCTGCGACAAGGGCTTTGCCGCCTACTTTTTGATCGTCGCCGAATACGTGCAATGGGCCAAGGACAACGGCATCGGCGTCGGCCCTGGCCGTGGCTCGGCAGCCGGCGCTATCGTCGCCTACGCCATGAACATCACCGCGTTTGACCCGCTCGAGAACGGCCTGATGTTCGAGAGGTTCCTGTCCCCGCAGCGTACCGAGATGCCCGATATCGATATGGACTTCGACGATGAGCGGCGCCTCGAGGTCGTGGAGCACGTTCGCCAGCTCTACGGCCCCGAGAAGGTCACCCACGTTATCACCTACTCGACCATCAAGGCCAAGCAGGCCATCAACGACGCCGCGCGCGTTCTGGACTACCCCGTCTACATGGGCCAGCGCCTGTCCAAGATGGTCTCGAGCGACCCCAAGGTCAAGCTCAAGCAGGTACTCGAAAAACAACCCGGCAAAGAGGATCTGTTTAACCCCGACTTTGCCGAGGCCTATAAAAAGGACGACGACGCCCGCCGCATCATCGACACGGCGCTCTCGATCGAGGGCCTCACCCGTGGCGAGGGCGTGCACGCGTGCGCCGTTCTGATCTGCCGCGACCCCGTCAACGAGCATGTGCCCACCAAGCTCGACACCAAGGGCGGCGTCGAGATTACCCAGTACGAGGGCCATACCGTTGCCGACATGGGCCTGCTCAAGATGGACTTCTTGGGCCTGCGCACGCTGACGGTTATCTCCAAGGCCAAGGCAAACATCAAAAAGAACTTCGGCATCGACATCAAAGAGGAAGAGATCCCCTTTGACGATCCCGAGATCTTTAAGCTCATGGGTTCCGGCCACACCGCCGGCGTCTTCCAGGTCGAGTCCGCCGGCATGACGGCCACGATCAAGAATATGAAGCCCACCGAGTACAAGCACGTCGTGGCATTGATCGCCCTGTACCGCCCGGGCCCGCTGGGCGCCGGCATGGTTTCGTCCTACATCAACCGTATGAACGGCAAGGAGCCGGCCGTCTCCTACGACGACCGCCTGGACGACATCCTGGGCGAAACCTACGGCACTATGGTCTACCAGGAGCAGGTTATGCTCATCTCCGTCGAGATGTGCGGCTTCTCCAAGGGCGAATCGGACTCGCGTATCCGTAAGCCCGTGGCTAAGAAAAAGATCAAGCTGCTCACGTCGACGGTGCTCCACTGGGAGGATGGCTCGGACGAGACCACCTACGACCACTGGATGAACGGCGCTATCAAGAACAACTACACGCGCGAGGTCGCCCAGAAGATTTGGGACGATGTTCTCGAGTTCGCATCTTACGCCTTTAACAAGTCGCACTCCGCCGGCTACGCCATCCTGGTTATGCAGACGGCGTGGCTCAAGGCGCACTATCCGCACGAGTACATGGCGGCCGTTCTGACGTCCTACACGGGCAAGACCGACAAGATCGTGCATTACGTCTCGGCGTGCCGTCACGACGGCATCCCCGTGCTGTCGCCAGATGTCAACGAGTCCGGCACCGAGTTCACGGCTACCAAGGAGGGCGTGCGCTTTGGTCTGGCCGGCATTCGAGGCGTGGGTACCGGCGTGGCGCAGGCGATTATCGCCGAGCGCGAGGCGGGCGGTCCGTTTAAGACGCTGCACGACTTTGTCGAGCGCGTGGACTCGAGCCAGGCCAACCGTCGCGTGATCGAATCGCTGATCAAGGCAGGCGCCTTCGACTCCACGGGGTATCCGCGCCGCCAGATGATGCACTTTGTGGACAAGAACAACCCCGAGAACATCATCGATGCCGCGGTAAAGCGCCAGAAGGATCGCGCGAGCGGCCAGACGTCGTTCTTCGACATGTTCGGCGATGTTGAGGGGTCGGGCTTTGAGGTGAGTGTGCCCGATCCGGATGGCCAGGAGTGGGACCGCCACCTTAAGCTGAGCCAGGAGAAGGAGGTTTTGGGCATCTATGTCTCGGACCACCCGCTGCGCCCGTTTGAGTATGCACTAGCCAAGGCGCGCGACTTCTCGTTCTCGCAGATCGACACCGGCTACGAAGTTCAGAATCCTACGGGCGGCACCATCAACCAGGAGATTCCCGAGGGCAAGGCGCTGTGGTGGGCCGGCATGGTCTCGAGCGTGTCCAAGCGCGTGACCAAAAACGGCGACCCCATGGGCATCGTGCAGCTCGAGGACATGGAAGGCGAGGCCACGGTCGTGGTGTTCCCCAAGACCTACAAAGAGGCCGAGGGGTATCTGTACGGCGAGGTTGATCCCGAGACCGGCGCGCAGCTGTCCGACGCGTTTGTGCGCATTAAGGGCAAGCTCGAGCGCTCGGACCGCGGCGACCAGATCATCGCGCAGGAGATTGTGCCGCTGGAGCTTAGCGAGGAGAAAAACAAGCCCAAGGTCTTTGAGGTCATGGTGCCCAACAGCCGATTTAGCCAGGGCAATATGGCGCGCCTGGCCACGGTGCTCACCACCAACCCGGGCGGCGACCGCGTGGAGATCTTTATTGAGCAAGTCGACGGGCGCGTGCTGCGCGCTGAGGTGCCGGCCAAGGTCAATGCACGCTCGATTCCGCTGCTGGCAGAGGCAAAGGCCATCGTCGGCAACCAAGGCCGCGTGACGGTTATCTAAGCTACCCCGGGTGAGATTGGAGGAAGTGATGGCGCAGGGGACGTTTGTGCAGGCGCTTCGTAAAGAGGCGGCGTTGAGCGGCACCTTTATGAAGGGGCGTTCGCTCATGCTCAACGGCGCCGTGCTGTCGATCGAGGACAGCGGCTCGCGCTTCTCCAAAAACGTGACGGTTGAGGGCTCGGTGCGCGGTTCGCGCGGCGACCTGTACAAGACGCACGTGGCGCTCGACATGGACGAGCACGAGGTGATCGACTACGACTGCGATTGCCCCGCCGCCTATCGTTACCCCGGTATGTGCAAGCACGCCATCGCCACAGCGCTGGCGTACCTGGACACCAGCGGCATTGAGCCTGTTGAGGGGCTGCGCACACCGGTCCGCACGTTTACGGCGCAGCCGAAACAGCCCGCGCGCACCGCGCCCAAAGCGCCGGCCGTCAATCCCAACTTTCCCTTTCTGGCGCCCGTCCCCACGAGTCCCAGCCTCATGGCGGCGCTCTCCGATCTTTCGGACGCGCGCATGGATGAGCTGGCGAGCATGCGCCGCAAGCTCGCCGGCAGTGTGGATCCCGATGCCCCCAAGGCGGTGTTGGAGCCCTCGCTGGTGCCGTACTACAATCCACTGTTTGCCGACCGCTTTAGCTGGGCGCTCGAGCTTCGCATTCGCTGTGGATCGGTGTCCTACGTGGTCAAGGACATCGACGGCATGGCCGATGCCTACGTGCGCGGCGGCACCTTCTCGTACGGCAAGAAGCTCACGTTTGTCCATACGCCTGAAGCCTTCGAAGACGTGTCGACAAAGCTGCTCAACCTTGTCGTGACGACAGTTGCCTATCTCGATGACATCACAAGCTCGCGTTCGGCGTCGTACGACTTTGCCCGCAGTGGTTTTGTCGCCGAGCGTCAGTTGCCGCTGTCCGAGCATAGCATCGTATATGTGCTGGACCTGTTGCGCGGCCAGACCATCTCTTTTGAGCCCGCCTGGTCGCGGGGGACGACGACGCATCGCACCTATGACGTGGCGGTTGAGATGCCTCCGGAAGGGGAGGACGAGGCGCTGTCTAAGCGCCCACCGCTCCTTGCCGCCAAAATCGCGCCGGCGGCTGGTGGCAGCTACGATCTACGCCTGCCGGCCGATACATACTGCTTTGCTTCGGGCGACGTTGCCTATCTGGTCGACACCCGCCGTGCGCGCCGCGCCGATGTAGCGTTTGCCCAGCATGCGGCGCCGTTCCTATCGTGCTTACTGCCCTGTCGCACGCCGATCCATATCGCTGTCGACCAGGTGGGGGAGTTCTGTCGTATGGCGCTGCCCATTTTGCGCGACTACACCGACCTTACCGCGCCCGCTGCGCTCGATACCGTGGCGCCCGAGCCGAGCTTTGCTATGGCGATCGGCGTCGACGATGGGCTCGTGACCTGCAAAATTACGGTTGCCTACGGCGATTGGTCGGCGGATCTCTTTAGCCTGGGCGCTCCGGGCAGCCCCTTCGAAGAGCAACGCCCCGGCGTGCCGCCCCGCGACGAGGTGGCGGAGTTTCGCGTTATGGACACGGCGGCCCTGTATTTCGACTTCTACGAGGGCGGCCTGGCGTTTGAGGAGCGCGATGACGAGAGCTTGTTCTGCCTGCTGACCGAGGGCCTGTCCGCCCTGTCCGAGCTGGGTGAGGTTATGCTCAGCGACCGTCTGCGCCAGATCTCGGTCCGCCCTGCGCCCAAGCTTTCGGTGCGTGCGACCGTCAAGAGCAATCTGCTCGATGTCGAGCTGGGTGCGAGCGGGCTTTCGGCCGCGGACCTTGCCGTCTATCTCGATTCGTACAAGCGTCACCAGACGTTTGCGCGTCTCACGTCGGGCGACATCATTCGCCTGGACGAGGGCGCCCGAGCCGCGTTTGGCCTTGCCGAGGACCTGGGCGTCGATGCTGTCGACCTGCTCGACGGCGTGTCGCTCCCCGCGTCGAGTACCCTGTTCGTCGACAGCATGCTTGCGCGCACGCCGGCGCTTGAGGCCGATCGCGACGCTGCGTTCCGCCGTACCGTCGAGCGCCTGGACACGCTCGGCAAGATGGACTTTACGGTACCCGCCTCGCTCAAGGCCACGCTGCGTGGCTACCAGGTCGACGGCTACCAGTGGCTCGGCTCGCTTGAGCATCTGGGCCTCGGCGGTATCTTGGCCGACGATATGGGCCTGGGCAAAACGCTCCAGATGATCGCGCATATCCTGGCGCGCGTGGAGGCGGGGGACACCAAGCCCACGCTCGTGGTATGCCCGGCCTCACTCGTGTACAACTGGACTGCCGAGCTGGAGCGCTTTGCCCCGTCGCTCGATGTGTGCGCCATCGTGGGCGCCAAGGCTCAACGCCGCGTGCAGATAGCCGGCGCCGACGAGCATAACGTGGTCGTGACGTCGTATGACCTCATGCGCCGCGATATCGACGAGTATGTCGAGCAGGACTTTGCCCGTGTGGTGCTCGACGAGGCCCAGTACATTAAAAACCCGCTCACGCAGGTAGCGCGTGCCGCCAAGCGCCTGCCTGCCGGCGTGCGCTTTGCCTTGACGGGCACGCCCATCGAAAACCGCTTGTCCGAGCTCTGGAGCATCTTCGACTTTTTGATGCCGGGCCTACTTGGCACGCGCGAGTCGTTTGCCAAGCGCTTCGAAAGCCCGGTCGAGCACGCCGAGGGCGACAGCGCCGCTCGCCTGCAGGCGCTCGTGTCGCCGTTTGTGCTGCGCCGCGTAAAGGAAGACGTGGTGGCAGACCTGCCCGAGAAGATCGAGGATACGGTCATAGCGCAGCTCACCGGCGAGCAGCGCAAGCTGTACCTGGCAAACCAGGACCGCATCGCCCAGCAGGTGCAGCACCGCGAGGCATCCGAGTTTAAGAAAGACAAGCTCAAGGTGCTCGCCGAGCTCACCAAGCTGCGCCAGATCTGCTGCGACCCGCGTCTACACTACGAGGATTACAAGGCGGGGAGCGCCAAACTCGATACGTGCATGGAGCTCGTGCACGGCGCACTCGACGCCGGGCATCGCATCCTGTTGTTCAGCCAGTTTACAGGTATGCTCGATATCATCGGCAAGCGCCTGGCCAAGGAGGACATCGCCTTCCTTAAGCTCACGGGCGCTTCGTCTAAGGAGAGCCGCGCCAAGATGGTCGCGCAGTTCCAAGCGGGCGAGGTTCCGGTCTTTTTGATTTCGCTCAAGGCGGGCGGCGTGGGCCTTAACCTGACGGCTGCCGACGTGGTCATCCACTACGACCCGTGGTGGAACGTGGCGGCGCAGGACCAAGCAACTGATCGTGCGCACCGTATTGGTCAGCAACATACCGTGACCGTGTACAAGCTCATCGCCAAGGACACGATCGAGGAACGCATTATGCAGATGCAGGAGTCCAAACGCGACCTGGTCAACAGCGTGCTCGGCGGCGACGGCATCTCGTCGGCGCTGTTTACCCGCGAGGATGTTCTGGCGCTGCTCGGCGGCGACGGGCGTTAACCCGCTCGGGTGAGGCCGCCAGGGCGGATAGCCCGCGCTGTCCCATCGTCCCCGCTCGTTATGTGTTCATTTGCAATGCCGTGGATGGTTTGTCTGCCTTTGGGCATAAGAACCATCAAGAACATTGGCACATCAGCAAAGGAGAACATCATGGCGAAATTCTTTAAGAACCCCGACGGCAAGCTCATCGCTGCCCTTGGCGACGACGTTGCGACCCCTGCCGGTTGCACGGAACTGACTGCAAACACTGAGGACGCGGCGCACGAGAAGCACGTGCCTGTTGTCGAGACCGAGCGTGACGGTCACGTGATTCGCGCACGCGTTGGCTCGGTCGAGCACCCCAGCCTGCCCGAGCACTACATTGAGTGGATCGCCCTTGAGGCCGAGGGCCGCTTAGAGGTCCATTACCTTGAGCCCGGCATGAAACCCGCGACGTTTTTCGCGGGCGGCTCCAAGACCGGTACCGTCTATGCCTACTGCAACCTGCACGGGCTGTGGTCCGCGACATTCTAGGAACGCGCCCCCGCTCGGGGTATCATAGCTAGCATATGCACATGCAAGCGCCGACTGCATTATGCGGCCGGCGCTTTTACTACGATTTCGATGGTTTACGACGGAAAGGGCTGGGCCATGAAGCTCGCGCTTGCACAGATCGATATGCGCCTGGGTGATATTGAGGGCATTTGCGGCCGCATCGAGGACCAGGCTCGTCTGGCCCACGAGCGCGGGGCGCGCGTGCTGTGCGTTCCGGCTCCGCTCTTTATGGGCGCCATGCCCGGTGGCCTGGTGGGCGCTGCCGACTTTGAGCACGACATGCTTGCCGGCTTGACCGGTGTCGCCGAGCGTATCCAAGAGCTTGACATGATCTGCATCGTGCCCGCGGCGGTTTCGTTTGAGGGCCAGCCGCTGCTCGACTACATGATGCTCAAGGACGGTCATGTGGTGCCGGCGCGTTCGAGCATTGCCCTGCAGCGTGGCGAGAACAACGACACGCGTTGGGCGCCGCCGGTGTTCGACGTGGACGGCGTGCGCATCGCCGTGATTTTTGACTTGGACCGCGAACTCGAGATGTTGCCGACCGGTGTTGACCTCATTGCGTATTTCCAATTCAACGCGTTTGACATGACCGACCGTGAGACTGCCGCCATTGCCGCCGTTCGCAGCGGCGCCTACCGCAAGATCGCATCCAAGCGCAGCGTGTGGTTTGCCTGCATGGCGCCGGTCGGTGCCTTTGACGAGTCGGTGTATACCGGCGGTTCGTTTGTGCTCGACGACTGCGGTCGCGTGGTGGCCCAGGCGCCGTGTTTTGAGGAGAGTCTGCTGGTTCAGGAGATTCAGCGCGGCGTGATGCTCGATGCCCTGGAAGATCACGAACTGCCCGAGTTCCGTTCCGAAGAGTGGCTGTGGCAGGCGCTGGTGTTCGCCGTGCGCGACAACGCCCGAGCTCACGGTGCTTCGCGTGCTGTGGTGGCACTCGAGGGTGACTTGCCGTCGTCTTTGCTGACGGCGCTGGCCGTCGACGCTCTGGGCCCGCGCAATGTGATTGGCCTGGTGCTGGGGCGCAACCGTATCTTTACGCCGGCGCAGGAAGAGGCCGAGGCTGCCCGCTGTGCCGCCGTCCGCGCCATTGCCGAGCGCCTGCACATTCGCACTGTCGAGCGCGATGCACCGGATGCGGCGCGTGTGCTCGATCGCGACGTGTCGGCGGGCGATGCCGAGCGCCTACGCTCGCGCACGCTGGGTCTCATGCTGGAGGACACGGCGCTCGAGCTGGGTGCGATGACGCTGAGCCCGCTGTCCAAAACCGAGTATGCGCTGGCGGCGCCGGCGCTTTGCGGCGGCTACCAGGGCGACTTTGCGCCCTTTGGCGATGTGTACCTGTCGACGCTTGAGTTTGTGGCGCGTGTGCGCAACCGCACGTCTGCCGTGGTGCCCCAAGAGCTCGTGACGCTCAACGCGGTGGAAGATTGTATGGAGCGCGTGCTGGCGCAAGCGCTCTCGACGCTCGACGGTCCGGTCGATATGCTCGACCGCGCGGCACAGCTGCTCGGCGGGCTTGAGCCGGGTGAGGTCGATGGCGCGCTCGAGGCGCACGTGGACCGCAATCGATCTTTCGACGACATCCTGATGGCCGCCGGCAAGCCTGAGGCCTGCTCGCTGCTGCTGATGCTCGTTCGACAGGGTGAAGCTGCCCGCCGCATGTTGCCGATGGCGCCGATCGTCTCGGCCCGTTCGTTTGCCGAGCGCTCCTGGCCGTATATGCTCGCGTGGTCCGACCTGGGGCTTAACGGCAAGGAGCGTATGACGGTCGATTCGCTGGCGCGCGCCGAGGTGCGCCGTTTTGCTGACGAGGATACGAGCGAGCGCGTGCGAAACGAGATGATGGGCGTGCTGGGCGAGCTACTGGGTATTTCGCCCGAGCAGATGGAGGAGCTGCGCTCTGAGGATGGCCAGCGTCGTCTGCATGAGGGTATGAAAAAGTTCGAGGGCGAGGTTCAGGACGCCATCGATAAGATGATGGGCGGACAGGGCGGCTCGCAAGGTAGTCCCCAGGGTGGCCCGATGCCGCACCCGCCGGTGGATCCGAGGCAGTTCCCCTTTTTCTCGCAGAACTAATTATGGGATAGGATTCGCTCTCAACCCCGATACTTCAACTAAGCATCTTGGCCCCATTGTGTTATTCTAGAACAGACGTTCGTGAATGATGCGCGGGGCCTTGTCTTGCGCTGTGCTTGTGGCGAGGGGAGGTCGGCTTGGTCATTTTGGGTATCGACCCCGGTTTGGCCCATACGGGTTGGGGGATTATCGAGGAGCGGCGCGGCGAGGTTCGCTGCCGTGCCTACGGCTGCATCGAGACCAGTGCCGGAAGTCCGCTCGCGGTGCGCCTGTCGCATATCGCCCGCGACCTCAAGGGTGTCGTGGAGCGTTATCGACCCGATACCGCTGCTATCGAGAGCATTTACTTTGGTGCTAACGTTCGCTCGGCAATTCCTACGGCGCATGCCCGCGGGGCTGCACTCGTGGCGCTGTCGGAATGCGCGCTCGAGATTGGCGAATACACGCCCATGCAGATCAAACAGGCTGTGGTGGGCACCGGCGCCGCGGACAAGCGGCAGGTCGCCTACATGGTACGCACGCTCACACAGCTCGATCACGACCCGCATCCCGACCATGCCGCCGATGCCCTGGCTTGCGCCATCTGCCACGTAAACCTCAGCCGCACCCGCGCCCTCACCGGTGGCGAGTTCTATCAACAGAGAGGAACCGGATACTGATGATTTCCCAGCTCCACGGAACGCTTGTCGAGGCCACGATGAGCTCTGCTGTCGTCGATGTGTCGGGCGTTGGCTTTGAGCTCGGCATCTCGGGCAGCACTGCGGCCACGTTGCCGACGCCCGGCGGCGAGGTCCGCCTCTACACGCGTATGCAGGTGCGCGAGGACGCCATGACACTTTTTGGTTTTTCCTCAAAGGATGAGCGCACGATGTTCGACCGGCTCGTGTCCGTTTCGGGCGTTGGCCCGCGCCTGGCGCTCGCCGTGCTTTCCACCTATACCGTGGGGCAGCTGTATTCGCTGGTGATGGCCGAGGACGACAAGGGTATGGCCAAGGTACCCGGTGTGGGCAAAAAGACAGCTCAGCGCCTGATCCTAGAACTCAAGAGCACCTTTGCCAAGGATAAGGGCTTTGTGCCGGTCGACGTGATTCCCGGCCAGGTTGCGATGCCGGTTCCCGCCGCCGCTCCTTCGGCGATCGATGATGCCCGTGCGGCGCTCCTTTCCATGGGCTTTAGCCCGCAGGAGACCGATGTTGCCCTGAGCGGGTATGATGGGCAGAATATGCGTGTCGAGGATCTGCTCGGCGCGGCGCTTAAGCGACTCGGAATGGATGCGTGATGTGGGAAGCCGATGACTCTCAGGACCTGTGGGCGACGCCCGGCAACTCGCCGGCGGCATCCATGGCGCACGGCGAGCGCATGGTGGGCTCGGAGCTGACGGCCGAGGACCTCGATGTCGACCGCACTTTGCGCCCCCAGCGCCTGGACGATTACTGTGGTCAGGAGCACATCAAGCAGAGCCTGCGCGTGTTGATCGAAGCGGCGCAGAGCCGTGGCGAGACGCTCGACCACGTGATCTTCTCGGGTCCTCCGGGCCTGGGCAAGACCACGCTGGCCACCGTTATCGCCAACGAGCTGGGCGCTCAGATCAAGACCACGAGTGGCCCTGCCATCGCGCGCACGGGCGACCTGGCGGCCATCCTTACTAACTTGCAACCGGGTGATGTGCTGTTTATCGACGAGATTCACCGCCTCAACCGTTCGGTCGAGGAGGTCCTGTACCCCGCGATGGAGGACTTTGCCCTCGATATCGTGATTGGCAAGGGTCCGGCGGCGCGCTCGATTCGCCTGGATATTCCCAAGTTTACGTTGGTAGCGGCAACGACCCGCTCAGGCATGTTGACAGGCCCGTTGCGCGACCGCTTTGGCATTTCATATCGCCTGGATTACTACACGGTCGAGGAGCTCGCGCAGATTGTGACGCGCTCGGCGACTATCCTGGGCGTGACGATCGACCATCCCAGTGCACTCGAGATCGGCTCGCGTTCGCGCGGCACGCCACGTCTTGCCAACCGCCTGCTCAAGCGCGTGCGCGACTATGCGCAGGTGCGCGGCAACGGTCCCATTGAGCTCGATATCTGCCGTCAGGCACTCGAGTTCTTCGAGATCGACGAGCTCGGTCTGGACTGGATGGATATTCGCATTTTGGAGACGCTCGCCAAGACGTTCTCCGGTCGTGCCGTGGGACTTACGACCCTTGCCAGCGCGGTGGGCGAGGACCCGGGCACGCTCGAGGATGTCTATGAGCCCTATTTGCTGCAGTGCGGGTTGATGATTCGTACGCCGCAGGGCCGTCAGGCAACCCTTCGCACCTTTGAGCACCTGGGGATTGAACCTACCGTTTAGGGCGCTTTGTTTTGGCGGGCTGTTGGGCTATCGCTGGGCATCGGGTAAACATATCGCCGTTCATCGGTTATGGGCGTTTTACTATTGCGCGCCCGTGCTATGCTGAATTGGTCTTTTTCTCATTCGGTAACGAAAGGACCGCCCATGCCTACTGACATCGAAATCGCACGTTCTGTCACGCCACTGCCTATTACCGAGGTGGCCAAGAACGCCGGCGTCGACGTTAAGCACCTTATTCCGTACGGCTTCGACAAGGCTAAGGTCGACTATTCACTGCTCAACGAGCCGACTGATCACCAGGCTAAGCTCGTCCTCGTGACCGCTATCAACCCAACGCCCGCGGGCGAGGGCAAGACCACCACGACCATCGGTCTGGCCGACGGCCTGCGTCGTCGCGGCGTCAAGAGTGCCGTGGCCCTGCGCGAGCCTTCGCTCGGCCCCGTCTTTGGCGTTAAGGGCGGTGCTGCCGGTGGCGGCTGGGCTCAGGTGATCCCCATGGAGGATATCAACCTGCACTTTACCGGCGACTTCCACGCTATCGGTGCCGCCAATAACCTGCTGGCCGCCATGCTTGATAACCACATCCAGCAGGGCAATCAGCTCGGTATTGACGTTAAGCGCATCACTTGGAAGCGCGTCGTCGATATGAACGACCGTCAGCTGCGCCACGTCATCGACGGCATTGGCGGTAAGGCCCAGGGCGTGCCGCGCGAGGACGGCTTCGATATCACCGTTGCCTCCGAGGTCATGGCGATCCTGTGCCTGTCCACGAGCATCAGCGATCTTAAAGAGCGCTTGGGCGAGATCGTTGTCGGCTATAGCTATGCCGGCGAGCCCGTCCGCGCCCGCGACCTTAAGGCCCAGGGAGCTATGGCCGCACTGCTCAAGGATGCGCTCAAGCCCAATCTGGTGCAGACGCTCGAGGGCACGCCCGCGTTTGTCCACGGCGGTCCCTTCGCCAATATCGCCCACGGCTGCAACTCCATCATGGCCACGCGTATGGCGATGCGCTTTGGCGATGTTGCCATTACCGAGGCCGGCTTTGGCGCCGACCTGGGTGCCGAGAAGTTCCTCGATATCAAGTGCCGCATGACGGGCGTTCGCCCCAGCGCCGTCGTGATCGTCGCGACCGCTCGTGCGCTTAAGTACAACGGTGGCGTCGCCAAAGCCGACCTCAACGAGGAGAACCTCGAGGCACTCAAGGCTGGCATGCCCAACCTGCTGCGTCACGTCGACAACATCCAGAACGTTTATGGTCTGCCCTGCGTGGTCGCCATCAACCGCTTCCCAACGGACACCGAGGCCGAGCTTGCGCTCATCGAGTCCGAGTGCCAGAAGCTCGGCGTCAACGTTAAGCTTTCCGAGGTCTGGGCCAAGGGCGGCGAGGGCGCGCTCGAGCTGGCCGATGAGGTCATGCGTCTGATTGAGCAGCCGAGCGAGCTCAAGTTTGCCTATGAGGACGGCGCCGATGTGGCCGACGCCCTCGAGGCCGTTGCCATCAAGGTTTACCGCGCCGACGGCGTTGACTTTACGCCGGCCGCCAAGCGCCAGCTTGCCGAGCTGCGCGAGAACGGCTTTGGCAACCTGCCGGTATGCGTGGCCAAGACGCAGTACAGCTTTAGCGACAACGCCAAGGCCCTGGGCGCTCCCGAGAACTTCCGCATCACGGTGTGCGAGCTCAAGGTTTCCGCCGGCGCCCACTTTGTGGTCGCGCTGACCGGCAGTGTTCTGACCATGCCGGGCCTGCCCAAGGTGCCCGCGGCCGAGAATATCGACGTCGACAACGACGGCAACATCACCGGCCTGTTCTAAGCCCGCTGCTCATAGCTGCTTGCCCGCCCCGTCGTGCCTACCAAGGCCCGGCGGGGCTTTTTTGATCCTTAGACCCGCGCACGTCTTGTAGATACCGACGGACTCTGCCCATCATAGGCTTTTGCGCGGGTAGAATGCATGGATAATTTGAGGCTCACGCGCGACGGAAAGGAATCGTTGCATGGATCAGGACAAGACAACCGTGATGGGCGGCTACGGTTCCGCGCAGGCTGGCGATGGCGCCGATGCGACTCGCGTTGTTCCCAACCCCGGTTATACCGACCCCGCCGCGACGCAGCCTTCTGCCGAGCCCACCCGGGTTATGGGCTATGGCGACACGGCGCAGGATTCTTACGCTGCATCTTCGCAAGGCCCCTATGGCAACGCAGCTCCGGATCCGTTTGATTACGCGCCGCAGGATTCTTATGCTGCCTCGACGCCGAATCCCTATGATGACCTGCCGCAAAATCCCATTCCGCAGCCTCAGCAGACGACGTATATGCCTCGCACGGCGCAGCCTCGCTACGAGTCGCGCGAGCCGTATCGCGAGTACCCCAAGTCGATTCCGCAATATGGCGAGGACGAGGAGAAGAAGCCGTCGCGTTCGTCGAGCGTGATCAAGAAGATCCTCATCGTGCTGGCGATTTTCTTTGCGCTGTCGGTTGTGTTTGCCATCGTGTCGGGCATGCTCAACAAGCGGGGGAGTTCAACGGCCGATACCGCTGCCGAGCAAACCGAGTCCGCCTCGTCTAGTACCGTCGATCTGAGCGATATCCCGGGGCAGTACTGGTCCAACGCCAAGAAGCTCCTCAAGTCGCGCGGCGCCGATCTTTCGAATGCCGTGGTCCTGACCGATGATGGCTCAACGCCCGTCGTCGATGCCAACTGGGTCGTTACTTCTGCCTACTACAACGACAGCGGCAACCTCGAAATTCAACTCACGCACAAGAACAGCTCGGGCAACTCGTCCGGCGGCCAAAGCGGTGCCGACAGCTCGAGCTCCAATACGCTGGAGGACTTGAGCAACAAGGCACAGGAGTTGGGAGACAAGGCGCAAGAGCTGGGCGACACGGCACAAAACCTGGGCGATACCGCGCAGAACTTGGGCGACATGGCGACGGATGCCTGGAACGCCCTGCAAAACGGCATCTCGGGCGCGCAGGGAAACTAGCTGTTAAGCAGGCTACAGCTGCTCGGCCGGACGGTCGGGCGAGCTAAAGCCCGAGTCAAACGTAACGACGCATGAGGCATCGGGTCGGCGCTCGTGCACGATGCGCGTGACGAGCTCCAGCAGCTCCTCGTCGGATATGTCAAAGCCGTCGGGACGCACCAGGTCAAACGAAACGAACCCGTCGTGCTCGTGCAGGTCGTGGATGGAGAGCGCGGGATCGATTTGCATGACGCCGCGCTTGACCCAGCCGCGCAAGTCATCGCCGGTTGTCGCGATGGGGTCGCAGTGCAGCGTGATACCAATGCCCATCTGGCGCTTGATGTCGTGCTCGATGGTGTCCAGAATCTCGTGGTGCTCAAACGCGTCGCCCTCGCCGGGCATCTCCACGTGGGCGCTGGCAAACTGACGACCGGGGCCGTAGTCGTGCACCATGAGGTCGTGTGTGCCCAAGACCTGCGGATAGGACATGATCTTGTCGCGGATTGCCTGGACGAGCTTGGGGTCGGGCGCTTGCCCCAGCAACGGGCTGATGGCGTCGCGCACCAGGCCCAGGCCGCTGATGCAGATGAAGATGCCCACACCCAGGCCTGCCCAGCCATCGAGATCAAAGCCGGTCGTCTGCGAAATAAGCGCCGCCACCAAGACCGAGCCCGAGGTGATGACGTCGTTTTTGGAGTCCTGCGCCGTGGCGATGAGCGTTTCGGAGTCGATGCGATCGCCCAGCGTGCGGTTGAACGCTGCCATCCAGAATTTGACGAGCATGGACAGAACAAGGGCAGTCGTGGAGAGCGCCGAATACACGGTGGGCGAGGGCTTGATGATCTTGGTGACCGACTCGAGGATTAGGTTGATGCCGACGGCACAAACCAGGACGGCGACAAACAGACCAGCCAGGTACTCGTAGCGGCCGTGGCCGTAAGGGTGGCCCTCGTCTGCCGGGCGGCTGGCAAGGCGGAACCCGAGCAGGCTCACGATGTTGCTCGAGGCATCGGAGAGGTTGTTGAAAGCGTCGGCGATGAGGGAGACGGAACCGGCGAGCAGGCCCGCGATGCCCTTGGCCAGGCACAGGGTGATGTTGAGGCCAATGCAGATGAGGCTTGCGGCAAAACCCGCGTTGGTGCGGCAAGATGCATCGACCGGCTCGTCCTCGCTGCCGGGAACAAGCGTATGTACCAGCCGATTTACAAATAGCATAGCGGTCGTCCTCACAATCATGTTTAAGGGGATAGTGTAGCTCGCGCGGGGGCGCCGTGCACCGATGCTCAGAAAATGCAGCAATAGTCTGCCGGTGCTAACGAGCGAGCCTTCTCGTCTGCCTGGGTGGTCCATTTTGGGCCACATGGGTATGGGCATGTGCCTGTTTGCTCGACATACTTAATGTCGACAGCCCCTGTGCAAAGGAGGACGTTTCCATGGACGAGATGTTTGCCATTAAATGTCAAAACTGCGGCGGCCCTATGTACTCGCACCAGGCTAAGCGCAGCTTTGAGTGCGCCTATTGCGGTGCGGTCATTCCGTGGCAGGCGGACGCCGGAGAGCCCAAGAGCGCTTTGGGCATTCGCCATACGCCGTTGACGGTGGTGGATGGACTGCTCAAGCTCACGCATGTGTCGCAACTCGAGCGCCCGGAGGACCCGGACTGGTATTTCTTCAATTCGCACTGGCGCAATCAGTCGGTCCTGGAACATCTGCTGTGGGAGGATTGCGGCACGGCGCAGGAGTTCCAAGAGGCCACGCATGTGAGCATTCCTTGCCCCTTCTGCGGAGCGTCCTTTGAGGGCGAGTCAACGCAGCGCGTGTTTGAGTGCCCGTCCTGCGGCAACAAGATCGGCATTGCCGACCTGCTCAAGCCCGGTACGTTTAGCAAGCGTCTGACCATGGGCGTGGGTGCGGAGTATGTGCCGGAGCAGGGCATTCCCTGCGAAATCTCGCCGCAGCAGGCACGTGCCAACGCACTGCAGCTGGTGCGCCAGTATGCGGAAGCCTTTGCCGGGCACGACGTGGAAGATGCGATCCAAAACGACATGATGCTCTTCTATTTCCCCATGGCGCTGGCGGACCTGCGCATGATGGCGAGCTTCCCGGGCAAGGGCCTGAGCAAGGAAACCCTGGTGTACTACGAGGTGCTCGACTGGGCATACCCCAGGGCAAACTACCTGGACGTTCGCCTCATGGGCATTTTGGAGCCTTGGGACTTTGCCAAGGTTGGGCCGTTCGATCCCGCCATGCAGGAAGGCGACTTCCGCGTTGTCTCCGTCGATGCGTCTACCAAGGACCAGGTGGTCATTGATAAGTTGGCGCTCGACGTTGCGGGCAACGACGCCGAGGCTGTACTGGGGCTCAATAAAAAGAGCATCCGCACCTGGGCGCGCAAGGCCCGCAAGCATAAGGACGGCCTGGTGATGGTGCCGGTCTACTTTGTCGATCGTCCGGCGACAGACGGCCGCGATGGCGAGCAGGTGCGCATTGCCGTAAACGGCCAGACGGGCCGCGCGGCCGCGGTGGTGTTTAGCGACAAGCGCGAAACGCATATCGTGGCGCCGCTCAATCCGAGCCTGCATCTGTCCGGCGAAAGTACCGTGCACGCCACGCCCGTCGAGGTCAAATACGTTAAATCGCCGTTCCTCTACCAGATTGTGCGCCGTGGAGACGGCGAGCAGCCGCGTCAGGTGGCAGCCGCAGCCGAGGGTTCCTACCGAGAGGAGAAGCCCAAACGCAAGGGCTTGTTCGCTGCGATCTTTGGGAAGTAGGGGAGTAGCGCCGGTTGTTGCCGTAACGTGATGGCCGGGGGTGCGGGGCGGCTCTCAGGAGTGCGGGCTGCCGTCTGATTGTTTGAGGGTGCCAGATGTAAATAAACAGTGGAGCGGCTGCAAAAGAGCCGCCCCACCGGATAAAATCAGATTGTACCGCGGAACCCGCTCCTCAGTCGGTCAACTTTGGAAGCGCGGGCAACGCAGGCGCTATCGTCTAAAGGGCCGGCTGCAACCGGCCCTTTTCTGTGGCAGCCAATGGACCCACATCAGACGAAGGCCGCGTCTTTGCCTGTCAGGTCACGCTCGCCAGCCACGGCTAGAATATCGTTGCCGGCGTCCATGACCGGTATTGTTTCGTAGCGTGCGTCGCAACCGCGAGTGCGCCTGCGACGGCTGCGGTGGCTTCGGTCGCAACGTGCTGCTACCCTTGCGCTTCGCCATTAGTCGCTTCGTTGATGGCGCGGTACTCGGCACTCAGCTCGCGCGCCAGCTCTTCCTTGCTTGGAAGATACGGCAGGTATTTGGCGGCAAACACTTGGTCGTTGTCTTCGGGCAGCGTGTACTCGACGATCGAATCGCTTTTGTCCGCGCAGAGCACGATGCCTATGGGCGGATTGTCGCCTTCGTTCATGAGCTCGCGCGTGTAGTAGTTCACATACATTTGCATCTGGCCCAGGTCCTGATGCGTAAGATCGTCCGTCTTAAGGTCGATGAGCACGAAGCAGCGCATCAGATAGTTGTAAAAAACAAGGTCAATATAGAAATGGCGCCCATCAAAGGTGATGCGCTTTTGGCGCGCCTCGAAAGCGAAACCACGGCCAAGCTCCAGCAGGAACTTCTGAAGATGCGTGATGAGCGCCTGCTCTAGATCGCTCTCGCGAAACGCAGTATCGTCCGAGAAACCTAAAAACTCCAGTACATATGGGTCGCGGATGATATCCTCGGGGCGACGAGCCGGGGCGCTCTTTTGGATTTCCTGGGTGACAGCCTCCTTGTCTTTGCTGGCAAGTAGGCGCTCGCGGAACATGGTGTTGATCTGACGTTCGAGCTGGCGCGTGCTCCAGCGAGAGTCGGCGCATTCGTTCATGTACCAGGTGCGAGCATCAGGGTCGGTTATACGCGATAACCTGCGGTAATGTGTCCAATTCAATTCGGAACGCAGCGCGTTCCGGATTGGGAACGCAAGATAAAACTGACGCATGTATCTTAAGCTTCTGGCGTTGAAGCCTCTGCCAAAATCCTTAGTCAATCTAACGGCAAGTTCGTCGATCAGTGCATCGCCATACTTGGCGCGCTCCTCTCCGCCCTGTTCATCAACAATACTCTTGCCGATCTCCCAATATGCCTCAACCATCGCAAAGTTAACGGCGGTATAGGCCTTGTCGCGAGCGGCGTTGAGAATCGAGGAGACTTGCTTGTAAAAACCTTCGGGCACGATTGCCGATTCTCCACGGTTTACTAGTTCACCCATCACTGTCGCCCCACTTTCCTCTTGTGGAATGCATCTTTAACGCATTTAGTTTAAAGCCTCGCGCGGACACGAATTGCTATGTTGTCTGGCACCTTCGCATGGGAGCCTTGCGGTGGTTAAAATGTGACCATAGAGGCAGTTTTAGCGAACCCCGCGGGAGTGACGCGTATGGACAACAACACGCTGCTGTTCCAGGACAAAGGTTCGGGTAGGTTTAAAGACGTCAAGATCTACCCTAACCGCATCGAGGTGCTCAAGAAGGGCACTTTTGGTGGCAAGCACACCGAGATTGTTTATCTTAAGGACATTACGGGGGTCAGCAGGATCAAGGGCCGCGACGTTTTCCTACGTAACAGGCTGTTGACTGCCTGTGTCTTTAGTCTGAGCAGCCGCTCCCAAGCTCAGGAGTTCGTGAATGCGCTGAACATGGTGATGTAGCCGATAACGGTGTTCGGGCTAAGGTAAAAATCGGGGCGCAGAACGGTATTCTGCGCCCCCCCAATTGAGTCGATGTGTCTAAAAGGCGGGCTTGCCTATTCGCTGTCGTCCCCAACGTTTTCGCGGTCATTGGCAAGCATCGCCGCGCCGGCGACCGTTGTCGCCACGGCGGCGGCAGCGAGCCCGGCGGCAACGCCAGAGCCGTCGCCCGTGTCGGCGAGCTTTCCGCCCGAGCCCTTGCCCTTGTTGCCCTTACCGTTCTTATCAGCGCTGCCTGCGTTGGAACCCGTGCCGCTGCCGGTGCCGGCGCCGGCAGCACTGTCCGAGGCCGCTACGGTAAAGCTTGCGGCTCCGTCGCTGGCGAGCGTGTAGTTCTGCGCCGCGTTGCCCAAGAGACCGTTCACGCGCACCCAGTACGTTCCTGCGGCAAATGTTTCGCCCTCGGCCATTGCTGTGCCCGGAGCGCCGTTCGCGTCGTGCACAAACTCGAGCTGGGCCGTGCAGGCATCGGTTTCGAGCTTGCCCTCGAGTGATGCCGCAATCTTGGCGCGCACGTCTTCGCCGGCCTTAAGGCCTTCGAGTCCCTCAAAATGGGGCGTCAGCGCGCGTGGATCGATATCGATGGGCACAGAGCCCTGCAGCCCCGTAACGGTCTCGTTGCCCAGGGCGTCGACATCCACGTATTCAATGGCAAACGCATGGCCCGAAGCTGTCGCGTTGAGCGCGTTGCTGCTGTCGGCAAGGCGGAAATGACCCTCGCCAACGGTCTTGCCATCCTGGAATGAGGCATCGCTCAGCGAGTCGCCGTACGTCATGCGCATGCGGGTCGGGAGATAGTACGGGAGATAGTACGAAGCCGTCTGCTTGTGCTCCGTATCGTAATTGCGCTGATAGATGCTCCGGGCCAGCGCCGCATCAACAAAGTCGGATGCGATGATGCCAATGTGTTTGAGGTAATCTGACTTTGTATCCTCGATGCCGCTGGGATTGATGTACGGGCTCTTATACAGATGCTCGTTGACTACTCGTGCCGAGGTAAAAGGATTGCCTCCGTGCGACAAGCCCGTGCAGCTGGTGTAGTTGATAGACCAGCAACGCTCCAGGACTTTCTCCTTGGCCCCGTTATCGTCCTCGACATCTACCTCGTTGCGCGTGCGCCCGGACGTTTCCTTCAGCGCATTATCGACCCAGCTGAGCTTGTCGGTTCCCGTGAGTTTGTACTTGTCCTGGGCGTATACCTTGGTGCAATAGGGCTCTTTATCGCCTGTTTCCCCCGCGGCTTCAAAGCCCCGCGCGTCTTGGACGAGACACATAGTGGCGCTGTCGGAGTGAGCCTTGATCTTGTCATCCCATTCGGTAAGGTCGAGGCCCCACGTGTGGCCGCTTACACTGTTGCCGGCGAGCCTAAATCGACGCAGCAGAACGATCTTTCCGCGCACCTCGTGTAGCGTGGGGATTCGGCTCGACGTATAGAACAGTTTGGGGTTGTCGTCCAAAACCTTGGCGAAAGCCGTCGTAACACTTTCGTCGGTAGCCTCGTCGTTGCCTCGTGATACAAGCATGATGAGCGCTTCTGTCGGGTTTTCGTTCAAAAACGTTTTGAAGTAGCCTATGACATCGGAAAGATGCAAAAAGTACGCGTCTTTTTTGAGCAGGTAGTAATCCCCGTGGTCGATACCGGGGTTGTCGCCCTTTCCGAGACGGATATCAAAATAGCGAATGCCTTCGAGCAACTGCGTGGGAATGTAATCCTGCTGGCATTTTACTTGCGAGGATTGGGGCTCAGTGTCGTTGTCCACGCTGCAGGTGCCCGAATCGTGCGTGCCCGGGATGCTCAGCTCGTCGAGGAACTTGTTGTCCTCGACGTATTTCATCCAACATGGTCCGTCGACGTAGCTGCTGTACGTAATCCAGTCGAGGCTGCTAACCGTGGCATCGTTCTTTTTCATGTCGTAACCGATAAGTTCGAGCTCCCACGGAATGCTCTTACTCTTACTCTTATGACAGATCTTATTGTTGTCCTGGTCTTCGCCGTTCGATTCTATTGCCAGGTACTTAATGTCTTTTTTCTCGGTTTCTTTCTCGACCGTGCGGTCTCGGATGATATAGGTTCCGTTTGATTGACGCTCGAACGCAAAAGAGCGGCTGGGCTTGCCGTCATGCTCGCCGCTCCATACGTGGATGACCTTTCCGTCTTTGTCCGAGTCGCCATCGACCGACCAAATGCTGTAGCCCGTCTTTTTATGCTCTTCGAAATTGAGCAAGGTGCGGATAGCATACCAGTTTGTATCGTCATTCTTGGTCGTTACGTTCTCAAGGATGAGCTTGCTGGACGTGCCGTCATTAAACAGATGGCAGACGTTGCCGATGACGTTGCCGTCTTCGTTAACGCTTGCGGTACGAAAATAGCCCGCGGGGCGAAGGCGAATGACGAAATTGTCGAGGCTGACCGACGCTGTGGCAGCGTCGTCTGCAAATGCCACTCGTGGGCCAATGCCCAATGCCGCGGTTTCGGGCAGGCTTGCAAGTGGCGACAACGCCGCGAGTCCAAGGCCCAACGTAAATGCTCGGCGGCTGATGGCGTGGTGTTCGGTCATAACTTCTCCATTCGTAGAGTGCGGTTATGCGATAGTTTTGGTCACTATACTGCTCAGATGTTTAAAGATGCTGGTTTAATTGTCTGCGCGGCGCAATAAATCGGCGGGCGGACGTGTTGGGGTGCTTGTCGTTTTCGTACTGTTGCTACATTTGGAGCGGTTCCGGCGTCCGGTATCCTCGCGTTCGTCGGCTACCGGCATAAGAAAGGGAGGGTCGGTTTACCGGCCCTCCCTGGGTACGAAGCGCTGGGGTACCGTCGCTTGTTTGCACTGCGCCCGTGTTTCCCGCTGCGCTCGCCAGTCGCTTAACGCTTGATCTCGATATCGTCGAGCTTGACGTCCATGGCCTCGGTCTTGGCCTCGGCGATGTCATCGGCAAATTCCAGGGACTTCATCATGGTCTCGACGGCGTCCTTGTGCTCCTCGACGTTGTCGATGCGCACATACACGCTGCCACCGTCAACGTCGGTGAAGTATTCGGTCGTTACGCCGCCCGAGTGCGTGAAGTAGGCACTGCGCCAGGTCTTGCCGTTGTACTTAACGGAATCGCCCTCGGTCCATCCGGAATTGGCCTTCCACTTTGCCTCGTAGTCGAACAGCTCGTCGGCGTTCTTGTCAGAGTCGAAGACAGGGATGAAGCGATCGCTGGCGTGCTCGCTCTCGGTGAACTTAAACTGGGCCCTGTCGGCCGTGTCGCCTGCGACGTCGGTGATCTCGACGCCCTCGGGGACCTCGACCTTAAACCAAATGAAGTCGGTCCTCATATCCACGGCTGGCTTTTCTGCTCCACCGCCACCGCGACTTCCGGTAGCGCCGCCGCTGCCACCGCAGCCCACCAGGGCAACTGCGGCAAAGAGGCTTATGCAGAGGGTGAGAATCGCAAAGGCCTTCTTTTTCATGGTCGTGTCCTCCTCGATCTGTAACCGCCCACGGATTACCTGCCTTTACTGTACGCGTGGACGGCTCACTAGGGTGGGCCATGTGTCCCATTCTGGGGGCTGGAATTGCGCCGACAAGTGGCAATATGTGCGGTCGCAAAAGAGGGGAGAGCCGATGCTGCCGGCCCTCCCCGGGGTTGGGCGCCCGGTGTTTTAAAGGGGCGCGTGTACGCGGGCATTGCCCCAATAGGTTCCTTGTTTATAGATATGTCCCAGTTTGTGACGTCCGGAAGTCCCGAAAGGTGAACCATGTGTCCCATGTTTGCGGTGCCGACGCCTATCGTTCGTCATAGAAATCCGCGATGACCAGGTGCGCTGACGCTTATGTACTTATGGGCTAGACTATGCACCATTATGTGATCGATGCGGTCGGTCGGTGGTTGCCGCCCGACCGATGTATATGACTTGAAGGTGCATGCGTATGAGCCAAGAGATGATGGACAAGACCTGCCGCGGGTTTGCCGAGGCGCTGGCCGCGCGCGAGCCGGTTCCCGGTGGTGGCAGCGCGAGCGCTTTTGTGGGCGCGCTGGGCGCCTCGCTGTGCGGAATGGTTGCCCGCTACGGTGCGACCAATCCCGCGCTTGCTGATCGTGCGGATGACCTGACGCGCGCGTTTACCCAGGCTGATGAGCTGGCCCAGGAGCTTGTCGAGTTGGTTGCCGAGGACGTTCGTGCGTACGGCCAAGTGTCGGCGGCGTACGGTATTCCGCGCGATGATCCGGCTCGACCGGCTGCGATTCAGGATGCACTGCACGTGGCAGCCATGCCGCCGTACCGCATTATGGATGCGTGCGGTCGTGCGCTGGCGCTGCTCGAGGACATGGCCGATAAGGGTTCGCGCCAACTGCTGTCCGATGTGGCGTGCGGCGCCGTATTCTGCCGCGCTGCCATGCAGGGCGCGAGTTTGACGCTCTTTGCGAACACCACGTCTATGAAGGATCGCGCTCGTGCTAAGGAGCTCGAGGCGGCGTGCGATGAGCTGCTGGATACGTGGCTGCCGCGCGCCGATGCGCTGGCGCGCCGTGCCGCCGATGCCGCCAGGAAGAGGGGATAGCCATGGCCGAGCTGCTCAAAGGGGCCCCTGTCGCCCGCGCTTTGACCGAGGAACTCGCCGCTCGTTGCGCTGCCCTGCGCGAACAGGGCATCGTGCCGACGCTGGCCATCGTTCGCGTGGGCGAGCGCGAGGATGATCTGTCCTACGAGCGTGGTGCCCTCAAGCGCTGCGAAAAGGTTGGCATTGAGGCTCGTCGCGTTTTGCTTTCTGCCGATGTTTCGCAGGACGAGCTGTTGATGGCCATCGAGGACATAAATGCCGACTCGGCTGTTCATGGCTGTTTGATGTTCCGCCCGCTGCCCGCCGGCCTTGACGAGAACGCCGTCGCCGCAGCGCTCGATCCCGCCAAGGACGTTGACTCCATGACGCCGGCTTCGCTGCTCACCACGCTTTCGGGGCGCGGCGAGGGTTTTGCCCCCTGCACAGCCGAAGCCGTGCTTGCTTTGCTGGATCATTACGGCGTTGAGCTGGATGGAGCTAAGGTTGCTGTGGTCGGGCGCTCGCTGGTGATCGGGCGTCCCGTTGCCGCCATGCTTACGGCGCGCAATGCCACCGTGACGACGTGCCATACGCATACGCGCGACCTTGCTGCCGAGTGCCGTGCGGCTGATATTGTGGTTGCGGCCGTTGGGCGCGCGCACACGATTGGTGTGGACGCGGTTCTCGAGGGCCAGACGATCATCGATGTGGGCATTAACTGGGATGAGGACGCTGGCAAGCTGGTGGGTGACGTCGATTTTGTTGCCGCGGCGCCGGTTGTTGGTGCCATCACCCCCGTGCCGGGCGGCGTGGGGGCTGTGACCACCGCGATTCTCGCCAAACACGTGATTGAGGCGGCGGAGCGCGCATCGAAATAGGCGTTTTGGGCTGTTTGAGGGGGTTAGCTATATACCACGTGGTCAAACAATGCCAAATATGAGTACTGTTGCCAAGATAGTCACATATGTCTTACGTCTTTTTTGCTTCCTAACGGTATCCATTATCGTTAGGAAGCCTATTTTATTGAACTTATGGGGAATAACGTTGTCTTGCTTTTGGGCAAATGGGGATTTTCGGCACTCGTTACAGGGAAATTTGCTGCCACTAAATTGGTGACAGTACTCATATTTGGCATTTTTTGACCACGGGGGCTGCCGAGGCCGTGGTTTCGCCCTTTCTGCGCCGAAGCGATACACTGTTGCCGTTTGATTTCTTCGCTCAAGGAGGATGCGCATGCCGTGCACAACGATTCTGGTCGGTAAGAACGCAAGCTACGACGGGTCGACCCTGGTCGCCCGCAACGAGGACTCGTCCAACGGGGTGTTTGAGCCCAAGCGTATGCGCGTGGTGCATCCCGACGAGCAGCCGCGCGTCTACACGAGCGTCCTGAGTCACCTGACCGTTGAACTGCCCGATAACCCCATGCGCTACACGAGCGTCCCCGATGTTGTCCCGGGCCACGGCATCTGGGCCGAGGCCGGTTTCAACGAGCTCAATGTGGGCATGTCCGCAACCGAGACGCTCACCACCAACGAGCGCGTCCGCGGCGCCGATCCACTTGTGGACTACGTACCCGCCAAGGGTAACGAGGGCGAGGACGGCTATGTGCCTGCGCAGCCCGGCGGTCTGGGCGAGGAGGACATGGTGACCCTGGTGCTGCCGTACGCCAAGTCTGCCCGCGACGGTGTGCGCATTCTGGGCGACCTGCTCGAGCGTTACGGTACCTACGAGAACAACGGCATCGCCTTTAGTGACGTTGACGAGATCTGGTGGCTCGAGACCATCGGCGGCCACCACTGGATCGCCAAGCGCGTGCCCGACGACGCCTATGTGACCATGCCCAACCAGCTGGGTATCGACAGCTTTGACCTGGATGACGCCGAGGGCGCCCAGGCCGACCATATGTGCTCCGCCGACTTGCGCGCCTGGATGGCCGAGTGGCATCTGGACCTGACGCTGGGCGTCGAGGGCGACGGCCCGGCTGTGGTCTTTAACCCGCGCGAGGCCTTTGGCTCGCACAGCGACAGCGACCACGTCTACAACACGCCGCGCGCCTGGTACATGCAGCGCTGCCTCAACCCCAGCGACGTGTGGGATGGCCCCGACGCCGACTACACGCCCGAGAGCGACGATATCCCCTGGAGCCGCGTGCCCGAGCGCAAGGTGACCATCGAGGACATTAAGTACGTGCTTTCGAGCCACTACCAGGGCACGGAGTACGACTGCTACGGCAGTAAGGGCACGCCCGCCACGCGCGGCGCTTATCGCCCCATCGGCATCAACCGCAACAGCCAGCTCGCCGTGTTGCAGCTGCGTCCCTATGCGCAGTCGGCCTATCGCGCCGTGCAGTGGATGGCCTTTGGTTCCAACTCGTTTAACGCGCTGGTTCCGCTGTACGCCAACGTCGAGACCATGCCCGAGTACTATGCCGACACGCAGGCTCGCGTGACGTCCGAAAACTTCTACTGGGCCAACCGCTTGATCGGCGCGCTGGCTGACGTCCGCTTCCATGAGTGCGGTCGCGCGGTCGAGGACTATCAGGAGAAGGTCGGTGGCATGGGTCACAAGCAGATCCATGACGTCGACGCCGCTGTTGCCGCGCTACCCAAGGCCGATGTGCCCGCCGAGCTTGCCCGCGCCAACGAGGCCTTCGCTGAGCTTGTGCGCGTAGAGACCGATGCTCTACTGGGCAAGGCGCTCTACACCACGAGCTGCGCCATGAAGAACTCTTTCGCGATGAACGACAACGTGAGATAGGGATTTCCCGTCGATCGAATAGCGCTAAAACGCTTTGTCGCTTTCACTCGATCTTGGGTACAAGAACGCCAATGCAGTTGTTTGTGATTGGAGACAACCATGGTTATGAAACTCGATCAGCTTGTTAACGGCGCCATCAACGTTGGCTTTGGCGCTGCCGCCGTTGCCGTCGAGGGCAGCAAGAAGGTTCTCGACGACCTCAGTACCAAGGGCGAGCAGGTCCGCAAGGACACCGCCACCCCCGATATCGCCCGCAGCGTGTCCGACATGTTCGAGCAGGCCGGCGGTACCATCTCCGATCTGACCGAGCGCTTGGGCATGCAGGGCGAGACCGCGGCCCAGCGCGTGCTCGACGAGCTCATTCTTGCTCGCGTCCGCGTCATGACCGCCCCCGAGCGCACGGCCTTCCTGGCCCATGTGCGCGACATCGTCGATTCGGTCGAGGACAACGTGACCTCGGTGCCCGTCGAGTCCGTTGAGCCCGACGATGCGAAGGATACCGAAGAGGCTGAGTAGCAGCGCAGATGGCAGATTCCACCACCGATTACAACAATCTAGATCCCTTGGGTGACGAGGCGGCGGTTGTCGATGAGGTCGACGCCGTCGTCTCGGGCGCTCGCAAGAAGCCGCGCGCTGTCGATATGGTGCCCGAGGAGCCCGACGCGATGGCGCCGGACGAGGAATACCAGCTCACGCCGGCGGGTCGTCGCGAACGCATCGGGCAGATTGTTCGCCTGGTCAAAAAGTACCGCGTGTGGGATAACCTCACGCCGGTTCGTTTGCGCCGCCTGCTCGAGGAACTCGGCCCCATGTTCGTCAAGATGGGACAGATTCTGGCCAACCGGTCCGAGATTCTGCCGCAACGCTTTTGCGACGAGCTGCGTCGTCTGCGCTCCGACGTGGAGCCGGTGCCGTACGAGGTAGTGCTTCGCTGTCTGGAGGAAGAATACGGCTTGCGCCTGGGGGAGATGTTCGATGCGATCGACCCCAATCCGCTTGGTAGCGCATCGCTCGCGCAGGTGCACCGCGCTCGTCTGGTGACGGGCGAGGACGTGGCCGTCAAGGTGCAGCGCCCCGGTGCGCAGCAGGTTATGGCGCAGGACATCGATATCATCCGCTCGGTGGTGCGTATCGTTTCCAAGTTCGTCAACACCGACCAATTCGTTGACCTGCACGGCGTGGTCGAGGAGCTGTGGACCTCGTTTCGCGAGGAGACCAACTTTTTGGCCGAGGCCAAAAACCTCAATGACTTTTACGAGTTCCATAAGAGCGTTCATGGCGTGACGTGCCCTAAATCCTATCTGGACCTGTGCACCGAACACGTGGTGGTTATGGACTACGTCGACGGCATTTCGATCGCCGATCCTGAACGCTTAGTGGCCGAGGGCTATGACTTGGAAAAGATCGGTGCCGCGATTGTCGAGGACTACTCGACGCAGGTGCTCGACGACGGCTTTTTCCATGCCGACCCGCATGCGGGAAACATCATCCTCAAGGACGGTATTGTCTACTTTATCGACTTGGGTATGGTCGGACGTATGTCGAGCCATGACCGCGGTATCGTCAAAGACATGATTTTCGCCGTGGCCGAGGGTGACGTGCCCAAGCTCAAGGATTCGCTCATGCGCTTTGCCGTGACGCGCGGCGATTCGGCCGAGCTTGACCATTCGGCCTTTTTGTCCGACTTGGACTTTATTGTTGCCGACTTTGCCGGGCTCGACCTTAAAGACCTGGATATCGGCGAGTTTTTGACTTCGCTGTTAAACCTCGCGCGCAAAAATGACGTTGAGCTGCCGAGCGTGGTGACGATGTTCGCCCGCGGCATGGTGACGCTCGAGGGCCTGTTGACCGAGTACATGCCCAACGTCAACATGATCCAGATCATCCAGACGCACATCAATAACGAGAAGAGCACCTACGCCCGCATGCGCGAGATGAGCCGCGATCTTGCCGCGAGCAGCTATCGCGCGGCAAAAGGCTCGCTCGAGGCGGCCGAGTATCTGGGCTTGGCTTCGCGTATGCTTACGCGCGGCCAGCTTAAGGTAAACACGCAGATCATGAGCAGCGATAAGGCGCTGCGACAGCTGGGTGGAATTATCGACCGCATGTCGATGGCAATTGTGATCGCCGGTCTGTTTATCGGTTCGTCGGTGGTGTACTACGCGCGTATCGAGCCGGTTGTGTTTGGTATCCCAGTCATTGGCTTTATGGGCTACGTGAGCGCGCTGGTGCTGGCGCTTATGCTGGGCCGCAATATCTGGCTCAACAGTCACGGCGGCAAGCACTAGAGGCTGCGGCCGTCACCGCATTTTCCTATCGCAAACAATAGCTTTTACCTTGGGCTTCGCCTGCGTGCGAGGCCTTTTTGCGTGATACCATTTTGACGGTAATAATCGATGGCCTAGATGGTGGTGCGGAGACGCACGAATGCGCGGTTATCCTGCGCATTTGGGAGAATCGGGGTGCAAGTCCCCGGCTGTACCAGTAACCGTAATTCCTCTTGGCTTGGGATGCTCGCGTCGCAGATCGGACGACGTGCCCGAGTCGTTAAGGTTAAGTCGGATCGCCTCCCGTCTTGCATGCGGCTGCGGCTTTTGCCGCCGGTGTGCATAGGGCTCTGGAGGGAAGGGGGACCCCGATGGGGGAACTCGAGCGCAACATGCGCGATGACGTGGGGCAGTCTCAAGGCAACGCTCCAAGTACAGACAGTAGGAGACAAATGGATATGTTTGAGGACGAGCGCCAGCGCGTCTCGCATCGCCGTGGCGCAATTGCGCGCGGCGTAGCCAAGCGCGGCCTGGTGGCATTCCTGGCCTTCGCGATGGCCTTTGGCACCACACCGGCTCAGCTGTGGGCCGAGGGCGCCGAGGGCATTGCCGAGGCTGTGGCTCAGGCGGCACCGCTTGCCGAGAACGGCTCTGGTGAGTCCGCGACAAGCCCTGCTGCCGACCTCAATGCGAGCGGCATGGTGGCGAATGGGGGCACTGCCGAGCAAGATGCCACTGCGACAGCTTCGGGCCCTACCGACAAGACTGAGGACGATAGCGCTGCCGGCAATGAGGCACCGGCTGCATCGACGTCCGATGCCTCGAAGCAGGACACCGCCGTTGTCTCTGCCGCTGGAGAGGCCAAGGCTCAGCCTGCCAAGGCAGAGAGCCAGGAGGTCTCTGCCACGTGCTCCGTCGTCGGCACCGACGCCAAGGGCGCCCAGCAGACCTGGGCCGCCGCGCAGCGGATCACGCTGAAGGAGGGCTCGACCGCGGCCGACCTCTCCGAGCAGCTCTTCAAGCAGGCCGGCCTGACCACCGACTACGATCCCAACGGCACCTGGGGCTGGGCGCTCAACACGATCACGTCGCCCTTCGATAAGGACCGCAAGCTCGGCTACGACTCGGCGACCGGCGCGTACTGGCAGCTGTTCGTCAACGGCAGCGCCTCCGAGGTCGGCGCGGGCGGCTACACGCTCAAGGACGGCGACTCCGTCGTCTGGTGCTACTCGAAGTACGGCGACCCCGCGCCTGTCGCTCAGGTCTCTGCCACGTGCTCCGTCGTCGGCACCGACGCCAAGGGCGCCCAGCAGACCTGGGCCGCCGCGCAGCGGATCACGCTGAAGGAGGGCTCGACCGCGGCCGACCTCTCCGAGCAGCTCTTCAAGCAGGCCGGCCTGACCACCGACTACGATCCCAACGGCACCTGGGGCTGGGCGCTCAACACGATCACGTCGCCCTTCGATAAGGACCGCAAGCTCGGCTACGACTCGGCGACCGGCGCGTACTGGCAGCTGTTCGTCAACGGCAGCGCCTCCGAGGTCGGCGCGGGCGGCTACACGCTCAAGGACGGCGACTCCGTCGTCTGGTGCTACTCGAAGTACGGCGACCCCGCGCCCGAGCAGGTTTCCGTCACGATGGAGATTATTGGCAAAAAGGCCGGGATGGCTCAGCGTTGGACGAGCCCGTCGACCCAGGTGTTTGTTAAGGGCACGTCGATCAAGGATGCCTCCGCTACCTATTTCGACGCCCTTGGCATCGAGTCCAAGATGTACGACCAATTCGGCTATTGGGGTGTCCATAGCCTCGTTTCTCCGCTTGATGGTACCGAGCTGTCCGGCGCTTGGTCGTTCTTTGTCAACGGCGTTCCTGGAACTCAACTCGATAACGACTACGTGCTTAAGTCGGGCGATAAGGTCGTTTGGGCTTACGCCCCTGGGGATACTTTGCCCGGTGTCGACAACGTTGTTCTTAATCCGAGCGCTGCACGCCCTAACTGGGATAGCGACTGGTCGGGCTTTACAAGTGCCGACAAGGTTACCGACGCACCTGTGCCCACTAAGGATGCAGATGAGAAATGGGTAAGCGAGCTTAAGACGCGTGCGGACGGCAATAAGGGTGTTTCCGATGCGTTGCTGATCGGTGACTATCTCTATGTGGCAGTTGGTTCTAAATTGCTCAAAAAGGATGTCGAGACGGGCAAGACCGTTCTAGAGTCACCTTTGGCTGCTGCAATTGATTCCACCTCACGCATGGTATATACCAATGGTGTTGTGCTTGTTCCGCTTTCAGGCGGTCGTCTTCAGGCCTTAACGGTTGATGTGCTTGCGACGGTTTGGGTTACCGATGGGTTGCCGGCCGGTCCCGATGGCGCGCAGCAGTCGCTTGCTTCTGTTTCGGTTCGCGATGGCTATGCCTATTTTGGTACCGCTTCGGCCGATTGGATTGACTCGAGTGACGGCTACCTGCTTTGTGTTCGTATTTCTGACGGTAAAGTCATGTGGCAGCACAAGAATGAAAACAGCAAGGGCTATTACTGGGCTGGCATGGCGTTCTCGGGCGACTATGGCGTTATCGCGGATGATTCAGGCACTGTCAGCACGGTTGATCCTTCGACTGGAAAGACCGTAGCAAAGCTTAAGATCGCCGATCGCGTTCGCGCGAACGTGCTTGTTGATGGGGCTACTGCTTACGTTGTGAGTGCCGATGGCACGCTCCATAAAATTGCTATCGCTAATGATGGGGCCCTTTCAGAACTGGGTAAAGTTACGTTTGGCAGCAGCTCGACCTCTACACCCGTGTTTGTCAACGGTAAGATTGTAGTTGGCGGCACGTCGATTGAGTCCTTTATGGGCGGTCCCCAAAACAGTCTTACGAGCCACTATGGTCAGCTTGCAATTATCGATGCCGATACGCTTACGGTCGATTATTCAATTTATAAGGCAGACGGTAACTTCATCCGCGAGGATTCTTCTGCAAGTGGTTTTACGGGCAGCGGCGATGTTAAGTCACAGCCTGTGGTTTCCATTCAAGATGGTCATACCTATGTATACTTTACGTCCAACAATAATCCTGGCGGCATTTATCGCTATCGCATAGGTGACGAAGAGGCTGAGCTGCTCTATAGACCGTCGGCCGAGAACCAGCAGTACTGCATGTCGTCGATTTCGGTCGGTTCTGATGGTTCACTCTACTACGCTAACGATTCGGGCAAGTTGTTCGCGATTAAGGGAAATGGCCAGAAGGTCAATCGCTATACTGTCTCGTTTGACGCAAATGGTGCAGATTCTATTGTGCTCGATTCCCAACGTATTAAGGCTGGTAAAACTGCTACGGAGCCTGCTGTAAAACCGCGTCGCAAGGGCTATACCTTCGGCGGTTGGTATACCGATGAGGCGTGCACGCAAGCGTATGACTTCAGTACGCCGGTGACGGCCGATCTGACGCTGTATGCCAAGTGGACCAAGAATGCCACCAATTCTGGTGACAATGGCGGTTCTGGCTCCAGCGGCGGCAGCGGTTCTGGTACTGGTGCCGGCACGGGCACTGGTACGGGTTCCGGCTCTAAGGACCCGCAGGCCGGCGGCGCTATCGCCCCGGGTCAGAAGCCGGTGACCAAGACGACGGTGTCGGCCAAGACCGAGACCAAGGAAAACAAGTCCGACAAGAAGGGCTCCGATAAGTCCGACAAGAAGGATGAGAAGAAGTCTGAGAAGAAGGACAGCAAGTCCGACAAGAAGTCCGATTCCAAGTCCGATACGGGCGCTGCTTCCACGACCACTGCTAAGAAGTCCTCTGGTGCTTCCGAACAGGAGACGGGCACCAACCCGCTCGCCATCGTTGGCATCGCCGCCGGCGTGATTGGCCTTGCGCTCATCGCCGTCTTCGTGCTGACCAAGCGCGGCAAGGGTGACGGTAATGCCCGATAAGCCCAAGGAGACCAACGGGCAACAGCCCGACTCCTCGTTTATCCAGCTCGATGATCCAAAGCAAAAGGGCGCCGCTTCGGCGGCGTCCGCTCCTCGACGGAAGGCGCTCCTTGGCGTTCTGACTGCCGCATGCGTCGTTCTGATCGTGGTCTCTCTGGGCTTTGTTCATCCCTCCGAGAGCGGTGCTTGGTCCATTGATTGGATCGTCCAGACCGTGGCGGGGGAGAGCATCGTCGCCAAGGATGGCAATGGGTCCGGCTCGACTGTCGCTTCGGGCAAGGCCGGGTCCAAGGATTCCAAATCTTCTGATGATACGAATGACGGGTCTAGGGGTTCTGACAAATCTGACTCCAAGAAAGATTCCGAGTCTTCGGACAAGGAATCGGACAAGAACTCGGATAGCAAGAAGTCCGGCGAAAAAGGAGCAGGAAATAAAAAGACTGACAACAGTCAGTCGGCTTCTCAGAATTCGGCAACGTCCGGTGGGCCTTCTGCCGTTCCTGATAACAGTAATGCCCCCTCGGGCAACCAGAGCGTCTCTCAGGAGTCTAGCTACGTTACCGTGACTGTCTCGGTTACTTCGAGCGCTGTGGGCAATCCTGTGTCCGCTGGTGGTACCTACACCTTTAATGAGGGAGCAACTGCCTACGACGCTCTCTGCGCGCTGGGTATTTCTATAAATGCGCGTGGCTCGTCGTTTGGCACTTATGTTGCCGCCATCGGTGGCCTGGCCGAGAAGGATGAAAACTATGGAAGCGGTAGCGGCTGGTGTTATTCCGTCAACGGCACAACGCCCATGACAGCCTGCAGCAACTACGTTCTCTCAAACGGCGACAACGTGGTCTGGTATTACGTGACAGGCTAGGGGCCTCGACATATCGCATCAAACGGGCGGTTCGGACAAACATCCGAGACGCCCGTTTTTATACGAATGGGACGTCATTTCCCAATCGAGGCTCAACCGGAAATTGCATCCCGCCCTGTAGGCGAATTCCGGGACGCAGCTTCCCGTTGGGGCGGGTTTCGGAAAGCGTGTTCCGCTCTGAGGGCTCATTCCGGGATAGACTTTCCGAAGCAGCGCCCATTGGGAAGCTGCGGACCGTATTGGGCATCGATTTTGGGATGCGCTTTCCGCTAGAGCCACGTTGCGGAAGCTGTGTCCCGTTCTGAGGCTGCAATCTGGGACGCGCTTTCCGCGGGGCGACCATGGGGAAACTACTACCCATTCCGACGCTGCGGCCCGCCTTGTGCGCTTTCCTCGGCAGGCTCTGCAAACAAAAAACCGGTTGGAATGGGAATTCCAACCGGTTATACATTCAAGCAAATAGTGAATCGACTATGACCGTGCGCCCTCGAGGAAGAAGCGGCGGCTGAAGTAGTTGTACCAGGTGACGAGGAACGTGGCGATGGCCTTCATGGCCTGGTAGCCGATGCTCAAAAACGTGACGCCCACAAACATGTACAGGTCGTTGAGGCCCAGGCCGATCACCGACAGGATGGTGAAGATCGTGAACTCGCGCTTGCGGCTCATGCCTTCGCGGTGGTCGAACACGTACTTCATGCTGAGCCAGTAGTTGACCACGACGGACGTGATAAACGAAACCGTGGTGCTCATCAAAAAGTCGAGGTGGAACAGCTCGACGAGCGCAATGAGCATGCCCCAGTCGATGCCAAAGGAGATAAGACCCACGACAGCAAACTTGAGGAACTGCTTGGTATGAGGTTGTGCCAGCGCCTTGCGCACGTAATCACATCCAATGCGTTGATGAATCGAGCAGAGGATACTTTAGAGCTTTTACAAGGGAAACGTAAGGTCTTTGCCAAGAACTATATGAACTCGCCAAATTTTCAAGAGCTAATCCGCAAACGTTGAAAATTTGCCCGTAAACGAGCGACACCCACGGACGATACTGCGCTGAGTGCGCGTTGTCCGTGGGCGCCGTAATGCTGCAGGGGTTTCGAGCTATTTTGTCTCGTCGCCCTCCAGGAAGATTTTTCGGGTCACAAAGTTGTAGACCATGACAAGCGCGGTGGCGCAGATCTTGGCGATATTGGCCTCGAGCCCCAGACCGGCGTTGAGCGCCAGCACGATGCCGTCGTTGAGCACCAAACCGATCACGGACAGCACGACAAAGATGATGAACTCGCGGCGGCGGCTCATGCCTTCCTTGTGCGCAAACACGTACTTCATGCTTGCGAGGTAGTTAAAGATGAGTGAGATGATAAAGCCGCTGGTGTTGGCGATTAGGATGTTGAGGCCCAGACCGTAGTGGAGCAGATTCATAATGCCAAAGTCGATAACCGTGGCAATGACACCGACGATGCCAAATTTCATGATCTGCGCAAGGAGCTTTTGCATGGTACCTGCCTTAGGGTGGCGCGGGGACGCCGTGGGGATGACAAACTCAGCAAGTTTAGCCAATCCCCGCGGGTGGTGCTAGGCGCGCTCCTCGATAGCACCGTTTCTATATGCATCGAGCAGCTGACGCAGGTCTTGGATTTGGCTGCGGATCTTGGCGCCAGTATCGGTGTCGCTCACCATGCGGCGACGGTCCGCTTGGTCAAAACGGTTGGTCTCGCTTTCGATGTCCACGTTGCGCGTGAGTGCCTCGGCAACCGTCGTAAAGGCCCGGTGCGACTTGAGGCGGCAGCCGCGCGAGCTCGAGATGAGCGTATAGCCGGCGATACCCGTCTTGGGATGGTAAGCGCGGCAGAAGCCGCCATCGATGACCAGCAGCTTGCCCTCGGCGCGGATGGGCTGCTCGCCTTTGGTGGTTTTAACGGGCGTGTGGCCGTTGATGATGTGGCCGGTCGGCGAACATGCCATGGGCGCGACGCCAAACTCGCGCATGATGTCGTCGCAGACCGAGGGCGACTTGGTAAGCGTAAAGTACGGGTCCATCGGCTCGACCCAGGTGCTCTTATCGGCGATATAGGCGCGCTCAAAGGTACGCACCAGGCGTCCGCTGGCGGGTGAATTGAAGCCAATCCACAGGTACCACATCCAGTCGAGGGCATCGCGGTCGCCCACGCGCCACGCGCGGCGGGCGATGTGGTCGCAAAAATCGAGATAATCGCGGCCAGCGTGCCAGGTGCCCAGGCAGTTCATGCTGCTAAAGGTGCCGTCTTCGTTGAGCGGCACGCAGCCATGGAAGAGCAGGTTGCCGTTGGCGACCTTGTACATCGAGCCGTGGGAATAGAGGAAATCGATATGGCGATGCAGGTGATCGGCGGTGACAAACTCGGACACGAGCTTGTCGATGATGTGCTGCTCCTGAGACGTGAGCGTATAGGGGTCCGCCGGGTCGACGGTGGGGAAGTCGTTGGTCGTGAGCGGCCACACGCTGCCGTCGGCGAGCGTGACCGTGCCGGTGTCGTGATCGATCTTGTCGAGTAACAGGCGGTCGGTTATATCGAACTCGGGGTGGCGCTGGATAATCTGGCCCTCAAGCTTAAAGAGCAGCACGTTGATGGCCTTGATCAGCGGGGTGATGGACTCACCGGCGGTGTAGGTGGCATCGGCAAAGGCGACAAGCTCACGCAGCGAGATGCCGTAATCGTTTTCGAGGATCTCGTAATTGTCGTAGCGTAGGTTGTTGCGCAACACCGTGGCGATGCAGGCGGGCTCACCGGCCGCAGCACCCATCCACAGCAGGTCGTGGTTGCCCCACTGGATGTCGAGCGAATGGTAGGTGAGCAGACGGTCCATAATCTTGGCCGCGCCGCCGCCGCGGTCGAAGATATCGCCCACCAGGTGCAGGTGGTCGACGGCCAGGCGCTTGATGAGCGAGGCGAGCGACTCGATAAAGTCGTCGGCGCTGGCGGTCTCCAGGATGGACTCCACGATGCGCTCGTGATAGCGCACGCGATAGTTGTTCTCGTCCGGGTGCGTGTGCAACAGCTCGTCGATGATGTAGGCGTAATCGCGCGGGATGGCCTTACGCACTTTGGAGCGCGTGTAGCGGCTTGAAAGCGAGCGTGCGACCATGATGAGCTGGTCAAGCATCGTCCTGTACCAGGTTGGCGAGTCCTCGCGCTGGCTGCGGACCAGGTCGATCTTCTCGCGCGGGTAGTAGATGAGCGTACACAGCTCGCCCTTTTCGTCAAAGGAGAGTGTGTCGCCAAAGATCTCGTCGACATGTTCGCGCACGACGCCCGAGCAGTTGTTGAGGATGTGCATAAAGGCTTCGTACTCACCATGCACGTCGCTCATAAAATGCTCGGTGCCCTTGGGTAGGTTGAGGATGGCCGAGAGGTTGATAATTTCGGTAAATGCGGATTGTTCGGTGGGGAACTGTCTCGACAGCAGGCGCAGATACTTGAAGTCTTGCGGGTTGCGATCGAATGCGACCATGAAACACCTTCCGATGGGGCTGGTAAAACTGATAAACAGCGTCAAACGTTTATCAGTATGCGCCGCTTTTGTTTCGATTTTGCGCCAGCGGCTGAATTGTCGGCTGAACGGTTTGGTAAATCGATTTAGTTGAGGTAGATATGGTGGTTGGGTGGAGACGACAGAGGGTGTTTTCTCAGATATTTATGCGTGGGGCCGGTGGAGACGATGGTGGTAAAGATGTTCACTATATTTGGTTCGATTTGGTAAATAGTGGACATATGTACCGCATGTAGGCTCACTGTGCGATAATTTGCGCAGCAATGAGTAAGGAGCCTCATATGAGTGATTTTGTCCTGACCTGTGAATCCGCCGCCGACCGAACCCGTGAGTTCTTTGAATCGCGCAATATTCCCGTCGCGTATTTTCATTACGAGATCGACGATGTTGTCTATACGGACGATCTGTATCAGTCGATTACGCCGGACGAGTTTTTTGCCCAGATTGCCGCGGGCGCCATGCCCAAGACGTCTCAGGTGAGCGTGGGCGAGTACGAGGAGTTTTGGGAGCCGTTTGTTGCCGAGGGTAAAGACGTGCTGCACCTGACGTTGTCGTCGGGTATTTCGGGCACGTATGGATCGGCCTGCGTCGCGGCGCAGATGCTCGCGGATCGCTATCCCGAGGGCGGCAAGGTGCGCGTTATCGATTCGCTGGGGGCGTCTTCGGGCTTTGGTCTGTTGCTGGAATATGCCGCCGACGTGCGCGATAGCGGGGCTTCACTCGACGAGACGGCCGCTTGGATTGAGGAGCATAAACTCAACCTGCACCACTGGTTCTTCTCGACCGATCTGTCGAGCTACCTGCGCGGCGGTCGCATTTCGGCCGCGAGCGCGATCATCGGCACGGCGCTCAAGATTTGCCCGCTTATGACGGTCGATTGCGAAGGTAAGCTGTCGCCACGTGAGAAGATTCGCACTAAGAAGCGAGCGATTTCCGAGATGGCTAAGACCATGATGGCACACGTGCTGGACGGTGCGGATTATTCGGGTAAGTGCATCATGTCGCAGTCGGCGTGCCGCGAGGATGCCGAGGCGGTCGCGGCGCTGATTGAGGAACAGGTTCCGCAGCTTAAAGGCAAGATTGAGATCAATGACATCGGTACTCTGATTGGCTCGCATACCGGACCCGGTACGGTGGCGCTCTTCTTTATGGGCGACAAGCGCGTGGATTAATTTGCCCCATCACATCGCTGCATGATTGTTCAAACGAAAACGGCCCGCCTCACGTTTGTGGGGCGGGCCTTGCTGTTACGATTAGCGTTTCTTTCCGCGGAAGAAAAAGCCGTGCAGTGACGGCTTGAGGCCGCGGTTGGCGCGATGCTCCTCGACGCGCTCGTGGATCGAAGCGACGCGCTCGATGACTTCGTCGGGAATCGGCACGTCGGGATTCATGTTCTCGACCTGGCTGACCTCGGCGGCGGCGACCTGGTCGATAATGGGCACATCGTCGCGCGAGATGACAGGTGTGGCGTCTTCCTTCATCTTGCGATAACGCTGCATCATGTCGGTCTGTAGCTGCTGTGCCGAAGGCGGCGTCCAGATGATGGCGTTGGCGCCGGCAGCGATGGTCTCACGGATGCTCTCGGGTGTCTTGCCGCCCGGCGCGATGAGCGGCAGGTTGGGATAGTGCTCGCGCAGCTCGCGTAGGACCTGGGGCGTGTTCTTGCCGGCGGCGATGTTGAGAATCTTGGCGCCGGCGCGCACCTTGGCGTGGGCATCGTCGTCGCAGCGAACGACCGTGGCGATGACGGGGATGTCGGCGATGTTGGTGATGTGCTCTACCATCTCGGCAGTAGCGGGGGAGTTGACCACGCAGCCCGCCGCGCCCTGCATCTCGGAGACGGCTGCCATCTGCACGGAGCGCTTACCGGTCGTAGTTCCGCCGCCCACGCCTACAAAGACCGGGCACTCGGCGACGGTCAGCAGCGCTTGCGTAATGGCGGGCTGCGGCGTGAAAGGGTAGACCGCAAAGACGGCATCGGCGTTGGAGTTGCGGATAACCGCGACGTCGGTGGTGTAAATGAGCGACTTGATGCGTCGGCCGAAGAGCGTAAAGCCGCTGGCCTCCTCGATCTCGTCGGGCATGCGAAGGGCCGCCTTGCGCAAACGCCCGTCGATGGGCAGCGGCTCCATGGGGAGCAGTCCGTTGGGGGTCACGGCTACCTGGGGCTCGGTGAACTCGTCTGCGAGCTCGACCTCGGAGAAATCGACCGAGGCGACGATGTCCTCGTGAACCTCGGCGGGTACATCGATGGGAGCTTGGTCGTTTGCCGCGGCAGGCGTGTCGAAGGAGCTGGTGCCGACGAAGGCGTCGACGCGCTCATTTAGATCGTTGAGGGTATCCATGGAGACTCGATTCTATGTGATGACGGCCGGCGCGATGCAGCCGGAATTGCGAATGCTAAATCGTTTGACGAGTTGATTTTTCCCCGCCGCGCCATCCGTTAGACCGAAGGGCAGGCGAACGTGAAGGAGCTGTGGTGGCGGGGATCGAGGTGCTATCTTGAAAGTCCCGTTTACAAGAGAGGTGACGCGGTATGGAATTTTCGGCAATGTTGGGCTCGATTGGCCTGTGTGTAGGCGCAATCGTTGCCGCCGCGGTCATCTACTTTGTGGTCACGGCCATTAAGGGCAAAAGGGCCGAACGCAAGGAGCGCGCGATGCTTAAACAGCATCGCGACCAGCAGGGCAAACACGCACAGAGATAGCTTGTTGAGTTTTTGATCCGTGCGCTAGCTGCGTTTTCGGATCAGGGCAATGTAGAAGCCCTCAAAATCGCGGCTAGGCGGAATGGTCAGCGTGCCGGGCATACCGTTGGCGACGGCCGAGACATGGCCGGCAGCGATGGCCTCGGTGAGGGCGTTGCTCTCGACGCGTGGCTCTTCGCCAGCTTCCTGGGCACGGTGCGCTTCGCTTTCGCTCGGCGTGCCGTCGAGGGGGATAAGCTCGCAGTCCATGTGCTTGTCGAGGGCCTCTTGCAGGGCGTCCTCGTTTTCCTGCGGCAAGATCGAACAAGTCGAATAGACGAGCGTGCCGCCCGGTTTGAGGGCACCCATGGCGCGGTCCAGAAGCGCGCGCTGCGAGCGAGCGCACTTGCAAAGCAGCTGCTCGGTGAGCCCGCGCAGACTTTTCTCGTTGCCGCTGATGACGGTGCCCGTGCCGGTGCAGGGAGCGTCGAGCAGGATGCGGTCAAAGCGGAAGAACTCGTCGAGCTCGCGTGCGTCGATGCGCATGACGGGCACGTTTTTGGCACCCTGGCGATGGAGGTTCGACTCGAGCTTTTCGGCGCGGGGAATGCTCATCTCACAGGCGGTGAGGTGCGCCTGTCCCTGGGTGAGGGCGGCGATCTGCGTCGTCTTGCCGCCGGGGGCCGCGCACATGTCCAGGATGTCCTCGCCTGCCTGGGCGCCCAGGACCAACGGCGGCATCATGGATGACAGGCTCTGCAGGTAGATCTTGCCGTCGCGGTAGATGTCGAGATCCCACAGATCGGAAACCTGGGCCTCGGGCAGGATAAAGGCGTCTGGGTACCAGGCGACGGGGTTGTGGGCGATGCCGGCGGCACCGAGCGCCGCAGCGATGTCCTCGGCGGTCGCCTTGAGCGTGTTGGCGCGCAGCGTGACCGGGCGTGTGGCCGCGGCGCCGAAGCCCTCGATCATGAGCTTGGCATCGGCGGGCGCATAGGCGCCGGCGACCGTGTCGACCATAAAGCGCGGCAGGTCGGCGGCGCGGGGAAGGGCGGCAAGCTGGTCGGAAAGCTCGGTGGCAGCAAACTGCCTAAGCTTGAGCTCGGGCTTAACCTGCTTTTTCTGCTTACGACGACGCGGCTTGGACATCCGTCTTTCCTTCCACCTAAATGATTATTCTGGGACGGGGATTAAAAAATCATTTAATGATCCCCGTCCCAAAAAGACTGTACTGTGGCGCCCGGGAATGATTTTTTAATCCCCGTCCCAGAATAATCATTCCCGGGCGCGTTGCTGCTGGCGTGCTTTAGTACTGGCTCTCGTGCTTGCTGAAGAAGTCGAAGCGCGGGGGCAGCGGCTTCACACGGTGCTCGCCGGGCTTCTCGCCCAGGCTCTCCACAAACTCGTCCGTGGAGGCAAAGATGTTGTCCCAGCTAAAGAAGGCGACCGGATCGACGTCGAAGTACTCGCAGATGAGCTCGCAGCCGGCCGGGACGATGCCGTGCATGAGCACGGTCGCCACGCGCAGCTCGGTAAAGGCGTCGGCCAGGGCCTGCGTCATGGCGGCGTTGGCCGGCTCGCCCTCGAGCTTGTTGGCGGCCTTGGAGGCATCGCTCCAGCGCTTGTTGGCGGCGCGCAGGTAGTCGTCGCACACGGCGAGCGCACGGTGCGTCTCGAACTTGTACATGGCCTGCTCAAAGGCAAGGGCGGCCTGCTCGGCAGCCTCGACCACGGCGGCAGAGGCGGCACCGGCCGGAATGCAACCGTTGCGATAGGGGCTCTCGTCGCCCTCCTTGACGGCGACGCCGTAGAAGCAGCTGCGGGCCAGGCGGTTGAACACGCCGGTCAAGAGAGCGCTCTCCTTAAGGGCAGGATCGATGACGCGCTTGTCGTCGCAGGCGCGCACCTCGTTGCCGTCCTTGTCCTTGCCGGTCACGCGCGTGTCATATGCCTTGGGGCTAAAGCTCACCGGCTTCTCGGACAGGCCGAGCGACAGCCAATGCGCGCGCATCTGCTCGCAGGTGTAGTGGTTGAGCAGGTCGTCTGCCGGCGGGGGAGGCGTCTGCGAGGACGAGCTGGCCTTTTTGCCCATGTAGAGCAGGTGATAACAGGCGCTGACGGTGCTCTGCGTAAGGTCCCAACCCAGGGCCTCCCACATGGCGGTCTGCGCGATGCAGTAGAAGTAGATGTTGTCTTGGCCGATGAACTGGTAGATCTGAGCGTCGTCAGAGCACCACCAGTCGCGCCAGTCGAGCGAGCTGTGCTGGTAGGTGGGTGCGGGGACCTGCGTGGAGTCGGCGGCGGGCTCGCCCATGAGGGCGGCATCCTGGGCGGCGACACCCTCGGTCACGCCGGCGGCTCGGGCGTCGCGTGCAAGCACGGTGCGGGTGTAGCTGATGGGCGCCCACAGACTCTCAGGCCAGCACCAGCAGGTGACGTCGTTCACGCCGTCGACCTCGGGCACCGGAACGCCCCAGTCGATGTTGCCGGTGATGCGGAAGGGCACGAGCGCCTTGCCGCTGCGGAAGCGCACGCCGCCGTTGGCGAGCACCGCGTGGGCGTCATCGCGTTCCTTCCAGCTGGGGAAGGTGACGGTAAAGCTGCTCTTGTTGCCCTCGGGCTCCAGCACGGTGTGCTCGGGCAGCTGGTCCTCGACGGCGTCGAAAGCCTCACGGAACTTGTTCTGAATATAGAGCTGTGCCGGCAGCAGCCACTCCTCCATGGTCTTGGAGACCACGGAACGAACCTGCGGGTTCTGGGCGAGCTTGGCGGTGTAGGTCTTCATAAAGTCGAGGTAGGCCGGCAGGTCGAAGTAGAGGTTGTCGACCGGGCGCAGCTCGGGTACCTCGCCGGTGAGCTGGCTCTTGGGCGCGATGAGCTCCTCGGGCTCAAACTGGTGACCCAGGTCGCACTCGTCGGCGTAGGCTTTCTCGGACTTGCAGCCCTGAATGGGGCAGCGGCCGATTACCTGGCGGCCGTTGAGGAACGTGCCGGCCTTGGCATCGTAGAACTGCAGCGTGGAACGCTTGGAGATAGTGCCCTGCTCGTGCAGGCGCTCGATAATCTCGGCGGTCACCTCGTTGTGAATCTGCGCAGCCGGCTCAAGGCCCGAGCCGCCGTAGATATCGCAGCTGATGTTGTAGTTGTTGAGGGTCGCGGCCTGGCGGGAGTGATTGGACTCGACGTACTCGCTGATGGACTTGTCGTAGCCTTCGTTCTCCTTGAGCTTGCGGTAGCTCTCCATGATGGGCGAGCCGTAGCAGTCGGTGCCCGAGGTGAAGATGACGTTCTCGCGGCCCAGACGGTCGCGCAGGAAGCGGGCGAAGAAGTCGGCCGGGACAAAGACGCCGCCAACGTGGCCAAAGTGAAGGCCCTTGTTGCCGTAGGGCTCGCCGGCGGTAACGATGGCGCGGCGAGGCCAGCTGGGACGGTCGTTCATGGAGTATTTGGATGCCATGGGACTCCTTCGCATATGGTGAGAGCGCGGCCGGGCGCAAGGCCTGGCGACGCGGTGGTCAATTCGTGCATATCGCTCGACATTATCGCACATGCGGACGGGTACGTGGCAGGGGCGCTATCCTAAGATGCTATGAATGAGATTTCCAACATACATGCGTTTGAGGACGAGGATTTTCTGCACGCTTGCTTTGTGTGGGGGATGGCAGTGCTTGGCGCATTTGCCGTGTGCCTAGTGCCGGTGTTTATGCTGCTGGGCGGGCCTGCGGACTTGGATGCGGCTGACGCGGGCGGTTGGACGGCCGTCTTGGGCTGGATAGTCGGGTTGGCTGCGGTTTCGGCGGCGTCATTTGCCGTGCATGAGCTGGTGCACGGTGTGTTCTTTAAGCTGCTGGCGCCTGCGGGCGCGAAGGTGACCTTTGGAGCGAATCGCGAGACGGCGATGATCTATGCCTGCGCCGAGGGCGTGGTGTATTCGCGCTGGCGGTACGTGGCGGTTTGCCTGGCGCCGACGGTTGTTGTGACTGCGGCGTTTGCCCTGGGGTTTGCGTTCTCGTGCTATCCGCTGCTGTGCTACCTGGCGGCCGGCTTGCATTTGTCGGGCTGTGTGGGCGATTGGTATTACGTGCGGACCATCCTGCGCGACCGTCGCATTGTCGCCTGCGAGGACACATCCTTTGGCGTGCGCTTTTTCGCAAGGTAGTCTTTTTGGGATGATTTTTCTGGGACGGGGATTAAAAAATCATTGTGGGAGAGGAGATGTCCATGAAGCCGTTGCTGCTGCATGCTTGCTGCGCGCCGTGCTCGCTGGAGCCGGTTCGCCTGCTGCGCGAGGAAGGGTTTGAGCCCACAATCTGCTGGACAAACCCCAATATTCAACCGCGTGATGAATGGCAGCGGCGTTTGGACGAGCTGCGCCGGTGGTGTGCCGATGGCGACATCGAGCTCATCGAGGCGGGGGAGGACCGCGAGCGCTGGGAGGTCGGCGTGGCCCCGCTGGGCGCCGATCGACCCCGTCGCTGTCGCGCGTGCTATGCCTTGCGTCTGGCCGAGGCATGCCGTGTGGCTCAGGAGCGTGGGTTTGAGTTTGTGGGCACGACGCTCGCCGTCTCGCCGTATCAGTTGTTCGAAACCTGCAATGATGTGTTGGAGCGTCTGGCTGCCGCCCGCGGTCTCACTCCGGTGATTCGCGATTTTCGCCCGTATTACCCCGAGGCCACGCGTCGTTCGCGCGAGCTGGGCATGTATCGGCAGAATTATTGCGGCTGCCGATTCTCGGCCGTCGAGGCGGCCATGGATCGAGCCCGCATCCGCGACGAGCGCAAAGCCGCCAAAAAGTAGTTCATTTGGGACGTCAGCCTGCTAGGATGTAGAGCGGACTTTAGCTATATAAGGAGAATCCGACGTGTCTATGCGTACCGATGATTTTGACTACAACCTTCCTGAGGAACTGATCGCCCAGGCGCCTGCCGAGCCGCGTGACTCCTGCCGTCTGCTGGTGGTGGATCGCAAGGGCTCCCAGGCGGGAACGCCGCTGGAGCACGGCGGTACCGTTGAGCACCGCATCTTCCGCGACATCATCGACTATATCGAGCCGGGCGACGTGCTCGTCATCAATCAGACGCGCGTGATGCCGGCCCGTCTGATCGGTCGTAAAACGGGATCGGGCGGCGTGGTCGAGACCCTGCTGCTCAAGCGCCGCGAGGACGTGGATCCGCTGGGCCATGTTTGGGAGTGCTTGGTCAAGCCGGGCAAGCGCCTGAAGCCCGGTGCTCATATTGAGTATCGCGCCGGTGGCGCCCATGCGCCCGAGGGGGCTCCCGTGGTGCTGACGGCCGAGGTTGTCGACTTTGTCACCGATAGCCGCGGCGGCCGCCTGGTACGCTTTGAGCCGGCCGGTTGCAATGCCGCCGGCGAGCCGCGCACGCTCGACGAGGCCATCCATGCTGCCGGCCACGTGCCGCTGCCGCCCTACATTACCGATTACGAGGGCGATCCCGAGAAGTACCAGACCGTCTACGCCATGAAGGAGGAGCACTCGGCCGCTGCTCCCACGGCGGGTCTGCATTTTACTCCCGAGCTCATGGCTGCCATCGAGGCCAAGGGTGCCAAGTTTGCCGCCGTCGAGCTCGAGGTGGGTATCGATACCTTCCGTCTGGTGGAGGAGGACGACCCCGCGCAGCACGTGATGCACACCGAGCGCTACCACGTGTCGCAGGAGGTTGTCGACGCCGTGCATAAGGCGAAGGCCGAGGGCCATCGTGTGATCGCCGTCGGCACTACCGCAGTGCGCTCGCTCGAGAGCGCGTTTGACGCGGACGCGCCGGTGTCCGATCCGGCTGTGACGGCGCGCTATTTTGAGGGCCGCGAGGACGGGGCCGACACGCTCGGCCGCGGCGACATCGTGGTGCGCGAGAACGCGACAACGCAGCTCTACCTTATGCCCGGCTCGACCTATCACGTGGTCGACGCGCTGATCACGAACTTCCACGTGCCGCGCTCCACGCTCATGATGCTCGTAAGCGCACTTGCCACCCGCGACCAGATCATGGATGCCTACGCCGCTGCTATCGAAGAACGCTACCGCTTCTTCAGCTTTGGTGACGCCATGCTCATCTTGTAGGTTACGGCGTTTTACAAACGCCGTAACCGGTCGACGCTGCGCGGGCCGCATTTGGACAATCTGACGTTCAACTTCAAGGGCGCGACCAGAAGGTCAGCGCCCTTTCGTTTCACGTCACCTTGCCTCAAATGCGACCCGCTCGCTGTCGTTGCCAAAACACCGGCATTTCTTTGGTTGTCAACAAAACATCGGTGTAGTCATTGGGGACGTTCTTAAACGACTACCTTGCATCAATCTAAATAAGTTGCGGTGAGATAGTTCTTGAATTGGCCTTTTTGGGCTAAACAGGAACTATCTCACCGCAACTGCGTTGAGCGTTTTTTTGGCGGCTGGTTTACTTGCTCGCGAACAGCCAGACTAGGATGATCACCAGGATTGCGGCGACGATGCAGACGATGGCGCCGGTGAATTTGATGCGTGAGTCGCGGGTGCGCTCGCGCACCGCGTCCTCGGTGGCCTCGAGCTGGGCGACTTCTCGCTCGGTCTCGGCGTGTTCGGCTTTGTCTCGGGCCAAGGATCCTGCAAGCGACTCAGTGATCTCTGGATGGTCATGTACCTCGGTCGCCTGCTCGATGATCGACTGTGCATGTGCGGCATCTGCTTGGGCGTTGGCGATGCTTTGCTCTTGGTCGCGGCGTGCCTTGTCCTCGGCGGCGATCTTCTCGCGCAGTTCGCGCTGGCGCGTCGTGGCGGCAGTTTTCGCCGTCTGCAGCTCGTCGCGCGCGGCATCAGCCTCAGTCGTCACGGCTTGGTGCGCGCGTTTGGCTTCGGCAATGGGGGCTTGAGCCTGCTCGACGGCCTGCTCGGCTGCGGCAAGCGAGTGCTCAAGGTCGGCAGTGATGCGCGGGACATCTTCTTCGGCTTTACGCAGGGCATCTGCCGTGTCGGAGATCTGCATCGAGAGCTCGCTGGTGCGCACCGTATAGTTGGCGGGATTTGCCGAGGGATTGCGTTGCAGCTCGGCATACTCATGACGCAGCGTCTCGAGCTGGGCGCGCGTGGCGTCGACGGTTTGTTGTGCGGCGGCAATGCCGGCGTCTCGCTCGGCCTGCACCTTGTCGCGGATGCGCTTGGAATCCTCAAGACGGCGAACGAGGCGGTTGCCGGTCTCGCGCGAGCTCGCCTCGCGGGCCTCCACGGCATCGAGCGCGGCCTTCAGGCGGAGCTCGGTCGCGTCATCCTCTGTCTTCATTTGTTCGAGCTGACCCTTGAGCTCTGCTACTTTGGAAGCATGGACATCGCGATCGATTTCGGCTGCCGCAGCGGTCTTTTGCGCTGTGGCGATCGCCTGACGCTGGTCGGCGACGATCTGCTCGTAGCGGCCTGCGATATCTTGGCGCGTCTCGAGTTCCTCGGCCTGATCGGCAATGCGCTGCTCAAGTTCGGACAGGTGGGCGCGGGCATCGGCAAGTGCCTTTTTCGCGGCGTTCATCTCGCGCATGGCCGAGGCACCCTGGGCGATAAAGGTGCCCACGGCGTTCGCAGTGTTCGAGACAGCGGTCCCCAGATCGCGGCTCGCGGCGGGGGAGTGCGGGGCGGTCGGGCGAGCGGTGTCGGCAGCGTCCGCATCGGCAGCCTGTGGCGCGGCGATATTGCCGGTACCGCCCTCGACCACAGAAAAGCCTGCTGCGTGCGGATCGACCGCATCGGCGCCAATCGTGGGGTGCTCGAGCTGCAGAAACGAGGGCATGGTGCTGCCCTGGTCGGCAACCGGAGTCTCGCCGGGCACAAAGGTCGAGGCCGCCTCGGCGGCCTCCTCTTCCTCGGCATCGATATCGGCATCGGCGACGGCGTCTTTCATCGCTTTGACAACATCCATCATGGAGTCCATGACGGCATCGAGCTCTTCTTCCGAAGACACCTCGATGGGGCCCGCTGCTTGCGGGGCGTCGTCCTGTACGGGGGCGTCGTCCTGAGCAGGCGCATCGTCGTTTTGCTCATCGACGTTTTCTGATTCGGGGGTTTCCGCCGTAGCGCTTTCGTCCAAGATGGGGCCGTCGACGTCGGTACCATTGCAGGTCACAGCGTCGGTATCTGTGGTGACGTCTGCGGGATCATCAATATGCTCTTGAGTCTGGGGGTCCAGCTCGTCTGTCATAGGCATGTGCTCCTCATCGTTGTTTGTCACCCTATGATAAAGTCTCGCGCCGACATCCCGCGCGCCGCAGCAAAGTTTCAAAACGTGTTCGATGGCTTGATCTGATAACAATAACTCGGCCGCTTTATCCGGTTTGTACTTGACAATCCCTTCGCCGAACGACGTGGTGCCGTTCGCCTGCTGCGGTCTTTATTTTTCACTTGAACCCGCTAAAGTTGCATTTCAGCTTTTGACGCGTGAAGTTGGATACGCGCAGTCGGCGGGCGTGCCCGTCGCGATTTGAAAGGACTTTGTATGGGACTTTTCACTGGTAAGACCGTGATCGTCACCGGCGGCGGCAAGGCCACGCTTAAGGACGGCTCCGCTGGCTCCATCGGCTACGGCATCGATATCGCTTTTGCCAAGGAGGGCGCAAGCCTCGTCATTACCGGCCGCAACGTCGCCAAGCTCGAGGCTGCCAAGGAATCCCTCGAGGCCGAGTACGGCGTCAAGGTTCTGCCTGTTCAGGCCGATGTCTCGGCTGGTCAGGACAACGAGGCCGTCGTCCAGAACGTCATCGACAAGGCCATTGAGGAGTTCGGCCGCATCGACGCCGTCGTCAACAATGCTCAGGCCAGCGCCTCGGGCGTGACCATCGCCGATCACACCATGGATCAGTTTAACCTGGCCATTTATTCCGGTCTGTATGCTACTTACCTGTACATGCAGAAGGCCTATCCGCACCTGAAGGAGACCAAGGGCTCCGTGGTCAACTTTGCTTCGGGCGCCGGCCTGTTTGGCAACTATGGCCAGTGCAGCTATGCTGCCGCCAAGGAGGGCATCCGCGGCCTGACCCGTGTTGCCGCCAACGAGTGGGGCAAGGACGGCATCAACGTCAATATCGTTTGCCCGCTTGCTTGGACCGCTGCACTCGAGAACTTCCAGGATGCCTACCCCGAGGCGTTCAAGGCCAACGTCCACATGCCGCCGGCGGGTCACTACGGCGACGTCGAGAAGGAAATCGGCCGCGTGGTCGTTCAGCTCTGCGGTCCCGACTTTAAGTACATGAACGGCGAGACCGTCACCCTCGAGGGTGGCATGGGCCAGCGGCCTTAGGGGTTACGTCTCAGGTTCCGCCGTTCTAACGAACGGCGGACCAGCCGACGCTGCGCGGGCCGCATTTGGACAATCTGACGTTCAACTTCAAGGGCGCGACCAGAAGGTCAGCGCCCTTTCGTTTCACATCACCTTGTCTCAAATGCGGCCCGCTCGCTGACTTATGCTCAACCTGCGGCGCCATTTTGCTTGAAGGCACCTTGCTCGATCTGGCGGGTTTTCGCTCATATGACCCAATCCGCTGTCAAGAGCCACAATGGCCCCGCCGACCGCTT
>CATWQC010000007.1 GCA_958352845.1 uncultured Collinsella sp.
CACTGATATTTTCTGTATTGAAGACGTCGATGATGCACCCGTATACCATTGACGTCGACACCATCAGATGCGGACCGCGCGGTGACCCCACATTCCGCTGGCGCCCACAGGGCTGCCCTCGTTTCCTGACATGTCCCGCGCGGGCCGCGGCGAGCCGAGACCGCCGCATGACCTAATAGGAGCATGGAGCGATACCGCGGACCCGAACAACCGCATTCTATCGCGCCCCGTCAGTGTGCCGTCTGCCCGGTCCAGGCGAGCACGGAAAGAACGGAGCGAGACATGAGAACCGAATCGACACCCGGCGCCCGCGGGCCGGTCTTCTGCGGGGTCGACACCCACGCCGACTCGCACTGGCTGTGCGTCCTGGACTGGAGGGGCCGCAAGGTCCTGTCCCGCCGGTTCCCCGCCGACGCGGCGGGCTACGAGGCGCTCGCCGGGGCGATCGCGGCGGCCGGGGAGCCGGCCTGCATCGCGATGGAGGGGACGTCGTCCTACGGGGCGGGCCTCACCAGGCACCTCGCGTCGCTGGGGATGCCCGTGCGCGAGGCGCTCTCCCCGGCGGGGACGCAGAGGAGGCGCCCGGGGCAGGGGAAGTGCGACGAGGCGGACGCGGAGAGGGCCGCCCGCGCGGCGATGTCCGGCTCAAGGCTCGGGACCCCCAAGAGCCAGGACGGGTGGGTCGACGGGGTGCGCTGCATGCTCGCGGCGCGCTCCGGGGCGGTGAAGGCGCGGACCTCGGCGATCAACACCGCGAGGTCGCTGCTCACCACCGCCCCGGAGGGGCTCAGGTCGAGGTTCCGCGGCATGGGAGGGCCGAGGCTGATGGAGGAGCTCCCCTCCGTGCGCGCCGAGGGCGCGCTGGGCGCCGCGCTCGGAGCGCTGGCGGACCTGTGGGCGGCGGCGCGCGACGCGGCGCTCGACATGGAGCGCGCGATCGAGGCGTCCCTGGAGGAGAACTGCCCCGCGCTGCTGGCGATGTACGGGTGCGGGCCCGTGAGCGCGGCCAAGCTCGCGGTCGCGGCCGGGGACAACCCGGGCAGGCTGCGCTCCGAGGCGTCGTTCGCGGCGATATGCGGCGCCTGCCCCATCCCCGCCTCGAGCGGCAAGACCGTGAGGGACAGGCTCAACAGGGGCGGCGACCGGCAGGCGAACAGCGCGCTGCACGAGATCGCGAGGCAGAGGGTCATGCGCGACCCCGAGACCGTCGAGTACGCCGAGAGGGCCAGGGGGCGGGGAAAGAGCGACAGGGAGGCCATGAGGTGCCTCAAGCGCTACGTGGCCAGGGAGGCGTACCGGGCGCTGATGCGCCCGCACGAGATCAGGAGGCCCGAGGACGCCTCGGGGCTCGTGGCGGCCAGGCGCGCGGCGAAGGTCAGCCAGGTGAGGGCGGCGTCCATACTGGGCACCAGCGAGAAGTACATCTCGATGCTGGAGAGGGGCCAAAGGGAGCTCAAGCCCATAAGGAGGGCCTACGAGGCATGGGTCGAGGCCGGACTTCCGCTCGATTGGGACAGGCAAGCCTTCGAGGCCGAGCGCAAAATGGATTCTAAAAAACACCTTGCCAAATAGGAGCGTCAGGACGCAAAGAGGCTCGCCGCACGAAGTGCGCAGCGAGCCTCTTTGCATGTCCGAGGACGTTTTGGAAAGTAACCCAAAGCGGCCCGGCGATCCTGCAGGAGTTAAACCCCTTTAGAACTTGTCGTGGAAGGTACGCGCAATGACCTCGTCCTGCTGCTCCTTGGTGAGCGTGTGGAAGTTCACGGCATAGCCGGAAACGCGGATGGTCAGCTGCGGGTACTTCTCGGGGTGAGCCTGAGCGTCGAGCAGCGTCTCACGGTTGAAGACGTTGATGTTCAGGTGGTGGCCACCCTTCTCGGCGTAAGCGTCGAGCATGTGGACCAGGTTATCGGCCTGGGTCTCGGAAACTTCAGAAACCTTCATAATGTGTCTCCTTCGATTAATAGGCGCCGGCCGAAACCGGCGCGCTAATCAGTAATCGTTATTGTTAGTATAGCACTAACAATAGTTACTCGCCCAGCTGATCAAGGTCGATATCGCCAAAGAACACCTGGTCCTCCTTGCCGAGCGCACTCGGGATGATGGAGAAGGTGTTGGAGATGCCGTCCTGAGCATCGCGGAACGGGAGCTTGGAAACCGAAGACAGCGAAGCGATGGCGCCATGGCTATCGCGCTTGTGCATGGGGTTAGCACCCGGGGCGAACGGCTGGCCAGCCTTGCGGCCGTCGGGCGTGGAGCCGGTCTTCTTACCGTACACGACGTTGGAGGTAATGGTCAAAACCGAGGTCGTAGGCACGGAGTTGCGGTAGGTATCGTTCATGCGGATGTACTCCATGAACTGGTGCACAACGTCGTGAGCGATCTGGTCGACGCGGTCGTCGTCGTTACCGTACTTGGGGAACTCGCCCTCGGTCTCGAAGTCGACGATGATGCCATTCTCGTCGCGGACGGGGTGAACCTTGGCGTACTTGATGGCGGACAGGGAGTCAGCCACGACGGAAAGGCCAGCGATGCCCGTAGCGAACCAGCGGTGCACGTGCTTGTCGTGCAGAGCCATCTGGATGCGCTCGTAGCAGTACTTGTCGTGCATGTAGTGAATGATGTTCAGCGAGTTGACGTACACGCCAGCGAGCCACTTCATCATGTCGTTGTACTTGGCCACAACGTCGTCGTAATCGAGCGTATCGCCCTCGACGGCGCGATACTTGGGGCCGACCTGCTTCTTGGAGACCTCGTCAACACCGCCGTTGAGTGCGTACAGCAGGCACTTGGCCAGGTTGGCGCGAGCGCCGAAGAACTGCATCTCCTTGCCAATGCGCATGGAGGATACGCAGCAGGCGATGCCGTAGTCGTCGCCGTGGTAAACGCGCATGAGGTCGTCGTTCTCGTACTGGATCGAGGAGCTGGCGACAGAAGTCTTGGCGCAGAACTTCTTGAAGTTCTCGGGCAGACGGGTCGACCACAGAACGGTCATGTTGGGCTCGGGGCTGGTGCCCATGTTCTCGAGCGTGTGCAGGTAGCGGTAGCTCATCTTGGTAACGAGCGTACGGCCGTCAACACCCATGCCGCCGATGGACTCGGTGACCCACTGCGGATCGCCGGTAAACAGGGCCTGGTACTCGGGGGTACGGGCGAACTTGACCATACGGAGCTTCATGATGAAGTGATCCACGAACTCCTGAATCTGCTCCTCGGTGAAGGTACCGTTGGCAAGGTCGCGCTCAGCGTAGATGTCGATGAACGTAGAGGTACGGCCGATGGACATAGCGGCGCCGTTCTGCTCCTTGACGGCAGCGAGGTAGGCGAAGTACATCCACTGGATGGCCTCCTGCGTGTTGGTAGCAGGGTTGGAAATATCGAAACCATAGGTCTCGGCCATCATCTTGAGCTCGCCGAGGGCGCGGATCTGCTCCTGCAGCTCCTCGCGGTCGCGGATGTTGTCGGCGGTCATGACCGTCGGGGTGGAAGCCTTCTGGGCCTCCTTGTCCTTGATCAGGTAGTCGACGCCGTACAGGGCAACACGACGGTAGTCGCCGATGATACGGCCGCGGCCATAGCCATCGGGCAGACCGGTGATGATGTGAGCCGAGCGGCAAGCACGCATCTCGGGGGTGTAAACATCGAAGACGCCAGCGTTGTGGGTCTTACGCTCGAAGGTGTAGCGCTCGACAACGTTCTCGTCGACCTTATAGCCGTGCTGGCTGGCAGCCTGGCAAGCGATGCGGATACCACCGTTGACGTGCAGCGCGCGCTTGAGCGGCTTGTCGGTCTGGAGGCCGACGATAGTTTCCTTCTCGCGGTGGGCGTTATCGATGTAGCCAGCGGGGTGGCTCACGATACCCGTGACGATCTTGGTGTCCATATCGAGGACACCGCCCTGTTCGCGCTCCTTAAGCAGCAGGTCGAGAACCTCGCCCCACAGCTCCTTGGTACGCTCGGTCGGACCGACGAGGAACGACTCGTCGCCCTCGTAGGGGGTGTAGTTCTTCTGGATGAAGTCTCGGACGTCAACCTCTCCCGTCCAAATGCCTTCCTTGAAGCCTTCCCATGCCTCCTGCATTGTGTAACCACGCTCCTAGTTACGTGTAATGCGGCGCTCTCTCACACCGCTGCTTATTGAATTCTTGAATGTTCGGCTTGCACTACCGGCTTCTTCCGTTCTTCACCACACGCTGGTGCAGAGAAAACGTTTGTCCACCTTGGAACTACAACCCAAAACCCAAGATTTCACCCGTCTGAGAAGGATAACATAGCGACCCTCTCCATCTGGGCTGTTATATGTTTCTTTTTTTATATCATAAGGGCGTTTTTTACAAACCCGCAGGAAATGCGAGCGCGAACAACTACCGTTCACCGATTTGTATGTTATTTTTCCTTGCCTTTGTACGACGTTCGCTCTAGCTGTTATGCCAGCTTTAGCAGGGTAAAGTGTCTCAGAGACCCTACAGAAACTGCAGGGCGGCCACGGGATCCCCCGTGGCCGCCCTGTGGCGTAGCTAGTTTTTAGCTTTGATTGCCGCTTGGCATTAGGCGGCTGCGGCGGCCTTGTCGGTCGTTGCCTTGCTATTGCCGTTGCCCTGGCCCTCAAAATGCTTGTAGCACCAGCTGGTGACCAGCGGGGTCAAAATAGCCGTCACGATTGCGCAGGCAGCAACCTGTGCCGTAGCCGTCGCGAGCACGGCGCCGCCGTACATGGCTCCGTTGACGCTTGCCATGGCAGCAGGCGTGGCCACATTGGCTCCGGCGCAGCTCGAAATGGCCGCACCTGCGACACCCGTACCACCCGTGAGCTTATCGACCGCGATGACGGGAATTGCAAAGACCACCGAGCAGATCACGCCGAGCAGAATACCGGGAAGACCGCCATTAATGAGCTGGCCAAAGGTCATGGTCGAGCCCATGGCAAAGAAGACGAGCACGATGATGGCGGAAAGTGCCGGTGCCATCATCTTCTTAAAGCTCGGGAAGAGGTTGCCCAGAATAATGCCGACGACGATCGGCAGGATGGCGCCCACGAGCGACCAGCCGATCGGAGCCTGACCGGCAGCGCCGAGCACGATCATCGTGACCGGAGGGCCGACAACCAGCGTGGTGATGGCGACGGCGCCACGCTCGGCCTCATTGCCCATGGTGCCCATCAGACCAGCGTACATAGCGTTGTTGGCGCCGGTGCAAGCCGCCAGCATCACCATGGCAGAGATGCCAAACAGGTTGTCGTTGAACACATAAAGGATGAGCAGCGACACGGCAACGACCACGATCTGCTTGACGGCGATGATGATGGCGCCGCGTGCAGCGGCGGCAGGAGCACTCTTAAACGAAATCGTCGTACCGACGATGAGCAAAAAAGCGCCCACGAGCGGGCCTGCGCCCTGCTGGGTCATACCAAGCGTAAAGCTGCCGAGCGTTTTGAACAGGTCGGGGAATAACGTGTTGAGCAGGCAGCCCAGCAAAAGCGGCACCAAAATATTGGCACCCGGGATGGAGGACATCTTAAAGAACGGCTCCTTTGCCGCCGGCGCCTCCACCGCAGTCGATTCACTCATATATATCTCCTTTGGATGCATGCGAATCGTAGCCGCACGCGCCTATGTCAGAAAGAAGGCGACGGTCCCGAGTCGCAGGAGCCGTCGCCGAATAATCATCGCGGGGTATTACCCGTCCAGGACGATGCCGCCGTCGCAGTCACCGATCTCGCCGTTCACGAAGCTGGCGAGGTCGGAAGCGAAGAACAGCACCATCTGCGCAGGCTCGCTGGCCTGGGCAGCGCGGCCCAGAGGAATACCGTTGATGATGCGCTGAGAGTTCTCGTCAGAGAGAATCGAGGTCATATCGGTCAACGTGAGCGACGGGCACACGGCGTTGCAGCGAACGCCAAACTTGCCGCCCTCCTTGGCGACCGCCTTGGTAAGGCCGTTGACACCGGCCTTGGAGCTCGCGTAGGCAGCGGTGCCAAGCAGGCCGCCGCCGATCTTGCCAGCAACGGAGCTCACGTTGACGATAGTGCCGGCATGCGCCGCCTTAAAGTGCGGGTACACGGCGTTCATCATAGTGAAGGTACCGTTGAGGTTGATATCGATAGTGCGGCGCCACTCGGTGTCATCGATCTCGTCGAACTTCTTGGTGCTGATGACGCCAGCGCAGTTAATCAAGATGTTGGTTTGCGGCAGGTCCGTAAAAATCTGCTCGACGGTCTCGCGCGCCTTGGGCGCATCGGCGACATCGAGCTGATAGAACTTGTTGCCCTCGCCAAGCTCGGCCACTGCGGCCTCGCCCTTAGCAGCGTTCCTTGCGATGAGCGCGACGTGTCCGCCGCCCGCGACGATGCCCTTGGCGATCTCGAGGCCAATGCCCTGAGTGCCACCCGTGACAATCGCGGTCTTACCCGTGAAGTCAAATGCCATGACTCCATCCCCCTTTATGTAAGGTGTCTCCTTGCGGGAAGTTGGAGCATCGCACGTGGCGATTATATGAGTCCCAGTCGTCATGGTGGTGACAACCCCTCGCCTAACCGCGGGCATAATAGTTCTTTGAAACGCTTCAGCAATTGAATGATTTTAAGTCTTAATGAGCTCTTAATATTGCCTAGCGGCCAAGTAGATTTTTGGGACATGCCTAGAAATCCACCGAATGGGATGGTTGAGCGGGTGTATCATCTTCCACCGAAAATAGTTTCTAGTGTTAGGGGTTTTCGGTGGAAGATACCGATTTCCATGAGCTTGGGCGTCAGCTCTTTACCGAGTTTGGCAGCATGCACCAGCGCGTTTCGCGCTTTGCCGACCAGGCTCTGGGTGGCGAGATGGCCGTCATGCGCGCCCTCATGCGCGCCGGCGGCTCGCTCACGCCGAGCGAACTCGCTGATCGCGCCTGGGTCTCGAGCGCCCGCATCGCCAATATCCTGCGCGCCCTCGAGGCCAAGGGCTGGGTCGAGCGCGAGCACTCAAAGACCGACCGTCGTCGCGTACACGTCACGGTGACCGACAAAGGATTCCAGGTTATCGAAATCAAACGTCGGGAATTCGAGGACCGCACCGCGGCCTTCCTCGAGCAGCTTGGCGAAACAGATACCCAAGAGATGGTGCGCCTTCTTAGACGTGCCAACGAAATTATCGACCGCAATCAAGAAAGGAGAGATGCCGAGTGAGGATTCTCAAGCTCTTTAAAAAACATATCCTGGCACTGTTCGCAGCTATCGTACTTATCGTAATCAGCTGCAACGCCGATCTGGCGCTGCCTACCTATATGAGCGACATCGTCGACGTGGGTGTGCAGCAAGGCGGCATCGCGTCGCCCGTACCCGACACCATCCGCGCCGAATCGCTCGACGACCTCGAACTCTTTATGAGCGCCAAGGACGCCAAGGCTGTGGAGGCCGTGTTTAGCAAGGCTGACAAAAACGACATTCGAACGTACGAGGGCACCGAGGAAGAGCGTGCCGATGGAGGCAAGATTGCCGACATTATGAGCCTGCCCGAGACTGTTGTCCTTTCGCTCAACCAGGGCATCGACGCCAACTCCATGGGCGACATGATGGGCTCGTCCAGCGAGAAAGACGACAACGCTGCCCAGGCCATGCCCACCCCCGAGCAAATGGCAGCGATGACGCCCGAGCAGCTCGCCGAGATGCAGCAGAAGGCCGCGGCGGCGCAGAACATGCAAAAGCAGATTGATGCCGACGGCGGTAAGATCACTATGAAGAGCCTGCGCCTGGGTGTCGAGGGCGGTCTGGTAGACCAAAGCAAGCTCGTCGAGGGCGCCAACCAAATGGCGGACAAAATGGGCTCCATGTCGGGCTCCATCGTCACCCAGCGCGCCGTGAGCTATGTACAGGACGAGTACAAGGCGCAGGGCATCGACCCCGCCGACGTGCAGAACGCCTACCTGAGCCGCATGGCGACCACGATGTTTGGACTGTGCCTCGTGTCGCTCGTCGCCACCATCCTGACCGGTGCCGTGGCTTCGCGCACCGCCTGCTCCATCGCCCGCGACCTGCGCCGCGAGACCTTCAACAAGGTTATGCACTTCTCGCCGGCCGAGGTGGGCAAGTTTAGCCAGGCCTCGCTCATCACCCGCTGCACCAACGACATTCAGCAGATCCAGATGGCCGCAACTCTGTTTATCCGCATGTGTCTGATGGCCCCCGTCATGGGCATCGTCGCCGTCATGCGCGTCCTGGCCAACCATACCGGCCTGGAGTGGACCATCGCCGTTGCCATCATCGCGGTCTCGGCCGTCGTCGGCGTGCTTATGGGCCTCACCATGCCCAAGTTCAAAAAGATGCAAAGCTTTGTTGACCGCGTGAACCTTACCGCCCGCGAGCTGCTCGACGGCCTTATGCCCATCCGCTCGTTCAACCGCGAGGAACATGAACTCGAGCGTTTTGACAAGGCATCGCTCGACCTGATGACCACGCAGCTCTACACCAACCGCGCCATGAGCTTTATGATGCCGCTCATGATGCTCGTCATGAACTGCATCACCGTGCTCATCGTCTGGTTTGGTGCGCAGGGCGTGTCCGACGGCGTGATGCAGGTCGGCAACATGATGGCGTTTATCTCCTACACCATGCAGATCGTCATGGCGTTTATGATCCTCACCATGGTTTCGGTCATCCTGCCCCGTGCCGAGGTCGCAGCCGAGCGCGTGGAAGAGGTCATCACTTGTCCCACGAGCATCAACGACCCTGCCTCGCCCAAACTGCCCGCGGCCAGCTCGCCGCGCGGTGAGCTCACCTTCCGCGACGTGAGCTTCCAGTATCCCGATGCCCGTGCCGACGTCATCAGCGGCGTGAACTTCACCACGCATGCCGGTCAGATGCTCGGCATCATTGGCTCCACGGGCTCGGGCAAGTCCACGCTCGTGCAGTTGATTCCGCGCCTGTACGACGTCACGGGCGGCAGCATTTCGCTTGACGGCGTCGACGTGCGTGACATGACCCTCTCTGAGCTGCGCCGCCGTATCGGTTATATTCCGCAGCAGGGTCGCCTGTTCTCGGGCACCGTCGAGAGCAACCTTAAGTTTGCCGGCGACATGGTAAGCGATGATGACATGCGCCAAGCCGCGCGCATCTCACAGGCCAAGGACTTTATCGCCGAGCGCGAGGGCGGCTACGACTCCCCCATCAGCCAGGGCGGATCCAATGTCTCGGGCGGCCAGCGCCAGCGCCTGGCCATCGCCCGCGCGTTGGCCAAAAAGCCCGAGGTCGTGGTGTTCGATGACTCGTTTAGCGCCCTCGACTACAAGACCGACGCTCGCCTGCGCGAAGAGCTGGCCAAAAACGTTACCGACGCCGCACTCGTGGTCGTGGCCCAGCGCATCGCGACCATCATGCACGCCGACCAGATCATCGTGCTCGATGACGGCCATGTGGTGGGCACCGGTACGCACGAGGAGCTGCTGCACAACTGCCCGGCATACCTGGAGATCGCACAGTCGCAGCTTTCCGCCGAGGAGCTGGGGCTCACCCAAGAAGAAATTGCAGCCGTTATGGAAGGAGGCGAGCGCTAATGGCAGACGAGACCAAGACTCAGATTCCCAAGCCCACCCGCCAGCGCGGTCCCATGGGCCGCATGGGCGGCATGCGTCGCGGCGAAAAGGCCAAGGACTTTAAGGGCACCATGAGGCAGCTGCTCGGCTATATCGGTCAGCATAAGATTGCCGTGTTTGCCGCCGTCGCCTTTGCCGTGTGCTCGGTCATCTTTAACATTGTGGGGCCCAAGATGCTCGGCCAGGTTACCACCAAACTGTTCGAAGGCCTGGTTGCCAAGGTCAACGGCACCGGCGACGTCAACTTTGCCTGGATCGCCAAGACGCTCGGCTTTTTGCTCTGCCTGTACCTGGCGAGCTCTGCCTGCAGCCTGATCCAGGGCTGGCTCATGACCGGCGTCACGCAAAAGATCTGCTACCGCATGCGCAAGGAGATCGCCGCCAAGATTGCCGTCGTGCCGATGAGCTACTTTAACGGCCACAGCAAGGGCGACGTGCTCAGCCGCATCACCAACGACGTCGATACGCTGGGCCAGTCGCTCAACCAGAGCGTGACGCAGCTCATTACGTCCGTCACGCAGATTATCGGCGTGCTCGTCATGATGCTTTCGATCAGTCTGCCGCTTACCGGCGTCACCGTGCTCACGCTACCGGCAGCCGCGATTATCCTGACCGTGATGATTCACTTCTCGCAACCGTACTTCCGCGAGCAACAGCAAGTCCTGGGCACCGTCAACGGCATTATCGAGGAGGATTTTGCCGGCCAGAACGTTATTCAGGTGTTCGACCGCGCCGAAGCCTCAATCGAGGAGTTCGACCGTCAAAACGACCGCCTCTTTATTAGTGGCTGGCGCTCGCAGTTCCTGTCGGGCCTGATGATGCCGCTTATGAGCCTGGTGGGCAACATGGGCTACGTGGGCGTCGTCGTGGTGGGTGCGCAGCTCGCGCTGACCGGCAATGCCACGCCCGGCGACATCCAAAGTTTTATCCAGTACGTTCGCAACTTTACGCAGCCCGTGCAGCAGCTGGGCAACGTGAGCAACACGATGCAGTCGATGGCCGCTGCCACCGAGCGCGTCTTTGAGTTCCTGGCCGCGCCCGAGGAGGAGCAGAAAGCCGACGCGCAGATTCCCGAGAAGCGCCCCGGTCACGTGGAGTTTGACCATGTCAAGTTTGGCTACACGCCCGACAAGACCATCATCCACGACTTTAGCTGCGAGGCGCAGCCCGGCCAGACCATCGCCATCGTCGGTCCCACCGGCGCCGGCAAGACCACGCTCATCAAGCTGCTGCAGCGCTTCTACGATGTGGACGGCGGCTCGCTGCGCGTCGAGGGCATCGACGTGCGCGACTGGGACCGCGCGGCACTTCGCGGCGAGTTTGCCATGGTGCTGCAGGATACCTGGCTGTTTAACGGCACCATCCGCGAGAACATCCGCTACGGACGCCCCGATGCAAGCGATGACGAGGTCGAGGCCGCTGCACGCGCCGCACGCTGCGATCACTTTATCCATACGCTCGCCGGCGGCTACGACTTTATGATCAACGAGGAGGGCACCAACCTGTCGCAGGGTCAGCGCCAGCTCGTGACCATCGCCCGTGCCATTTTGGCCGACCGCCCGGCGCTGATTCTGGACGAGGCGACCTCCAACGTGGATACCCGCACCGAGGAGCTCATCCAGCGTGCCATGGATGCGCTGATGCAGGGCCGTACCAGCTTTGTCATCGCGCACCGTCTGTCCACGATCCGCAACGCCGACGCGATCTTGGTAATCCGCGACGGCGACATCGTCGAGAAGGGCACGCACGACGAGCTGCTCGCCCAGGGCGGCTTCTACGCCGACCTGTACAACTCGCAGTTCGACGAGGCGGCGTAACAACCGGCGGCAAACAACCGCAATGCCCAGAAAACGGGGGCGCAGGACAACCTGCGCCCCCGTTTTTTTGCTCTGCGGCCCTCGAACCACCTCCCCTGGAACCTGATTGGCAGCCCCTTCGAGGCCCCGTGGGCAAAAAAGGACAAATATGAGTACTGTTACCTTTTTAGTAACAGCCAAAACAGCCCCAAATGCCGTTTTCACGGCTTACACGCGTCCCTAAATTGATCAAACAGCCCTATAGCGGACTTATATGTGTTTGCGTTAATGAACATATTTTGCTGTTATGTCTATTATTTTGCGAAGGCAATATGCTACTAAGCTAGCAACCGTACTCATATTTGGCATTTTTTGCCCACAGGGTGTTTCCTGGGGAACCGACAATAGCCTTAGGGTCCCGCGCGACGCCACTCCCTCCCGGTATCCGCCGACGTTCCCCCATATAAAATTTGCCAAAATAAACCTGTCCCTTTTTGGAAGGTTTCGGGGTGACAAGGGCTTGCACTTTAGCGTGCGACAGCGGATAATGCCGAACACTCGACAATACGCTTATTGCTCTTTCTATAGATTGAGGAGGCCCTTATGGCCATGGAATTCAAACGCAAGTTGCCGATCCCCATGGAGATCCGCGAGGAAATGCCGCTTTCTGCCGAGCTTACCGCCAAAAAGCAGGCATTTGACGCCGAGGTCGCCAAAGTCTTTACCGGCGAGGACGCACGTAAGGTGCTCATCATCGGCCCGTGCTCTGCCGACCGCGAGGATTCGGTGCTCGAGTATATGAACCGACTGGCCAAGACCGCCGAAGAGGTCAAGGACAAGCTCATCATCATTCCGCGCGTCTACACCAACAAGCCGCGCACCAAGGGCACCGGCTACAAGGGCCTGCTGCACAACCCCAACCCCGAGGCTCCCGACGACCTGCTCGAGGGCGTCAAGGCCATCCGCCACATGCACCTGCGCGTTATTGAGGAAACAGGCTTCTTCACCGCCGACGAGATGCTCTATCCGTCCAACTACCAGTACCTCGTTGACCTGCTGAGCTATGTTGCCGTGGGTGCACGCTCGGTCGAGAACCAGGAGCATCGCCTGGTGTCGAGCGGCATTTCGGTACCCGTCGGCATGAAGAATCCCACTGCCGGCTCTACCACCGTCATGCTCAACTCCATTTACGCCGCGCAGGCGCACCAGAGCTTTATCTTCCGCAACTGGGAGGTCGAGTGCGACGGCAACCCGCTTGCACACGCCGTTATGCGTGGCTACATCGGTCTCGATGGGCGCACCTACCCCAACTACCACTACGAACACCTGGAACGCCTGGCCGAACGCTATACCGAGCACGCCGGCTACGCCAACCCGGCGGCGGTCATCGACTGCAACCACGACAACTCGGGTAAGCGTCCGCTGGAGCAGTATCGCATTTGCAAGGAAGTGCTCGACAGCTGCCGCCGCAACGAGTCCATCTCCAAGCTGGTCAAGGGCTTTATGATCGAGTCTTACCTGGAGGACGGCAACCAGCCGGTCGACGGCGGCGTCTTTGGTAAATCGATCACCGACCCGTGCCTGGGCTGGGAAAAGACCGACTACCTCATCCACGAGATCGCGGAGCGTATTTAGTTACGCGGTTTTACCAAACCGCGTAACGGCTCGACGCTGCAAACCCGCCAGGGCGGCAATCTGCCTTTCAACTTCGGCGGCATGATCAAAAGATCAATGCCGCCTCGTTTCAAGGCACCTTGCTCGCTCTGGCGGGCTTTCGCTGTCGTTTTTCTACCAGCGTCGTTGCCAAAGCTGGCACTTGGAGACGCTCCTTTTTGCGGTAGTCATTGGGGACGTTCTTGTTTGACTAGTCGTTTAAGAACGTCCCCCAATGACTAGCCCTCGCGTATCATATGCGAGCTGGGCTTCGGGGGCCAGGCGTACCCTGTTAAACATGCCCTCGAGTCGCACGTTTCCCTTCGAATCGATCATACAAGCCCCCAATCCGTTTGGTTTTCCCAGATTGTGAGCTCGCACACCCGAGCCGCACCGCCCGCCGTTCAGTTGAAACCACCTGCCAAAAAGGAACAGGTTTATTTTGGCAGGTTTTATCTGGGCAAACGTCCAAACCGACGTAAGGGAGTTGCCTTCCCTCGTGGCGGTCTTCTAGCAGAAAAACCAAGTGAGTAGGCTTTTTGCAGAAGGCCGAGCACGCCCTAAAACGCCACAGCTCTAACCTGCGGTTTTATTGAGCATTTGTCGCGATGTGCTCGGCAGATTCAAAAAAGTCTACTCACTTGTATCTGAGACGCACCAGGTAGGCAAAAACCGCCGCGAAAGGGCCCCTGGTCCCTTCGCGGCGGTCATACGCCTCTGATTTTGTGACGATTTTGCCCGCTTGTTACTCGCTGTAGCGGGTGGCGATGGCAGCTTGTACCATGCCGGTGCTCATGAGATAGGTCACCAGGAAGTAGCCGCCATAAGCTGCCAGGAAGATTGCACAGGTGAGGCCAACGGTGCCGCCGATGCTCATATTTCCGAAAATACTCACCAGCTCGATGATCACCTTAAGTGCCACAAAGGAGTGCGCCAGGCCCACTGCCAGCGGGAACAGGAAGAACACCGCTTGTTGCGCCATCACCGAATGGCGAATCTGGCGGTCGTCGCAGCCGATCTGTGCCAGCACACGATAGCTGCGGCTGCCGTCGGCCACGTTGGAGAGTTGCTGGATCGATAGAATCGCCGTGCATGCAACAACCAATACAAAGCCGATGTAGATGGCTAGGTAGCTAATAAGACCGTTCATTTGCGCTGCTTGCGTGTACATCTCGGAGCGTGTGATGAAGGTTCCCCACGACCCCGGCTCCTTGCCGTCAACGAGCAGATTGTCGAGCAGAGTGTATTTAATGCTCTCGTCTGCCTCGGTCGTATCCATCCCCTGTTTGTAGTTAACGAGCAGGCCACTGGAATACGGCTGCAGATTAAGTTGGGACAACAGCTCGTCGGCAACGACGACGGTACCCGGATTACTGCCCATCGCCGAGTTGGCGATGGCCGCCGTATCTTCGTCCGACTTATCGGCTGCGGGCTTGAGCTCATGTCCGCCCAAGGTGAGGGTATGGCCGCCAGCCATATACTTGGTGTACATGTCGACCAGCTCGCCGCCCATATCACACGTGAGCAGATACTGGTCGTGACCGATATGCACCGGCTCCTCGCCCATCATCTGACGCAGTTTGTTGTACTGGCTCGCCGGCGTCACAAACAGACCCATCGCATCGGCATTGCTACCCCCGAACGCCTTGGGAAGCTTTTCGCCCATGGTCTTGCACATCTCACTTGGAGTCACCGAAGGATCCGAGCCGCCAAGCGGGTAACTCAGATACGAATCGATCTGCACATGCTCACCGGCAACATCGGCGATATTGACCTTCTTGCCGGTCTCGTCGTTGTTGTCCGCCGACTTGCCCTTAATACCGTCTGCAACGTTATCGTGATCGATACGATCGCCGTGCCATGCGGAGTACAAATCGACCGTACTATCGGCCAACACCATGCGATCGGCCTCAGACGGATTGACATACTCTTTGTAGTAGTCGAGCGTTTCGGGCGTGTAATAGACATACGTCTGAGACACATCAACAGGGTTATAGCGCTCCAGGTTTTCGTTCATCACGTTGGCAATCGACATACCGCACGTCACCGAAGTGATGGCCAAAAACAGGAGCATCGCGATGACGCCCATCGAAAAGCACACCGTATTGACCTTGGCCGAAAGCTGACGCACGGTAAACATATTGAGGCCACGCCAATACACGCTGCGCAGGCTCTGCAGCAGCTTGATGAGCATGCCCGAGAGCCCCCAGAACAGGGCAAAGGTGCCCACGGTAACCATAGCGGTCGTAATACCAAACTGGTTCATGGCCTCTTGCAGCTTGCTGTCCGTCGCGGTTAGCGGGAACCCATCACGTAACAGACGGTAATAGGCCACGCCCACAAGCGCCACGCCCACGACAAAGATGGCAATCGCAATCCAGGGGTTGCGTGTCTTGATGCTCTCGTTGCGACGCTCGGCACCCATAAGCTCGATGAGTTTGGTACGACGCACGGCGCGAAGGTTCAGCAGTAGCGTGAGCACAAACATTACGAGCATGCAAGCAAGGGTCAGGTTGAACGCATGCACCGAGAAAAAGAAGTGGAAATTGGCGATCTGTGTCTTAAAGAGCGAGGCCGTAAAGAACGTCATGAGCTGGGAGAGTCCCACACCCAGCACAATGCCGGCGACAAAGGCCACGACCGAAACGATCACCGTCTCGAGCGCCATAATCGTGGCGACGCGCCCGCGCCCCATGCCGAGCACCTGGTACAGGCCAAACTCCTTCTTGCGGCGTTTCATGATGAAGTTATTGGCATACACCATCAAAAAGGCCATGACACCGGCCAAAAAGTACGTCAGGTTGCCGAGCATGCTGCCCATAACCTGCGCCAAGCCCTTTTCATCGATGCCGGCGATGTCGACCTGCATCGAGATGGTGTTAAAGGCATAGAAGACCGTGACGCCCAGGGTGAGCGTCAAAAGGTAGACGAGGTAGTCGCGGCCGGCGCGGCGGACGTTGCCCCAAGCGAGTTTACAGAGCATCGGAGCCCTCACCGCCCATCATGGCAACGACCTCCATAATGCGGTCGAAGAACTCTCGGCGGTCGGTGTCGCCGCGGCGCAGCTCGGTGAAGATCTTGCCGTCGCGGATAAACAGCACGCGGCTCGTGTAGCTGGCAGCAAAGCTGTCATGCGTGACCATGAGCACGGTGGCGCGCAGGCGGCGATTGAGGGACTCCAGGCTCTCGAGCAGCAGGCGGGCGCTCTTGGAATCGAGGGCGCCGGTGGGCTCGTCGGCCATGATCATGGTGGGGTCGGTGACGAGCGCGCGAGCCGCGGCAACGCGCTGCTGCTGACCGCCGGACATCTGGTAGGGATACTTGTCGAGCACCTGACTGATGGACAGGCGCGCTGCCACATCTTGCACGCGGGTCGAGATCTCTGCCGAGTTTGTGCGGGCGATGGTGAGCGGCAGGGCGATGTTCTCGCGTGCCGTGAGCGTATCGAGCAGGTTGGAGTCCTGGAAGATAAAGCCGAGCTCCTCGCGGCGGAACTGCGAAAGCTTAGCCTGCTTCATGCGCGTCACGTCCTGCCCGTTGATGCGGATCGTGCCGCTCGTGGCGCTATCGATGGTCGAAACGCAGTTGAGCAACGTCGACTTGCCCGAGCCCGAAGCGCCCATGATGCCCACGAATTCGCCGCGGTTGACCGTAAAGTTGACATCGTTGAGCGCGCGGGTCACGTTGCCTAGCGCTCCGTATACCTTTTCGAGATGCGCGACCTCCAGTACCGGGGTCGCCATGTGCGTGGTTTGCATACCGAGTCCTTTCTTGCAATTAGTCTACGGCATCTATAGTCGCAAGAAGACGAGTCGGCTACCATCGATATGGCTTACGCTTGCCTTACCGTTGTGTAAGGTACGGGTAGCTACCCTGCCGCGTGTTGATGTTGAGAGAGGACTCCTGTTGAAGACTGTTCATGTTGCCGCTGGGATCATTCGCAAGGAAGGATCTGACGAGCTGCTTGCCGTGCAGCGCGGCTACGGCGACATGCAGGGACTTTGGGAGTTCCCCGGCGGCAAGCTCATGCGCGGCGAGACACCCGAAGACGCCGTGCGCCGCGAGCTCATGGAAGAGCTGCAGGTAAAAGTCACCAACCTGCGCGATTTCTATACCGTTGAGTACGACTACCCCGATTTCCATCTCTCCATGGAGTGCTACTACTGCTCGCTGGCCGATGAATCCGATGAGCCTCAGAAGCACGACCGTCAACTCGATATCCGCTGGATTCCGCGCACCTCGCTTGCCACGGTTGAGTGGATGCCCGCCGACAAAGGGCTTATCGATGCTCTGATTGAGTTGAAGGAAGATCGGCTTGAGGCCAACGGCACTGCCAACGACGCCGAGGCCACCACGACCGACGAGCCCGCCACCAAACCCAAGCGCGCACCTAAGCGCCGTAGCAAAAAACGCCCCAAGCCTGGCCTGCTGGACGGCATCGACACCTCGGACCTTTCCGCCGACGAGCGTGAACTCGTGCGCCGTCGCGCCGCCATCAAAAAGTCCATGAAGGGCAACAGGCGTGCGAACACAAAGCCCGAGCTGCTCGTACGTCAGCGCCTGCGGGCCGCGGGCCTTACGGGCTATCGTTTGGAATGGAAGGTACCCGGCAAGCCCGACATCGCCTTCCCCGGGCGCAAGATCGCCATCTTCGTCAACGGCTGCTTTTGGCACCGCTGCCCCAAATGTAACCCTAGCCAGCCCAAGCGCAACGTTGAGTTTTGGGAGGCAAAGTTCCATCGCAACGTCGAGCGCGACCGCGCTGCCGTGGCAGCACTCACTCAAATGGGCTGGACGCCTATAACCATCTGGGAATGCGAACTCAAAAAGGACCGCATCGACGCCACGATGGAAAAGGTCATCGAACAAGTACGCGCCGCCGCACCGCAGCGCTAGGAACGAGCCGTCCACACGCCCCACACAGGCAAGCCACATCCGCGCCACAAACCTTAGAAAGCCCTTAAGCTCAAAACCTTTCAAGAGTGTTACTCAATAGCCTTGACCTGCGGTTTCATCGTAACACCAAACCAGGTTAAGCCTTTCTTTAGCGCTTCTTTGAACGGTCCGCGGCATAATACTGCCAACGCACGGGACCTAGCAGCGCACCCTGTGCGCAACCTTTTGGTGGACATCGAGGAGGCCGCATAAGCATGCATTCTTCCAATGACGTAGCACAGCAGCCATCCCTAAAACATGCAAACCTTTTCTCCTTCCCCCCGACACAGAGAAACGGCCTCCTCGACTCCCCCACCACAAAAGCCAAACGCTCAACCGACCAGGAACTCAACCTGCGAGCATCGTTCGAAAAGCTCCAAGCATCCCTAAACAAGTCATTCCCCAACCAAGCCCGGGCATACTAACCCCTCATCAACAAAGGAGCCCTGACGCCCCACCCATTTCCGCTCCAACGCCACAAGGGCGACGACCTCGAGTAGGTCAACCTGGGAGGGACGAGGGCTTAGTTCCCCAATCTTTCCGCAGGGGGCAAAAAGCCTCGCCGCACGAAGTGCGCAGCGAGGCTTTTTGCATGCCCGAGGACGATTGGGGAACTAAGCCCTCGTCCCTCCCCAGGATATGTAGCGAGTCGGAGTACCCTTGCTGTTACTCTGCTTTGCCCACAGAGTTGAGGTTGGTCATGCGAATCTTAACCAGCTCGGTGATCTCACGCATGCCCTCCTTGGCCGGCTTCTTGGGATCGAAGCAGGCGGGGTTCTCGGCCATGTAGGCCATGAAGCCCTTGGTGTAGGCCTGACGCAGCTCGGTGGCATAGTTGACCTTGCAGATGCCGTTCTTCACGGCCTCGGCGACCTGCTCATCGGGCACACCGGAGGTGCCGTGCAGAACCAGCGGCACGTCGACGGCGTCGCGGATGGCCTTGACCACGGACTGCTCGATGTGCGGATCGCTCGTGTACACACCGTGGCTGGTGCCAACGCCAATTGCGAGGGAGGTGCAGCCGGTGCGCTCGACGAACTCCTTGGCCTCGGCCGGATCGGTGTAGGGGCTCTCGCCCTCAACCGCGGGACCGTCGTCCTCCTTGCCGCCAACCTTGCCGAGCTCAGCCTCGACGGGCACGCCCATGGCGCGGCCAGCGTCGGCGACGGACTTGGTCAGAGCGATGTTGTCCTCGAAGGACTCGTGCGAGCCGTCGATCATGACAGAGGTGTAGCCAGTGCGGAAAGCCTGCATGCAGCGGTCATAGCCATCGCCGTGATCGAGGTGCAGAGCGACGGGCACGGAAGCGCGCTCGGCGGCAGCCTTGACCATGCCGTAGAAGTAGTCCAGACCAGCGGTTTTGATGGTGCCCGGGGTGGTCTGCATGATGACGGGGGACTTGGTCTCCTCGGCAGCGGCCAGAACGGCCATAACAAACTCGAGGTTCTCGACGTTGAACGCGCCAACGGCGTAATGACCGGCCTGAGCGTCCTTGAGCATCTTTTCGGTGGTAACAAGTGCCATGAGCGTTTGCTCCTCTCCCTCGCCCGCATCTGGACATCGGGCGTAGTTGTTCACAAGGCGTTTTACCTTGCGTTTTACTGCGACCATTGTATGAAAATTGACGGCGTCACACGTATGAGATATCACCGGCACACAGGTCAAGACACTCGTTTTTGAAAAGCAAACGGAAGGGATTCGCGCCGGATCCCTCTATACGATATTGCAGTTTTCAAGCGAATTATCTTTCTTTTATAGAAAAGATAAGTAATCGAAAGGCGTTTTCTTACTCAAAAAGAAAATGAACGAAAATGGACTCATCACAATTCCTGCAAATTTCAGTTGAGAATGGAGCAACTATGGCCCACGCAACAACCCGAGCCTTCGCCGATGAGCGTCGTGCCGCCATCATGGAAATGCTTGAGCATAATGCCTCGGTGCAGGTAGCAGAAATCGCCCAGACCTTTGGCGTGTCCTCCGTTACCGCCCGCGCCGACCTGGACGCGCTCGCCGAAGCAGGCAAGTTGCGCCGCACACATGGTGGTGCCGTATCGCTCCACAAACGCCTGACCGTTTCCACGCAGGATCGCCGCATCAATGTCAACGTCGCCGCCAAGCAGGCCATCGCGCAAAGCGCCATCGAGCTCGTCAATGACGGCGACACCCTGCTCGTCGACTCGGGCACCACGGCGCTCGAGTTCGTCCGGCTCCTCGATCAGCGCGACGGTATCACCGTCATCACGGCAGACATTACCATTGCTGATTACATCGACGAGAGCATGCCCTCGGTCGATGTCGTCATGCTGGGCGGAGCGCTGCGCAAAGGCCATCGTTATTTGTACGGACCGCTCACTATGCAGGCGCTCCAAATGGTCCATGCCGATCTGGCCGTCATGTGCCCTGGCGCTTTTGTTCCCGGCTGCGGCTTTACGACCGACTTTCCCCAGATGGCCGAGACCAAAGCGGCTATGGTCGGTGCCGCCCGTCAAAGCGTCGCCCTCATGGACGCCAGTAAGGTCAACGGACGCGGCATGTACCGCTTTGCCGAGCTGACCGATGTCGACGCCATCGTGATGGACCGTGACCCCGATCATGCCGTCGCCGCCTCGATCGCCGAGACCGACGCCGACGCCCGCCCAAATCTCGTCATCGCCGGCGCTTAAACAAAAACCACCACAAAGGTGTCTGTCCCCTTTGTGGTGGTTGTGATGGCTGAGTGTCAAAAGTGAACGTGTCGCTACTTGGAAAGCTCGTCGGCAAGGGCCTCGATCTGAGCGCGCGAGGCGTCGTTGAGCGAACCCAGGACGGTCACCTTATTCTGCGCCAGGGTGATGTCCTTCATGCCCTCGAGCTCCTTGGTCATAACCTTGGCGGCAGCGGGCGCCCAGGAACCGGCCTCGACAAGCGCCACGGTACGGTTCTGATAGGCATGCCCGGCGAGCGTGTGGATAAAGGTGCTCATGAACGGGAAGATCTCGCCCTGATAGGTGATGGAGGCGAGCACCAGGCGGTCATAGCGGAACGCATCCTCAACGGCCTCGGCCATGTCGTCGCGAGCCAGGTCAAAGACGGAAACCTTCTGGCCGCGGGCCTCGAGCGCAGATGCAAGCTCCTCGACGGCAGCCTTCAGATGGCCGTACACGCTCGCATAGGCGATCGTGATGCCCTCGTCCTCGGGCTGATAGCTCGACCAGGTGTTGTAGGTGTCGAGGTAATAGCCCAGATTCTCGGTAAGAACAGGACCATGGAGCGGGCAGATGATCTGGATATCCAGATCGGCAGCCTTCTTAAGCACGGCCTGCACAAACTTGCCGAACTTTCCCACGATGCCAAAGTAGTAACGGCGCGCTTCGCAAGCCCAGCCCTCGGGATCCTCGATGTCGTTGGCGCCAAACTTGCCAAAACCGTCGGCACTAAAGAGCACCTTGTCGGTGGACTCGTAGGAGAAGAGCACCTCGGGCCAATGCACGTTGGGGGCACCGACAAAGGTTAGGCTGTGGCCGCCCAGGTCGAGCACGTCGCCATCTTTGACGACCATCTTGCGCTCGGGGTAGTCGGTGCCAAAGTAGTTGACCATCATGCGGAAGGCGCCCATGCTGGCCACGATCTGTGCCTGGGGATAGCGCTCCATAAAGGCGGCGATGCCAGCAGAGTGATCGGGCTCCATGTGATGGACGACCAGGTAATCGGGCGTACGGCCATCGAGCACGGCCTCGAGATTGCCGAGCCACTCGTCAACAAAACCGCCGTCGACTGAATCGGCGACAGCGATCTTTTCGCCCAAGATAACGTAGCTGTTGTATGCCATACCGTTCTCGGACACATCGTACTGGCCCTCGAACAGGTCAATGTCGTGATCGTCGACACCGATGTAGCGGATATCCTTGGTGATCTCCATCAGGCAAAGCCTCCTAGATAGACAAAAGAACCCGTCTATCATAACACTCGCCTTCATAGCCACGGCTATCCGTCAGCATCCTTACCGATTGTAATTGAGGCGGAATATACTGCCGTTGACCTGCACAAACTATGCGCGCAGTATCGCCGTGCTATGTCGAATAATGAGCTGGCCGGGAATACGGATGGCAACGGTTTTGCCCGCCGTACCCGCCTCGGGAACCGCATGCTCGAATACCTCGCGTCCGCGCTGATGTAGATCGAATCGCACGGTCGTGAGCTCGTTGTGTGCTACAAAATCATCGAGCGAATCGTCGACGCCCACCACACTTACGTCCTCGGGCACGCGCAGACCACTATCACGCAGCGCGGCGATCGCGCCATTTGCCATCTGATCGTTTGCCGCGTAAATCGCCGTCATGGTGTGATCGTGCTCGGCCAGGTACCTGCCGGCCTCGTAGCCGCTGTTGGCAGACCAGTCGCCCTCGAGCGGCTCTACCGGCTCGATGTGTCTACGCTCGAGTGCATCCTGCCAACCGGCGCGACGAAATTGCTCGTCGACCGAGAACGACGGGCCGCCAATATAGCGAATTTGCTCGTGCCCCAGCTCAAACAGGTGATCCATAAGCAATAGCGAGCAGCCGTAATGGTCGGAGTCGACCGTGGTCACCCGCGGGTGCGCGTACATGGTAACGATGACCGTGCCAATGCCCGGCAGTGGATCAAACGTCTCAAAATCGGGCGCCATGCGGCTCATGCCGATGATGATGCCGTCCACCGGCAATGCGGCCATACGACGCGTGGCCTCGGCAAGCGAAAACTCCTCGGTCTTGGACATCTCGACCAGCGTGATGGCGCAATTATGCTCGCGAGCAGCGCTGGCGATGCCGTCGATCATTGAGAGGTTGCCAAACTTGGTGACATCGTTGACGCACAGGCCGACCGAATGGTAGCGGCCGTCGCGCAGCGAGCGACCGGCATAACTCGGACGAAAGCCGAGCTCTTGCATAGCGGCCTGCACGCGCTGGCGCGTCTGCTCGTTAACGTTGGGCAAGCCGTTGGCGACGCGCGAAACCGTCTGCTGCGAAACGCCAGCAGCGCGGGCGACGTCGGCCATGGAGACCGGACGCGTACCTGTATCGTTGGACGGGCGCCTTGCCACAGGATCACCTTCACCCTTGCGAGATCTGAATAGCGTGCATGCCGGCCCAGGCAGAGATACACCCCGCGCCGAGGCCCGCTATCGTCGGACGCATGTTAACGTACTCTACTTTTTCTATCTGCATCTCTTCTGCTTTATAAGTCCATACGGCAGTACCGTTCACGGCTGTATTTCTACCGATTACCAGATTCTCAAAAAGTGACAAGCGTTGTGTTATGAGTACGTTAACATAGCCCGTAACATGCGATATCGTGAACACCTGGTTCATGCCGCTTTAAGTTGTTAACGTACTCATAACGACGCAAAACTCGCCCGTGCGCGCCAAGGAAAGGACTCCCATGACCACCCCCGACGAAAAGACATTCGCCACACTCACCAAGCTGTTTGAGGAGGAGTTTGGCCCCATCGGCGACCGCCAGGTGCTCTATGTGCACGCGCCCGGCCGTTCCGAGATCAGCGGCAACCACACCGACCACGAGGGTGGCCACGTTATCGCCGGCTCGCTCGATGTCGCCGTTGACGGCATCGCCGTGGCAACCGATTCCAACAAGGTTCGCGTCGCCGACGAGGGCTATCCCACGTTTGAGATCACGCTCGACACGCTGGGTATTCAAGAGTCCGAGAAGGGCACGTCCGCAAGCCTCGTGCGCGGTATGGCCCACGAGGTCGCAGCCCTTGGCGTTGAGCCCCAGGGCTTCGACTTCGCCTTCACCTGCTCTGTCCCTTCGGGCGGCGGCCTTTCCAGCTCCGCTGCTGTCGAGGCGGCATACGGTCGCGCCATGGAGACGCTCTGGGGAGCACCCGCCATCGAGCCCGTCGCGCTCGCCCAGATGAGCCAGCGCACCGAGAACAACTATTACGGCAAGCCCTGCGGTCTGATGGACCAGGCCGCTGTGTGCCTGGGCGGCCTCGCCTACATGGACTTTGAGGACCAGGCTCAGCCTAAAACCCAGAAGCTCGAGCTCAACTTTGAGGACCACGGTTATGCGCTCGTGCTCGTTAAGGTCGGTGCCGACCACGTGGCCGCCACCGACGACTACGCCGCCGTTCCGCGCGAGATGCAGGACGTCGCTGCCGAGTTTGGCAAGGCACGCCTGTGCGAGGTAAACGTGGCGGACTTTGACGCCAAGCTCCCCGAGCTGCGCGCCAAGCTGGGCGACCGCGCCTGCCTGCGCGCCGTTCACTACTGGTACGAAAACGGCCTGGTCGACAAGCGCTGGGCCGCCCTGAACGCCGGCGACATCGATCAGTTCCTGGTCCTGACGCGCGAGTCCGGCGCCAGCTCTGCCATGTACTTACAGAATGTCGTTGCCAAGCTGGGCTCCGAGCAGCCCTCGATGTATGCCCTGGCACTGGCCGAGCACGTGCTCGACGGCCGTGGCGCCGTCCGTATCCACGGTGGCGGCTTTGGTGGCACCATCCAGGCCTTCGTGCCGCTCGATCTGGTCGACACCTTCATTGCCAAGATGAACGGCTGGCTGGGCGAGGGTTCTGCCCGCCACTACGCTATCTCTGACAAGGGGGCTTACGCGGCATGGCTGTAATGACTGACGTGCGCGAGGCCGCGCAGAACCTAATTGAGTACGCCATCCATCGATCGATGATCGGACAGGACGATCGCATCTGGGCATACAACACCATTTTGGAGTGCATCGGCGCCACGGGCCCCGCACTCGACATGACTTGGGCACTCAAGACCGAGAAGATTTCGCTCTTGCACCCCGATACCCTGCCCGACTTTGACCTTGAAGGCACACTTGCCGCGCTTGCCGAGGCGGCTGTTGCCAACGGCGCCGCCGAGGACACGGCATCGGGCCGCGACCGCATCGCCATGCGCATCATGGGCGCGCTCATGCCAAGGCCTTCGGTTGTAAACGAGGAGTTCAACGGACGCGTGGGTGTCAATGAGCCCCGCGCCGCGACCGACTGGTTCTACGGCCTGTGCTGCGACGCCGGCTACGTGCGCCGTGCCGCTATCGCGCGCAACATAAAATGGAGCACCCCCACCAACTGGGGCGACCTGGAGATCACCATCAACCTGTCAAAGCCCGAAAAGGACCCGCGCGATATTGCCGCGGCCGGTGCCGCCAAAAACACGGGCGAGAAGTATCCCGCCTGTCAGCTCTGCATCGAGAACGAGGGCTACCCCGGACGCTCCGCTGCAGCCGACGGCGGCGCCCATCCCGCCCGCCAGAATCTGCGCGTTATCCCCATTAAGCTCGACGGCGAGCGCTGGGGCTTCCAGTACAGCCCGTACGCGTACTTTAACGAGCACTGCATTGCCATGAGCTCCGAACATCGTCCGATGCACGTCGACCGCAAGGGGCTGACCTGCCTGCTCGATTTTGTGGACCTGTTTCCGCACTACTTTATTGGCTCCAACGCCGACCTGCCCATCGTGGGCGGCTCGATTCTGTCACACGACCACTTCCAGGGTGGCGCACACGAGTTCCCCATGATGCATGCCACCGAAGTCTCGCAGTTTAACGTGCCCGGCTTTGACCAGGTCAGCGGTACCGTGTTGCAGTGGCCGCTTTCGGTGCTGCGGCTGCGCTCGCACGACCGCGCCCAGCTGCTCGACGCCGCCGAGAAGATTATCCTCGCCTGGCGCGAGTGGACCGATGAGTCGGTGGGCGTCATCGCGCACACAGCCGACGGCGTGGCGCACAACACCGTGACGCCCGTCATCCGCCGCGTCGACTCCCGCGGCAATGCCGGCGGCGAAATCTACGAGGCCTACCTGGCGCTTCGCTGCAACATCACGACCGACGAGCATCCGCTGGGCGTATTCCACCCGCATGCTGAGTACCACCATATTAAGAAGGAGAACATCGGCCTGATCGAGGTCATGGGCCTGGCCATTTTGCCGCCGCGCTTGGTTCCCGAGCTCGGCGCTGTCCGCGAGCACTTGCTGGCGGCCAAGGCCGATGCCAGCTACGACCTTGCTGGCGCGCTCGAGGGCGACGACCTTTGCCGCAGCCACGCCGCATGGGCCAAGGACGTCTTTGCCCGCCGCGCCGACGAGCTTACGGCCGACAACGCCATCGACATCCTGCACGAAGAGGTCGGCGTGGTGTTTGGCCACGTGCTCGACAACGCCGGCGTCTTTAAGTGGGACGAAGCCGGCCGCGCCGCCCAGCAGCGCTTTATCGACTCGCTATAGAGCACGGGCCCGAACGTTCAACAGCAGCCCGCACGACATAGCCACCTACACGACAACGGCGCCCGCCGGCAACATCGCCGACGGGCGCCGTTTTTGAGTGTAGTCATTGGGATCATTCTTAAGGGGCGTTCTTAAACGACTAGTCATTAAAGAGCGTCCCCAATGACTACTTGCGACCAAGGCAACGCCGGTGTCTTGGCAACGACAGCGAAAACGCCCCTAAGCGAGCAAGGTGACGTGAAAGAGGAGGGCATTGACCTTTTGGTCATGCCCGACGATTGAACGTCAGATTGCCGCTTAGGGACGTTTGCAGCGTCGCGCCGTTACGCGGTTTGATAAAACCGCGTAACCCTACAGTTCAGTCACGACAACACTGTTGTAGACCTCGTCCCAGCGGTCCATGACCAGGTGGCCGGTCTTGGGATCCATGGCGTTGAGCTTGCCGCAGGTATTGGCGGTCTTGAGCACCGTGACGTCGTCGGCGCCGGCAGCAATGGCATGCGCAAAGCCGGCGATGGTCGAGTCACCGGAACCCGTCGCGTTCACAGCCGCAATCGCGGGCGTCTTGGCGCGGAACGCGCGACCCTCATGGAAGCCCACCGAACCGGCAGCGCCCATCGAAACGACAACCCAGGGAATACCGGCAAAGCGGCCATCGGCGGCGAGCGCCTCGCGCAGGGCATCGACATCATCAGTCGTAAAGGACGTACCCAGCAGGCCGTTAATCTCGGTCAGGTTGGGCTTTACGAGCTCAGGCTTAGCGTCGGACTCCAGCGCGGCCTCCAGCGATGCACCCGAGGTGTCGAGCAGCACCTTGGCGCCCGCCTCCTCGGCGATCTTGACGAGCTCGGCATAGTAGCCGGCATCGACGCCGCGCGGCAGCGAGCCCGAAAGCGTCACAACGTCCGCCTTCGCTGCAAGCTCGGCGAACTTGGCCGTAAAGGCCTCGAGCTCGGCCGGGGCGATCTGCGGGCCGCTCTCCAAAAGCTCGGTCTGATTGCCCTCGTGCAGGATATTCAGGCAAATGCGCGTCTCACCGGCGATGGGCACAAAGTCGTTCTTAACGCCGTCGGCATCCATAAGCTCAGCCATATAGGCACCCATGTGGCCGCCGAGCAGGCCAGTCGCGAGCACGTCGTCGCCCAGCTGCAGCAGCACGCGGCTCACGTTGAGGCCCTTACCGCCAGCGGTCTTTTCGGGCGTCACACGGTTAACATCGTCGATGATCAACTTGTCGAGCTGATAGCGCGTATCAATCGACGGGTTCATGGTAACGGTCAGAATCATATTGAACTCCTGTTTCCGGGGCACGACACGCGCGGCCCCAAACATACGATAGCTCTTTAAAGGATCTCGATCTCAAAGCCGCGAGTAACTGTCTCCCCCGGCTTGGCCACCAGGCAGCCGCGCTTGTGCTCCAGGATATCGTCCTCGTCGGAGCAGGTGGACAGGCCGCCCCACGGTTCCACGGCCACAAAGTCGCCCTCGGGCTTGCTCCACACAATCAGGTACGGCATATCGGGGAACGTCAGGCGCACGCCCTTGTCCTCGGTCTTCTTGGTCAGCGTAACCACGCGGCTCTCGAGCACGTCAAAGATGGTCTCCGCGAAGTCGAAGAGCTCGTGGGTCAGCGGCAGGTTCTGGTCGATCATGGGGTTCTTGCTGCGATGCTCAACATCAATCAGACCCGTCGAAGGAACGGCAGTACAGAGCTCGGCGGCCTCGCGCTGATCAAAATGGAGCTCGTAGTCGTCATAGGACTCGCCCTCGTCAAGCGGGCACTTAAAGCCAGGGTGGCCACCCACAAAGAACGGCATGTCCTCGGTGCCCTCATTGGTCACCTCGTACGACACGGCCACCTTAGCCGCATCGATCGTGTAACGAGCAACGATCTTAAACGGATACGGGTACTGCTCGAGCAACTCGGCATGGTCGGCAGAGCTTAGGCTCAGCGCGACCATGTTGTCGCCCTGCTCCTCGAGCTTCCACTCCTGTTTGCGAGCAAAGCCGTGACGGGCGAGCTTAACCTCGCGGCCGCCCATGGTCATTGCGTGACCGTCTCGAAGGCCGCCGCAGATCGGGAAACAAATGGGTGCCTGGCCCGACCACACCGCCGGGTCGCCCTGCCACAGGTACTCACGACCGTTGGCCGTAATAGAAGTGAACGATCCGCCAGCCGTGCTCAACGCAATGCGGACAGAGCCGTTATCAAGAACAAACTCCATGGGAATCTTCTCCTTCACATATCATCTCGCACGATCCATTGTGAACGTCGTGCCTTTAGCAGAAAGGTAATGAGGCAGCGCCGCAAACAAAAGAACAATGCACGTCCAGCCCGCTGGGCCAATTGGGCTGATAGAAAACCGGCCCGCGCCCCATCACAGAAACGCGAGCCGTCAACGGACTAGTTAATTACGCCGGATACCCGCTAATCGTGGTATTCGCCGCGGTCCCACTTCTCGAGGAACTCGTCAAAGAAGTGCGGGTCAGCCTGAGCCTCGGCGTCAGCCTTGTTGCAGGCATCGATCTTGGCAATCAGGGCATCGTGCTCGGGAGTCTTCTCGTAGGGCTCCTCCAGGAAAGCAAGCATGATGTCGGCCATCAGGAACTCGCCGGTGATCTTGCCGCCAAAGCCCACGATGTTGGCGTTGAGCTCGCGACGGGCATACAGGGCAGAGGTCATGTCGCGGACCAGAGCGCAGCGAGCGCCGGGAACCTTGTTGACGGCGTTGGTGATGCCGATGCCGGTGCCGCACAGGGCCACGCCAAAGTCGGCCTTGCCGCTGGCAACAGCCTCGCCCACGGCCTTACCGTAGATGGGATAGTGCGTACGGGTGTGGCTGTAGGTACCGCAGTCGAGCACCTTGTAGCCAGCCTGCTCCAGGCGGTCGGCCAGATAGATCTTCTCGTCCGTAACGATATGGTCGCAACCGATTGCGATGGTCTTCTTCATCAGAACGTCCTTTCGTCTGAATTCACAAGTTGAGGTAGAAGTTCGAGTTCTCGGTGGCTCTCGTTAGGCCATCTTGTTGAGCATGTCGACACGGATCTGGTGACGGCCGCCGGCGTACTGGGCGCGCAGGAACTCGCGGGCGATCTTCTTGGCGACCTCGGTGCCCACAACGCCCGGGCCCATGGTGACCATGCGCGAGCCGTTGTGCTCGCGGGTCATGTAGGCGGAACGCTCGTCAGAAATGTTGGCGACGACCATGCCCTTAATCTTGACGGCGGCCATATAGGAGCCGACGCCGTACTTATCGAATGCGAAGCCCTGGGAATCCTTGTGCTCCAGCAGGTCCTTGGCAACGGCGGTCGCGGAATCGACAAAGTCCGCGGCAGGGGTCTCGGAATAGTCGACGACCTCGTGACCGTCGGCGATGAGCATCTCCTTGATGGACTCCTTCATCGACATACCGTCGGCATCGGAAGCGATTACAACCCTCATGACATCCTCCTTGAGAGATACGCAGGTGCGTAGTTTCTGTTTGGAAGTGTTGAATCGCGTTCAGGTCCGGGCATCTGAATGTGCGGTTCTTCACTGTTCATGTTTATTTGAACACATTCGAACAGTAACTGCAACAACTATTTGTTTATCTTTGTTCTTTTTTGAACAAATACCGTTCACGGATGATTGCTGACCGTTTGGATTCAGGGAATGCCCGGCTTGTCACGTATTCAACAAACAAAAAGGGCGGCCGAGAACGCATCTCGGCCGCCCTTCTTACGGTTGGTTTTCCAAAGATCGCTTTGCCGCCTACTCAGACTGCCCGCCCTTTTTGGCGTGCTTGGAAGGAGCGCTCAAGAAACGACCCGTCAAATAGTTCGCCGGGCCGGAAATATCGATCCCCAGCAGCACGTGGCCCAGCCACAGGAACGCCACGAGCACCAGCAGCGGGATAACGCACGAAGTCACGATCATCACGATGACACCTTCAATCAGATCGGTCACCTGCCGCACGATCTCATCGGTCATCTGCTTGGCGCCGCTGGTCACCGACGTAACAAGGCTCGATGCCCCATCAGTCAACTGCTCGAGCACGTTTTTGGACTCCGTGGTCTCGGATTTTTTCTTGTTCGATTTTGAGCTGGTCTCGGCTGACTTGTCCGTGGTGTCGGCCGCGTCCGCAGCCTTTTGCTCAGCTTGCTCAATACTTACGCGATACGTTTCATCGACCTTCTGCGACACCCATACGCTCGCGGGCACGAGCGCCATGCCGATCACGGCAACCACCAGCACGCGCGTCGCCACACGGCGCAGGACAGTGCTCGTGCTCCAGCGCCCGTGAATGCCGAGCGACACCGCAAAGAGCACCAACGCAAACGGAATTAAGATGCCCAGGCCAACCGACCACAAAATCGTGAGCAAATATTTCTCTAGGTATAGCACGGCAAGCACGATACCAAGGTTGCCTGAAAGCTGTGCGAGCTGCTCGGCAACCGGCGTTCCCGTATCACCCGGCAGCGCGGTAATGCCCGCAGACAGCGCCACGCACGAGGTCGTGAGCGCCAGTACGTTACCTTTCTTTTGATCGATGACCTCGATGGTGGAGTCCCAAGTTTTGGTATCGGCAAAATGCGGACGAGCTACAAAGCCCGACAGCAGCGCCAGTACCACGAGCGCAACGATAAAGCCAATCTGCAGCTTTTTGTTTGCGCACACGACATCGGACAGGCTGGGCTGCAGCTCTGTTACCGTCATGTGCTCGGTTATCTGGACAGGACGCCCATGAGCCATCTCGTGCGCGTCTCTTTTTTGTATTGACCCGTTATCCGGCATTTGGATACCTCCTCAGTCCGGCGTTTAATGCGAAAGAAAGTATACCCACCGAGCAAAAAACGAACGGGAAGACGAACAGGGCGCACCAAGACTGTCCCCAATGACTATCTCCGGATGAGTTGCGGTGGAATAGGGATTGTTTTGCGCCCGTCGGCCCCTATTCAGTCCCTATTTCACCGCAACTTGGAGGAGGACAGAAAAAGCCCTGCCGCGGGTAGCGGCAGAGCTTTTGGAAGGGGACTTGGTTGTGAGGGCTCGTTAGGCGAGCTTGGCCTCGAGCTCGGCGATGCGCTTGTAGGCATCGATGGTAAAGCGGGTCTGCTTCTCCAGGATCATAGTGGTCATGAGAGTGTCCTGAGCGTGAGCCATGATGAAGGTCATCTCCATCTCGCCACCGCCGGCCTCCTGCGAAAGCAGTTTGGTCTGCGTGTCGTGGGCACCGATGAGCGCATCGCTGGCATCCTTGTGCAGCTGTTCGGCCTTCTCAAAGTCACCCTCGCGAGCAGCATCGAGCGCTGCAAGCAGATCGGTCTGGGCGTCACCTGCGTATGCGACGATCTCGAATCCAACCATCGAGATTTCTTCTTTGGTTGCCATATTGCGTTCCTTTCACATATGAACCAATGGAGAGCATCGCGTCCGGGCATACGCGCTGCGTTGTGTATGACAGAAACAATAACATTCAAACAAAAAAGAACAGCGCAAAACGTAATTTCGAACTATGAACGGTCATTTTTCGCCCGTGAACGGTTTTTAAACCAATCTGAACAATATCGAACACAATTAGCGGCAACCCAAACAGGGCCGCACCCTAACGCAAATCGCGCACCGTATCGCCCTCTACAAGCACACCGGGGATCAGCATGTGCTCCACGCCAGACGCACCCCCATCGGCGCCGGCAATCTTGTCGACCGCCCACATGCCGACGCGCTTGTTGTCAAAGCGCACCGTGGTCAGGCGACGGTCGGGCACGATATCGCCCAGGCTGTCATCAACACCCACCACGCTCACGTCCTCGGGCACACGCCTTCCGCACGACTCGAGCCCGCGAATGCAGCCGTATGCCATGGCATCGTTGGAAGCATAAATGGCCGTACAGGTCGGATCTTCCGCCAGAGCCTGACCGGCAGCATATCCGCTCTGTGCCGTCCAATCCCCACGGACGAGTCGCGGCGGCTCAATTCCATGCGCGCGCAATGTCTCGCGCCAGCCTTCCTCGCGCCGCATGCCCGAAAGCGAGCGCTCGGGACACGAGATAAAGTGCACGGTCTTGTGCCCCTGCTCCAGCAAATACTCGACCACCTGGCGCGAGCAATCGAACTGGTCGTTATCGACCGTTGAACAGAGCGGGTGCTCCAGCATCGTAACGAGCACCGTCTGCATGCCGGGCAGCGGCTCGAAGGTGCCAAAGTCCGCCGGCATGCGATTCATGATCACGACCATGCCGTCTACCGGCAGCGCGCTCATACGCGACGATGCGCTCTCGAGGGTATAGGGATGTCCATCTACTTTAGTGAGGGTGATGGCATAGCCATGTTTGTCGGCCGCGGCGGCAAAGCCCTCCATACGGTCGAGGTTGCCGGTACCGGTAATGTTGAACATGGCGACGCCGACGGTCTTAAACTTGCCACGGCGCAGCGATCGACCGGCAAAATTGGGGCGATACCCCAGCTCGCGCATGGCGGCACGCACGCGCTCCTTGGTCTCGGGGCGCACACTGGGCGAATCGTGCACGGTGCGCGAGACCGTCTGCTCCGAGACGCCCGCGAGGCGCGCCACGTCTTTGACGGATACCGATTTTTTAACAGCGGCCATAGGTCGATCTTTCTATGTCAACGATGCCATTGGTGGCACCCTACGCAGTCAAATGAAACGTCTTCAAGTATATCTAACGCCTCCCCCACCATACGCTCACCACCCAAAACCTACCGTTCACCGACATTTTTGCTTCCCCGAACGGCTTTTGTCGCCCAAATGTTAACGTTGCCATTGTGCAAACACAGAGCCACCGGGCAGCTCAAACGTTTACGCGTAAGGAATCGACGGTTCGCAGGCACAGGAACCACCGGTTCGCGTCTTTTTTTGTGTCACAAAATGGCAACGTCAACATTTTGGCAACCGAACGTCAAAAGCCACCATCGTTGCTAACCCAACGACTCTTAGGAGCATTGCATGGAGCAACTCATCGCCATCATCGAAAAGGGCCAGCCCTTTTTCAACGCGATCGCCCGCAACAAGTACCTCAAGGCGATCCGCGACGGCTTTATCTCCGTCATCCCCATCATCATCTTCTCGTCCATCTTCTGCCTGGTAGCCTCGGTCCCCAACATCTGGGGTTTCTACTGGCCCGATGACATCAACAACGCTCTGTGGAAGTGCTACAACTACTCCATGGGCATCCTGGCCATCGCCTGCGCCGCCACCACGGCCAAGCACTTCGCCGACGCGCAGAACCGCGACCTGCCCAAGAATAACCAGATCAACTTCATCTCGTGCATGTGCGCGGCCATCATCGGCTTCTTGCTCCTTTCGAGCGACACGGTCGCCACGGACGCCGCCAGCGGCTTCAACACCACCTACCTTGGTTCCAAAGGCCTGCTGACCGCCTTTATCGCTGCGTTTGTGACCGGCATCATCTACAAGTTCTTCATTAAGCGCAACATCACCGTCAAGATGCCCGAGCAGGTTCCGCCCAACATCTCGCAGACCTTTAAGGACATCATCCCCTTCTCCGTCTGCATCACTGTCTTTTGGGTTTTTGACATCGTCTTCCGCGCTGCTTTTGGCTTCTGCTTTGCCCAGGGCGTCATCCAGGTGTTCCAGCCCCTGTTCACCGCTGCCGACGGCTATATCGGCCTCGCTGTGATTTACGGCGCCATGAGCCTGTTCTGGTTCGTGGGCGTCCACGGCCCCTCGATCGTCGAGCCTGCCATCGCCGCCGCCCTCGTTGCCAACATGACCGACAACCTGGCTGCATTCCAGGCCGGCGAGCACGCTTCCGCCGTCCTGACGCAGGGCGCCCAGTACTTCGTCGTCTGCATGGGCGGCACCGGTGCCACGCTCGTCCTGGTCTTTATGTTCTGCTTCCTGGCCAAGTCCCAAGAGATGCGCGCCGTCGGTAAGGCCGCTATCGTCCCCGTGTGCTTCGCCGTCAACGAGCCGCTGCTGTTCGCCGCGCCCATCGTGCTCAACCCCGTCTTCTTTGTTCCGTTTGTCTTTGCCCCGATCGCCAACATCTGGATCCTCAAGATCTTTATCGACTTCTTGGGCATGAACGGCTTTATGTACACCCTGCCCTGGACCGTCCCCGGCCCCATCGGCACCATCATGGGCCTGGGCTTCCAGCCGCTCGCCTTTGTGATGCTCGCCATCATCCTGGTCGTCGACTTCCTTCTGTACTACCCCTTCTTCCGTGCCTATGACGCCCAGAAGTGCGCTGAGGAGGCCGAGATTTCCGAGGAGGAGCTCGCCGCCAAGAACGCCGAGAAGGCCGCCAAGCTCAACGATGCCTTCCAGGGCAAGGCCGATGCCAAGAGCGTTGCCGCCGGCGCTGCTGCCGGGGCCGTGAAGTCCGATGCCCCCGCCGTTCCCGCAGCACCCGCCGCCGAGGCAACGACCGCCAGCGACCTCAACGGCAAGCGCGTGCTCGTGCTCTGCCAGGGCGGCGGAACCTCGGGTCTGCTCGCCAACGCGCTGGCCAAGGCCGCCAAGGAGCGCGGTATTAACCTCGAGACCGCTGCCGAGGCCTATGGCAACCACGTGGACATGCTCCCCGACTTTGACCTGGTCGTCCTGGCCCCGCAAGCCGCCAGCTACCTGGCCGACCTGCAGAAAGACTGCGAGCGCGTGGGCAACAAGTGCGTTGCCTGCCGTGGCAAGCAGTACATCGAGCTCTCCCAGAACGGCGATAAGTCTCTCGCCTTCGTAAGCGAGCAGCTTTCGAAGTAAGTAACGTCCAGGGCCAGTCGACCATCAGCAGCCGGCTGGCCCTTCGATCTAGACGATTGGATCATCATGTCCGTTAATCCTGCTAGCGTCACCAACCCGCCCGCGCAGTTTCCCGAGGACTTTGTCTTTGGCGGCGCCACTGCTGCCTACCAGGTAGAGGGCGAGACCCGCACTCACGGTAAGGGCAAGGTTGCCTGGGACGACTTCCTGGAGGCCCAGGGGCGCTTTTCCCCCGATCCCGCTTCGGACTTCTACAACCAGTACCCCGTCGACCTGAAGCTGTGCGAGGAGTTCGGCATCAACGGCATTCGTCTCTCCATCGCCTGGAGCCGCATCTTCCCCAACGGCACCGGCGAAATCAACCCCGAGGGCGTCCAGTTCTACCACGATCTCTTCGCCGAGTGCCACAAGCACCACGTTGAGCCGTTTGTCACGCTGCATCACTTCGATACGCCGCTTCCCCTCTTTGAGAAGGGCGACTTCCTCAACCGCGAGACCATCGACGCCTTTGTGGACTTTGCCACCTTCTGCTTTAAGGAGTACGCCGACCAGGTGACCTACTGGTTCACCTTTAACGAGATCTGGGCCGACGCCTCCAACACCTACATCGAGGGCACCTTCCCCGGTGGCGTCAAGGCGCATCTGGCCGAGGCCTTCCAGTGCGAGCACAACATGATGCTCGCCCACGCCAAGGCAGTACTGGCCTTCCACAACGGCGGTTTTAAGGGCAAAATCGGCGTCATTCAGTCGCTAGAGTTTAAGTACCCGCTCAACGAGAACGACCCCACCGACATCAAGGCCGCCAACAACGAGCACGTGCTGCAGAACCAGTTCTTGCTCGACACCACCTTCCGCGGCGACTACGCGCCCGACACCCTCGAGTGCGCCAACCGCCTGGCTGCCGTCTCGGGCGGCACCATCGAGATCTTGGACGAGGACCTCGAGATTATGCGCGAGGCCGCGCTCTACAACGACTACCTGGGCGTTAACAACTACCAGTGCCGCTTCCTCAAGGCTTACGATGGCGAGAACGACCTGCACCACAACGGTACGGGCGAGAAGGGCACCGGCCGCTGGCGCGTCAAGGGCATTGGCGAGCACGTGAACAAGCCCGGCATCCCCACCACCGACTGGGACTGGATCATCTATCCCGAGGGTCTGTTCGATCTGCTCGTCTACATTAAGCAGCGCTACCCCAACTACAAGCAGATCTTCATCACCGAAAACGGCATGGGCTACAAGGACCCCTACAAGGACGGTTTTGTGGACGACCAGCCGCGCATCGACTACATCGAGCAGCACCTGCGCTGGTTGCTCAAGGCCATGGAGGTGGGCGTCAACGTGGGCGGCTACTTCCTGTGGAGCCTGCAGGATCAGTTCTCCTGGACCAATGGCTACAACAAGCGTTACGGCTTCTTCTACGTCGACTTTGAAACCCAGAAGCGCACGCCCAAGGCGAGCGCATACTGGTATAAGCACGTGGCGCAGACCCGTCGTCTGGACTAGCGGCTTGCGACGAGCGGTTGGCGGAGTTGCACCGCCCACATAACCTGTCCCCATTTCTCAGCCGGGGGCGGCACGTCACACGGCGAGCCGCCCCCGACCTTTTTGTTCAGGTCGGAAGCCGTTCGTCTCAATCTGTAACATCTAGCTGAGTTTTTTTGGTCCTAGCTGTTACAGATTGAGACGAACAGGATTGCTCTTTCCGAAGAATCTAAATCTGTAACACGTAGCCCGCTTTTGACCGTCTACCTGTTACAAATCGAGACAAACGGAGTAGGACCTAACCCCGTATGTCCCTAACAGTCGAGCGTTCGACCAGCGTACTCGGCACATGAATCGCCTCGATAGACGAGCTCTCTCCAATCGCCGCCTCAAACGCAAGCTTACCGACACCGCGCAAATCAAATCGCAGCGTCGTCAGCCGATTGTGAGGAACAAGTCCCTCGAGTGCGTCGTCGATACCAACCACGCTCACGTCGTCGGGCACGGACAGGCCCGCGTTCTCGAGCGCGGCGATAACGCCCAGCGCCATCTGGTCATTTGCCGCAAGCACGGCAGTCGGCGCCTGCGACCCGCCGGCAAGCACCTCGGCCGCAATCCGCTCGCCCATGGCGTACCCACTGTCCGCACTCCAATCGCCACGCAGCATCGGAGCGGCATCGACATGAGCACGACCCAGCGTATCGCGCCAACCGGCCTCACGAAAACGCGAGGAAATCGAGTTTTCCGGACCCGCCACAAACCGCATATTCGAGTGACCATGTTCCAGCAGATAATTGGTCAACAGCTCGCACGAACCATACTGGTCGGAGTCGATCGTCGTGCAGCGCGGATGCGCATACATGGACAGGATGACCGTTCGCACTCCCGGCTGGGGAACAAACTCCTCAAAATCGGGAGCCATGCGGTTCATGTTGAGAATCATGCCGTCGACGGGTCGCTCGACCATGCGGCGCGAGGCATCGGCAAGTGCATAGGGCTTGTCGCCGCCCATCTCGATCATAGTGACGGCAAAATCGTGCTCGCGCGCCGCTTGCATGATACCCTCGAGCGTCGCCAGGTTACCGACACGTGTGATGTTGTACATGCACAGGCCAATAGAACGATACGACCCGCCGCGCAACGCCGCTCCAGCAAAATTGGGACGAAAGCCCAGCTCTTCCATGGCGGCCAGCACACGCTTGCGCGTCTTTTCCGTCACGTTGGGCATACCGTTGACCACGCGAGACACAGTCTGGCGGCTCACGCCAGCGAGCGCCGCAACCTCTGCCGCGCTCGCCGAACGACCATTCCTTGTCTGCTGATCCATGCCTTCCACGCTAACCTGCTTCCCAACTATTCCCCGCGCCCATGGCGCATCGTACATACATTGATAACGTGCTCATGATACCCGAGCCATATACCACAACATGAAAACTTCTGTCAATCAAAACCGCTTACCGAACAAATACAACCGTTCGCGGCTGTTTGAAGTTGTTTTGTTTCTATACATCCCAGCCGGATGTTAACGTGCTCATTGTCAAATGTTCACGTGCTCATTTTGGTTCTAATCATTTTAAGATAGTGTTTATCGGGCTTTTTCACCGCTGAACGCTAACCAGGGAGCCTCCTGAGCGCAAACGCACAATATCGAACAGCGAGACGAGAGGGTGTATGCATATGTCTTTGCTAAACCGCGTACAGCAGCTGCCGAAGGGCTTTGTTTGGGGCGCCGCAACCGCCGCGTACCAAACGGAAGGTTCCACGAAGGTGGCAGGCAAGGGTAAGACCATGTGGGACGATTACCTTGTCGCCCAGGGTCGCTTTTTGCCCGACCCGGCCAGTGATTTCTACAACCGCTACGAGGAGGATATCCGCCTTTCTGCCGAGCATGGACTCAACGCCATTCGTGTGTCCATCGCCTGGACCCGCATCTTCCCCAACGGCGACGATGCCGAACCCCTCGCCGAGGGCGTTAAGCACTACCACGAGCTGTTCGCCTGCTGCAAAAAGTATGGCGTCGAGCCCTATGTGTCCCTGCATCACTTTGACTCCCCCGCCGCCCTGTTCAACCAGGGCGACTGGCTCAACCGCAAGACCGTCGACGCCTATGTGCGCTATGCCGAGTTCTGCTTCCGCGAGTTCCGCGAGGTCAAGAATTGGTTCACCATCAACGAGCTCATCAGCCTCTCGCACTCCCAATACATCCAAGGCAACTTCCCGCCCAACCATCACTTTGATGTGACGAGCGGCATCCAGAGCCAGCACAACGAGCTCGTTGCCCACGCCCGCGCCGTCAACCTGTATAAGGATCTTGACGAGACCGAGCACCTGGGCGGACGCATTGGCATGGTCAACGTCCTGACGCCGGCATATCCTGCTACCGACTCGCCCGCCGACCAGCACGCCGCCGACCTGTACAACGCCTTCTACACCGACTTCATCATGGACGGCGCCTTCCTGGGTCACTACTCCGCGCGCACCCTCTCACTCATCAACGAGATTCTGCGTGCCAACAACGCCACACTTACGGTTGAGGACAGCGACATGGAGGAGCTCGCCAAGGCGGCGCCCCGCAACGATATGTTCGGCCTCAACTACTATCAGTCGGCGTTTATCGCCGCCTACGATGGCGAGTCCACCAACAGCTTTAACGGCACCGGAGACAAGGGCACCTCGTGCTTTAAGTTTAAGGGCGTCGGGCAGCAGGTCGATATGCCGGGTATCCCCACCACCGACTGGGATTGGCTCATCTACCCGCAAGGCCTCTACGACACGCTCAAGCACATCAGCGCCACCTATCCCAACCTCCCCGTCATCTATATCACCGAAAACGGCCTGGGCCACAAGGACCCCGAGCCCGATGCGCTCGGCATCGTCGCCGATCCCGAGCGCATCGACTTTGTCGACCAGCACATGGAGAAGGTGCTCCGGGCGCGTGCCGAGGGCGTCGACGTCCAGGGCTACTTTATCTGGAGCCTGCAGGACCAGTTCTCGTGGGCCAATGGCTATAACAAGCGCTACGGCCTGTTCTACATCGACTTCGACACGCAAAAACGCTACATCAAGCAGTCGGCACTCTGGTACAAGGAGCTCGCCGACACTATGGCGGACGCGCAGTAGCGCATCGCCTCGCTTTCCCCCGAGGGGGAGCGGCCCCATGCGATACAAACCCAGCCGCTCCCCTCTCTCCCCCTGGGACCGACCCCGCCTGCACCCGGGCTTTTAGCAAGCGGGAGACCATATAGGTTTTCAACGTCCATGCCATTAAGATTTCATGCAAAGAGGAGCGTGAACTATGGAATCGATCGTTAAGTTCTTGGAGAAAGGTCAGCCGTACTTCGACAAGGTCTCTAAGAACATCTACCTTCAGGCCATTAAAGACGGCTTTTTGGCAGCAATGCCCATCATCCTGTCTTCTTCTGTCTTCCTGCTTATTTCAACCCTGCCGGGCGTTGTCGCCACGGTCGGCGGCTTTACGCTGCCCGACTGGTGGAACGTCGACGTCGTGAACTTCTGCAACAAGGTTTACAACTTCACGATGGGCGTCGTGGGCATCATGGTCGCCGGCACCACCGCAAGCGCGCTGACCGGCTCCAAGAACCGCCGCATGCCTGCCGGCAAGGCCATCAACGCCACGAGCACCATGGTCGCCGCCATGTGCGCTATGCTCATCTTGGCCGTTACCCAGACGAGTGCCAAGATCGACGGCGCCGATGTCTCGGTGTTCTTTACCGACAACATGGGCACCAAGGGCCTGCTGAGCTCCTTTGTCGCCGCATTTGCCACGGTCAACATCTATGCCTTCTGCATTAAGCGAGACATCACCATCAAGCTGCCCAAAGAAGTCCCCGGCGCCATCGCCCAGAACTTCCGCGACATCTTCGCCTTCAGCTTCTCCATCCTGTTTGTCGCCGTCGTCGACGTTATCTGCCGCACCTGCTTGGCCGTCCCGTTTGCCAACGTCATCTCCACGCTGGTGAGCCCGCTGTTCGCCGCTGCCGATTCCTACGCCGGCCTCGCCCTCATCTGGTTCATGATCCCGCTGTTCTGGTTCATGGGCATCCACGGCCCCTCGGTCGTTAAGCCTGCCCTCAACGCCGCACTGTTTGGCAACATCACCACCAACCTCGCCACGCTGCAGGCCGGCGGTCACCCCGCCCTCGCCCTGACCGAGAACTTCGGTAACTACATCGGCGAACTCGGCGGCACCGGCGCCACGTTCATTGTCCCGATCATCTTCCTGCTCTTTATGCGCTCCAAGCAGCTCAAGGCCGTCGGCAAAGCCTCTGTCGTACCCGTGATGTTCGCCGTCAACGAGCCGCTGCTGTTCGCCGCGCCCATCATCCTCAACCCGTACTTCCTGATCCCGTTCCTGTTTGCCCCCGTGGCCAACGTCCTCATTGGTAAGTTCTTCATCGACTTTTTGGGCATGAACGGCTTTATCTATGCCATGCCGTGGGCACTCCCCGGACCGATCGGCACCTTCATCGACACCAACTTCCAGCCGATCTCTCTGGTCCTGGTTGTCGTCCTGCTGGTCGTTGACTTCTTGATCTACTACCCGTTCTGCAAGGCCTACGACAACGTCCTGTGCAAGCAGGAGGCCGAGACCCTGGCCGAAGAAGAGGCCGAGGAGACCAAGGCCGTCAAGACCGCTGCCGCCCCCGCCGTTGAGGCTCCTGTTGTCGAGACCGCTTCTGCCACCGAGGCCTCCGCAGCTCCGTCCGCCCTTAAGGGCAAGGATCTGAGGGTTCTGGTTCTGTGCGCTGGCGCCGGCACCTCTGCACTGCTCGCCAACGCGCTTAAGGAAGGCGCCGACGAGCTGGGCATCGACATTACCGCCAACGCCGGTGCCTACGGCAGCCACTACGCCATCATGGACCAGTACAACGTCATCGTCCTGGCTCCGCAGGTTCGCACCTATTACAACGAGATGAAGGCCGACACCGACCGCCTGGGCATCACGCTGCTGTCGCCCAAGGGCAAACAGTACATCGACCTCACTAAGGATCCCAAGGGTGCCGTCGCCTGGATCGAGGAAAACCTCGAGGCATAAGACGCTGACACCACCTGCCGCTCGCAGACAATAAATGGCCCGTGCATCGATGTGTGATGCGCGGGCCATTTTGTTTAGACCGCACCCGTCCTCCTGTTCATCTCAATCTGTAACATCTAGCCGAGTTTTTCGGTCCTACCTATTACAGATTTAGACGAACAGGCCGAGCACGTCTACGCCCGCAGGTCCTTTACGCTGGAACGCTCGACCAACACGCCCGACACAAGCGTGCGGCTTCTGGAGCTCGGGGCTTCTAGGCCCGCGACGACCTCGTTGAGCGCACGGACGCCCAGCTCGCGGTGGCGAAACTTCACCGACGTCAGAATCGAGTTGGGAATCGTCTTGTAGAGCTCATCGTCGAAGCCGATCACAGACACGTCGTCGGGCACCCTGAGCCCTCTGTCACGCAGAGCCATCATCACGCCGTTTGCCATGCAGTCGTTAGCAGCGAGGACCGCCGTGCAATCGGGTTTATCGGCAAGCGCAAGGCCCGCGGCATAGCCACTATCCGCATTCCAATCGCCTTGCAGAGGCTCGGGCGGCTCAATGCCACGCGCCTCGAGTGCCGCACGCCAACCTTTCATACGGCACTGGCTCGACAGCGACTCTTTCTTACCAGAGACGAAATACACGTTCTTGTGCCCGCGATTTAAGAAGTGCTCGCACGCCATGCGCGCACCACCCTCTTGATCGTCACTAACGGTAGAGCAGGTAGGATGTTCCATCGGCGTGATAATCACCGTCTTGAGGTCTTTCGGCGCCTCAAAGGTATCAAAGTCATCGACCATCTGACGCAGGTTGAAGATCATGCCGTCGACGGGAAGCTGCGACATCCTACGCGCAGCATCGGCAAGGGTCATCTTCTCCCCCGCCCGCTTTTTGATCATCGTAAGCGCAAAACCACGCTCTTCGGCGGCATCTGCGATACCGTCAATCATGTCCACGGCGCCGCCCGACAAGTGGAACATCACCACGCCGATGCACCCGTAACGGCCCAACTTGAGTGAACGCGCGGCAAAGTTGGTTCGAAACCCGAGCGCCTCCATTGCGGAATGGACCCTATCGCGCGTCGACTCGCGCACGCTATCGGGCTCGTTGATCACGCGCGACACCGTCTTGAGAGAAACGCCCGCGGCAACTGCCACATCGTTCATTGAGACATTTTTCTTGTCCATCGTTGCCACTACTTCTCCAGTCGGTTATGCATCGCTTGTTTTTTGCGTTCTAGCATACACTACCTGCCTGATTGATAAATCAACCGTTTACCGAACAATATCGACCGCTCACCCGTATATCCTTGTTGCTCTTCCAAAAATGTCTTACGTTGTCATTTCGCAATGCCTTCCTTAAGCAGGAAGGTTTCCGGGCAGTCCTGACCATCCATCGACGACCAGTTCCATCCACATGCATCGCGCATCGAGCAGCAAAGGAGCTCTATGGACGCCATCGTAAAGATGCTCGAAAAGCATCAACCGTTCTTTGAGAAGATCTCGAGGAACATCTACCTCCAGGCCATCAAGGACGGATTCCTTGGGTGCATGCCCATCGTCCTCACCTCTTCGATCTTCCTGTTGATCGCCACCCTTCCCGGCGTAGTCGGCATCACGCTGCCCCAACCGCTCATCGACTGGTGCAACAAGCTGTACAACTTCACCATGGGCGTTATGGGCATCATGGTCGCCGGCACCACTGCCAAGAACTTTACGGCTTCCATGAACCGTCGCATGCCCGCCGGCAAGGTGCTCAACGACGGCTCCACCATGGTGGCCGCCCAGTGCAGCATGCTGCTGCTCGCCGTTACGCAGTTCACCACCAAGTTCAACGGCTCCGAGCTTTCGGTCTTCGACTGCACCAGCATGGGTACGCGCGGTCTGTTCTCGGCCTATATCGCCGCGTTCATTACCGTGTGGGTCTATAAGTTCTGCGTCTCGCGCGATCTGACCATTAAGCTGCCCAAGGAGGTCCCGGGCGCCATCGCTCAGAACTTCCGCGACATCATCCCCTTTGGCGGCGCCGTCATCATCTGCGGCATCATCGATGTCGTCGTGCGCAACCTCATGGGCGTTCCGTTCTCTGAGCTGCTTATTAAACTGCTCTCCCCGCTCTTTACCGCTGCAGAAACCTATCCTGGCCTTATCCTTATCCAGGCTGCCACCGCATTCTTCTGGTTCATCGGCGTCCACGGCCCCTCGATCGTCCAGCCGGGCATCGACCCCATCCGTCTTGCCAACCAGGCCGAGAACCTGCAGGTTCTGCTGGCCGGTGGTCACCCCGCCCACTCCCTCACCTTTAACATGTCGCTCGTGGGCGAGTTCGGCGGCACCGGCGCCACGTTCATCGTGCCGCTTCTGCTGATTCTCTTTATGAAGTCCAAGCAGCTCAAAGCCGTCGGTAAGGCCTCGATTGTTCCTGTTGCCTTCGCCGTCAACGAACCGCTGCTCTTTGGCGCGCCGATGATCCTTAACCCCTACATGCTCATCCCCTTTGTTACCGCCGGCTGCGTCAACGTGAGTGTTGCCAAGTTCTTTATCGATAACGTGGGCATGAACGGTTTCTCCTTCGTGGTGCCGTGGGCCACCCCCGCCCCCATCGGCATTTTCATCACCACGAACTTCCAGCTTATTGCCCTGGTATTTGTCGCGATTATCATCTTGCTGGACGCCATCATCTACCTGCCGTTCTTGAAGGCATACGATAAGCTGCTCTGCGACCAGGAGGCCGAGCGCGCCGCCGAGCTGGGTCTCGAGTCCAATGGTGCCGTTGCCATCGCCGACAACGCCTCTGCGCCCGCTGTCGAGCAGGCTACCGCTTCCGCCGAGACGACTGTTGCCGCCGCCGACAGCAAGCCTGTCGCCGATCAGCCCGAGCCCGAGCCCGCCGCCGAAGCATCCGCCAAGAAGGATGTCGATGGCCTGAAGGTCCTCGTCCTGTGCGCCGGCGCCGGCACCTCTGCCATGCTTGCCAATGCCATCAAGGAAGGTGCCGCGCAGACCGGAGAGAACATCGCTTCCTCTGCAGGCGCCTATGGCCAGCACACTGCCATCATGGACCAGTACGACGTCATCGTGCTCGCCCCGCAGGTTCGTAGCTACTACAACGACATGAAGGCCGACACCGATCGCCTGGGCATTAAGCTGCTCGCTCCCCGCGGTAAGGAATATATCGACCTTACCCGCGACCCCGCTGGCGCCATCAAGTGGCTCCGCGAGAACCTCGACTAGTTCCTCCCTCTGTTGGTGCCCGGATCCCCAGTTCGGGCACCTCTCCCTATTCGTATCCCACAGAAAGGATGACTCATGACCAACCCCATGCAGTTCCCCGACGGCTTTGTGTTTGGCGGCGCCACCGCCGCTTATCAGGTTGAGGGCGAGACCCGCACGCACGGCAAGGGCAAAGTGCCCTGGGACGATTTCCTGGCTGCTCAGGGTCGCTTCTCCCCCGACCCTGCAAGCGACTTCTACAACAAATATCCGGTCGATATCGACCTGTGCCAGCGCTTCGGCATCAACGGCATCCGTGTCTCCATAGCTTGGAGCCGTATCTTCCCCAGTGGCACCGGCGAGATTAACCCCGAGGGCGTCGCTTTCTATCACGAGCTTTTCGCCACCTGCAACAATGCCGGCGTTATCCCCTATGTCACGCTCGATCACTTCGATACACCCGAGGCCTTTTACCAGAACGGCGGCGAGGGATTCCTGACGCGCACGACGATCGACGCCTTTGTCGAGTACGCCAAGTTCTGCTTTGCCGAGTTCACCGAGGTCAAGCACTGGTTTACCTTTAACGAGATTCCCGCAACCGCCGAGGGCAGCTTTATCGTCGGCAACTGGCCGCACGGCGAGAAGTACCGCCTGGACAAGGCCTTCCAGCTCATGCACAACATGATGGTGGCCCACGCCAAGGCTGTCGTCGCCTTCCATGAGGGCGGCTTTGAGGGCGAGATCGGCATTGTCCAGAACCTGGAGCCCAAGTATCCCCTCGATCCCAACAGCGCTGCCGACTGCGAGGCGGCTCGTATGGCCGACGTCATCAACAACCGCTGGGTACTCGACGCCACCTTCCGCGGCCACTATGCAGCCGACACCATGGAGGCCGCGACCAAGCTGGCCCATATCGCCGGCGGCGAGCTCGACGTCCGCGACGAGGACATCGCCGCGCTGACCGCCGCGCTCCCCTACAACGATTGCCTGGGCGTCAACACCTACAAGTGCCAGTTCCTGCGTGCCGCCGAGGGCGAAAACGACATCAACCACAATGGCACCGGCGACAAGGGCTCCTCGCGCTGGTTCCTCAAGGGCGTGGGTGAGTCATGCGTGCGCGAAGGCGTACCCACCACCGATTGGGACTGGATCATCTATCCCGAGGGCCTCTACGACCTGCTGCTCCGCATTAAGAACGATTACCCCAACTACAAGAAGATCTACATCACCGAGAACGGCATGGGCTATAAGGACGACTTCGAGGACGGCTTTATCGACGACGCCCCTCGCATCGACTACATGCGCCAGCATCTCGCATGGATCCTCAAGGCAATCGACGGCGGCGTAAACGTCGACGGTTACTTTGTGTGGTCGCTGCAGGACCAGTTCTCCTGGACCAACGGCTACAACAAGCGCTACGGCCTGTTCTACATCGACTTCGAGACCCAGAAGCGCTATCCCAAGGCGAGCGCGTACTGGTACAAGAATGTCGCGGAGACCGGCCTGCTCATGGCCTAGTTTCCGCCGCATACTCCCTGTCGGCCGCATACGAATCCCAAACCGGTTCGTATGCGGCCTTTTTGTTTTGGCTCGGCCCGAGCAGACCGTTTGTCTCGATCTGTAACATCTAGGGCTTATAGGACAAAATGTGTGTCTACTTTAGGGGCATCGGCGCAGGTCGATGCCCCTTTTTCAGCCGTTTAAATTCCGTGGCCGCTTTTAACCGCTCGGACGGAATGTGTGTCCGGTTGCCTATCGTTGCCGCAGGTAGATAACCTTTTCCGGAACCGTTAAATACCCTTTCGGAAGAGGTGCCCATGAAGGCCGTTTATTGCCCCTACTGCGGCGGTCGGACCAAGCGCAACGGCAGGACCTCATCGGGGTCCCAGCGGTGGAGGTGCACGGCCTGCGGCGCGTCGACGACGGTGAGGTACGACGACACGGCGACAAGGCTCGAGGAGTTCCTCGGGTGGCTCCTCTCGAAGGACTCGCAGGCCATGATGCCGGGCGGCGGACGGTCCTTCAGGCGCAGGACGGCCGAGTTCTGGGAGGTCTGGCCGATGCCCGTCCCCGACGGCGAGCTCCACCGCGTGCTCTACGTCGACGGGATCTGGGTCGCGCGCGACCTCGTGGTGCTCATATGCTGCAGCGGCGAGAGGGTGGTCTCCTGGTACATGGCCAGGTCCGAGAACTCGAGGGCGTGGTCGGCCCTCATGGCGCCGATCCCGGCGCCCGACGTGGTCGTCACCGACGGCGGGAGCGGGTTCGCCAGGGCCGTGCGCGAGACCTGGCCGCGCACCAGGGTCCAGAGGTGCACCTTCCACGCCTTCTCGCAGGTCAAGCGCTACACGACGACGCGGCCGAAGCTCCAGGCGGGGCGCGAGCTCTACCTCATCGCGCGCGACCTCATGGGCATCGAGACGCTGCACCAGGCCGAGCTCTGGGTCGAGCGCTACCTCGACTGGTGCGGGTTCTGGGCCGACTTCCTGGAGGACAGGACCGTGGTGGACGGCAGGAGGGTCTACACCCACGAGAGGCTGAGGCGGGCGCGCTCGTCGCTGTCGTCGCTGGTGTCGGCGGGGACGCTGTTCACCTACCTCGACCCCGCCCTGGCCAAGGCCGGCCCGCTGCCGTCGACCAACAACATGATCGGGGGAGGGGTGAACTCGCAGCTGAGGGCCGTCCTGCGCAACCACCGGGGGCTGACGTCGGTCAAGCGCGTTAAGGCGGTGTTCTGGTGGTGCCACGCTCATTCGGGGGACGCGAGGACGGCGCGCGAGAAGCTCGCCACGATGCCGACCGACGCGGACATCGACTTCCTGTTCAGCGTCTACTCCGCCTCGCCGTCGCGCGAGGACGGAGGGCCGGAGTGGGGCGACAGGGCCGTGTGGGAGGACCTCCACCACAGGGACCCGTACCCGTTCTGGCTGGATTAATGGATGGAAACGGATGTTCTATCGGGACACACATTTTGTCCTATAAGCCCACATCTAGCAGGGATTTTCGGTCCTACCTGTTACAGATCGAGACAAACGGGTAGCCCGAAGCAGAATATCTCGATCTGTAACATCTAACCCGGTTTTCTACTCCCAACTGTTACAGATTGAGATAATTCGACGACGCCGACGTTTTAATATACCGTGGTACAATTGTGTCCCAACGCAAAGGAGGTACCCATGTCAGCTTGTGTGCCCGTCCGAGATATGAAGGACACTGCTGCATTCACCACGCTTGTTGAGTCTGAGCGCGACGTCACCGTAACTAAGAACGGCTACGAGGCCATGCACTGCATCAGCAGCGACCAGTATCGCCTCATGCAAGAAGAAATCGCCAAGGCAAAACTGCTGTCTCGCATGATGATGGCAGAAGATGAAATATCGCAAGGCGACTACAGCGACTACGAATCCTTCGCGGCTTCGATACGAGACAAATATGACCTATAACGTCGTAATCCTCAAAAGCGCGCGGTATGAGTACGAGAGTATTGTCGGATACCTTGCTCAAATCCTCAAGAATCCGCGTGCAGCAGGCAATTTTGTCGCTGAGTTTGAATATCAGCTTGATCTGCTTCGCGAGCAGCCTCTTTTACGTCCCCTCTCGCACATGCAAGAGCTGGCGGCACGTAATTACCGATCGTTTCCCGTCAACAACTACGTGTGTCTATACAAGTTTGAGCACGAAACAATCTATATCGCCCACATCTTTCATCAGTCACAGGACTACGCCCGCCTGGTCTAGCCCACAAACTGAATATTTGTTTTGAATCAATGCGTTGAGAAGGCGCACCTTGATCAAAAACTCTTTGATGCATGCGCCACGAGCAAATCGAGTTCTATCTTCGTGGGATTTGGCAAGGGCGAGCCAATGTCCCGTTCGGACCCAAAGGAAGCAGAGTCATTTGCATCGTCGGCCTAGCGGAGATGACCTTTGGGTCACATAGATGGAAGACAGTTTGTCGGTGACTCGGATAGCGCCAATGCGATCTCACGACGGTTGCGCTCATTGTCTCAATTAGATACTCAACGAAATACGGCCCCGCAGCTCAATAAGCTGCGAGGCCGTACTACGCACCGACGGATCAACGACGAAGTGCATCCGCTATTTGGCCAGCTCCTGAACGATCCAGTCAATTGCACCTTCGGGATCGTTGGTAAGGTCGATATACTGCTTGCCCCTTGTGGTGAGCAGTTTAATTCCAAGGCGATCGGTATCGGCCTTCATAGCGTCATAGTACATGCGTGCCTGGGGCGCCAGAACAATCACGTTGTACTGATCCATTGTCTCATAGTGGCTTCCGTACGCGCCGGACTGAGAAACCAGATCAATACCCTTAGCAGCGGCACCTTCGCGAAGAGCATTTGCCAAGAGAGTTGAAGTGCCGGCACCCTGGCAAAGCACAAGCACGCGGATCTGCTCCGCCTTGCTCTTTACCGCCTCCAGAGCTTTTGCGGCATTTTCTTGTGCGGCAATAGCATCTGCATCCGAGGTTCCTGCAGCTTCCTTTGCAGACTCCTCCAAACAAAGCTGATAGTCATACGCCTTGCAGAACGGATAGTAAATCACAAAGTCAACGACCAACAGCACTGCCATCAATACGAGAGAACGTAGATCGAGACCCGTGGTGAGAAATGCACCGATTGGGCCGGGAAGCGCCCACGGCATGGTATACATGGGGGCGTTCATTCCAATTACGTCAATGAAAAACTTACCGATTATGGCGTTGACCATAGGAGCCGCTAGGAAGGGCACGAACATATAGGGATTGAGAACGATCGGCATACCGAAGAGAACGGGCTCGTTAACTCCAAAAATCACCGGGATAATCGATGCCTTGCCCATGGCTTTAAGCTGCTTGGAACGCATAAACATGATCAGGATAATAGGAACGATGAACGTGCAGCCAGAACCGCCCAGACCGCCGATGAAGCTTGTAAAGTCCTGCGTGAGAGCAATTGACGGGTGTCCACCTGCTTGGAAAACCTCAAGATTGGTAACGGTATTGCCGTAGAGCGCAGCATTGATCGGGCTCATGACAACCGAAGCACCGTGAATACCCATAAATTGGAAAAGTGCGACCGCGCCTTCGATAAGCGCCATGCCAGGATAGGTGTCGACCGCGGAGAACAGCGGCGAGATTAGAGCAGATACCAAATTGGCGAACGGCACAGCAAGCAGCGTACGGCTCGCGAGATCGATAACGGCGCACGCAAGGATTGAAAACCCAAACGCAAAGATATCGCGAAAACTCTGCGCAATAGCGCCAGGGACCTCTTTGGGGAGCTTGATCGTCACATTATGGCTAATGCACACCTTATAGATATTAACGGTCAAGAATGCGGATACGAACGCAGCGAGAAAACCCTTGGTTCCCATATAGCCGGTTTCAAAAACAGATGTATCTGCTCCGCCAATCGAGACAACATCGTTCGTCACCGATAGCAAGAACATGCCGCACATGGCGCAAACCATGCACGAGGTGGGGTTAAGAGATTTGCCCGAAGGCATGCGGCGGTTCATCGACATGGCAAGTGAGCTCGCCGTGGTGCCGGCCACCATAATGCCAAGAAGCCCCATGGTATATGCATAGATTTTATTAAAGAAATCCAGCACCTCAGACGGAAGCGCGATGCCTACATAGGCAGGGAGCGTCGAAAGAAGAAGGAACAGGCTCGAGAACAGCACAATTGGCATATTCGAGAGAAAGCCATCCTTAATCGCCACCAGATAAATGTTCTTTGAGATTTTGTCGAAGAGAGCCTGGTGTTTTTCAAGGAATTTGACGATAGCGTCCATAACGCATCCTTTCATGATTGCCGGGCACACAACGATTTATCCGGATTCAACCGTCGTCATCCCAGTTTGTATCCGCTTATGTAAGTGAATACGTTCTCGTGCGAAATGTAATATCATTTGCGCGATTTGTCATAACCAATTCTTTTTCCGCTTTGTCGACATGTCAAGAATTTAAATCTTTATTCGGTGAACGGCAGTTGCTTAATTTTAGATTTGTCCAGCTAATAGCTATTTTTTTGGAGCAGTACAATAAGTTTGTAACCGTTTACCGATTGGATATAACATATTAAATATATTGTTGTAACAATATTAGGGACAATGTCACAAGCCTGTCACTCTAGTCAAAGGAAGTAATAATGCCCAAACGATTGCTGAACATGTCCGCATCCGATTTTGCCGCCACGTCACCCATGGATCTAAAGCAGGCAATTCTGGCTTCCGAGGGACGTACCATCATGGCAGAAAACGTACCCTCTTCCCAATTTCTCGGCGGCGTTACTAATGCCGAAATCGAACGTGCCGCAGGTGCCGACCTGCTTCTGTTTAACGCGCTCGATGTGTTCAATCCAGTGATTGCCGGCATTCCGGATGAACTCACCGAAAACCCGGTCACTTGGGTGAAGCGAGCATGCGGAAGGCCCATTGGCGTCAATCTGGAACCAGTTGATATTGAGGCTGAAATGTCTGAATCCCGTACAGAAATCCCTATGGGTCGGCGCGTCTCTCCCAAGACCCTAGAAAAGGCCAACGAACTCGGATTTGATTTTATTTGCCTCACAGGCAACCCTGGAACTGGCGTCTCCAACGATGCAATCGCCCATTCGATTAAACTCTCCAAAGAGCATTTCGATGGCCTGGTCATAGCCGGGAAAATGCATGGAGCGGGCGTTGCGGAACCTGTCATGACACTCGAAATAGCGCGCAAGTTTGTTGATCTCGGCGTCGACATCCTTCTCGTGCCAGCCCCCTACACTGTCCCTTGCTTCCAAGAAGCAGACCTGCGCGCCATCGTAGACTTTGTACGATCCCACAACGTAGACAAGTCAATTGAAGAAAAGGTTCTCGTCATGGCGGCGAACGGGACAAGTCAAGACTCCTGCGACAGCGAGACCATTAAGAAAATAGGCCTTGCAGCAAAAGCCGCTGGCGCTGACCTCCAACATATCGGGGACTCCATGAACGGTATTTGTCTGCCCCAGAATATCTTCACGCTTGGACAAGCCCTTCGTGGCTACAGGCATCAGATCGTCATGCTGAGCCGCTCTGTGATACGTTAAGGTAGCCTCGCCCACGCTACATCCCGACTGAGGCACCCATCGGATACCACCAACATGCAAACTGAGGCTCCAATGCTCGATACACACGAAAAACGGCCACTCTATTTACAGCTCACCGACGCGCTGCTCAAGCAGATCGTCGATGTATATCAAGCAGACGATAAACTTCCAACAGAAATGGAACTTTGCGACGAATACGCCGTAAGCAGAACAACCGTCCGACTTGCCATGAGTGAGCTGGAGCGTCGTGGAAGTATCTATCGAATCCAAGGTAAGGGATCGTTTGTTGCACCGAAACGCGTTAGCGAGCTCAATTCACTTTTAGACTTTGACTTTGCAAGCCATTGCGATGGTGTTGATCCGGATACCATCACCAAACATTTCGGCGGCCGCACATCAGGTCGTCCAATTTCCGTAATGATGCTCCAGCAATTTGGATGCCAAAGTCGTGATGAGATTCAGCGTCTTGAACTGACCTACGAACTTGAAGGCAGCTTCATAGGCGCTGATACGTTCTTCATTTCAAAGTCGCGCGTTCCGAATAATCAGTTAGATTTTCAGGCATTTAGCAAAATCATGGACGAGTTGTCCAAGTCTGTCCAATCTGCTCGAGAAAGCTATAGAGCACGTCAGCTTAGCGATTCCGAAGCCAGCAATTATGGTGTTGCAAAACTTCCGGTCATCGAACTAACTCGTCATGCTTATGACTCCGGAGGCAAATTAATTGCCATTACTTGCCGCACCGTCTTAACTGGACAAATCCCTTATCAAAACTTTATTTTCAAGTCCTAATGTTCTTTTTCTTTTGTCTCGATCTGTAACACGTAGCCGAGTTTTTAAGTCCTAACTGTTACAGATTGAGACAATTTGATAGTGAAGTCCCCATTTGCGCTTCATGTCGCGTTGCGTTGATGCGATAATCCCTCACCACGTCAGAGAGCGGAAGTATCGCCTGCAGCGCTAGCTAGCAGATGACCTGCGTGTGTTCCTCGATGGCGGCGCGATCCTCGGCGGTAATACCCGGCTCGCACACCACGGCGTCCAAATTGTCCAGGCGGCAGAAGGTGTAGAAGTCGCGCTTACCAATTTTGCTGGAATCGGCAATCAAGTAGCGCGAGTCTGCCTTGCTAAAGGCGAGCTGCTGGATACGGCCCTCGTCCATGTTGGACGTAGATACGTCGCCATCCAGAATGCCGTTGGCACCGATAAACGCCGCGTCGATGCCCAGCGCACGCAGGGCATCCTCGGCCGTTGGTCCCACAAAAGCGGCGGTGCGGCGACGGTACATACCACCCACGAGGCACAGGTCACAGTCCTCGCGCGCCTCGAGCAGGTTAAACACCGAGAGCGAATTGGTCACAATGCGCAGGCGAAACGCCGGCAGCATCGAGACCATCTGCTCAACCGTGGTGCCCGTACCCAAAAAGATGGTCGAGCCTTCCTCGATAAGCTCCACAGCGCGGCGCGCGATCTGCAGCTTTTCCCCGGCATGCTTGGTACGCTTTTCGCTGTGCGAATACTCGTGGCGCAACATAGCATGTGGACGGCCCTGCGCGCTTCGGGCTCCACCGTGCACGCGCTCAATCTCACCTAGGCTCGCAAGCTCCTCAAGATCGCGGCGGATCGTCATATCCGAGACGCCCAGTGCGTCCGAGATCTCCTTGACCGAGACCGTGCCCTGTTCCTCGAGCAGCTGACGAACCTTATCCTGTCGCTCCGCCTTAATCACGATGAATCCTCGCCGTTCTTTGCGCGCATATCATTCAAACAGTAACGAACAAATTGTATCAGACTCGTGCGCGTCAAAAATCAACGCCAGCACAGCTCCAATCATCACTTTTTTGAGAAAAATACCCCCTGCTTTAGTGGGGTGTAGTGATAATCCCGCCTGTTCGCGCTACAGTTTGTCGGAAATACCTCGATGTTAGGAACCAAATGATCACTTCCGAGCTTTTCGGCACCGCGCCGTGCGGTACCCCCGTTCATCGTTACACCCTCAACGGGCCCGAGATCTGCGTTCGCATTATGGACTATGGCGCCACCGTGCTGGGTATCGATGTGCCCGATATTCCCGGCAACGTGCGCGATGTGGTGCTGGGCTTCGATAAGCTCGAGGATTACTTTGACAACCCCGCCTGCTTTGGCGCGACCATCGGCCCCGTGGCAAACCGCACCGCGGGCGCCACGATCACCATCGACGGCACGGACTGGCATATGCCGGCCAACGAAGGCGTCAACAACCTGCACAGCGATCTTGAGCACGGTCTGCATAAACGCGTGTGGGATGCTGAGCTCGACGAGGTCCACAATGCCGTGCGCATGACCACCTCGCTTGAGGATGGCGAACTGGGCCTTCCCGGCAACCGCACCTTTACGGCCGTGTTTACCGTTACACGCACCGGCGTCTTTCGCATCGAGTATGGCTGCGAGAGCGACCGCGCCACCTACGTGTCCATGACCAACCACACGTACTTTAACCTTGCCGGTCATAACGCCGGCATGGACTGTGAGCACTTCTTTGTTGCTAACGCTGCTCACTACCTGCCCATTAACGAGCAGAACATCCCCACCGGCGAGATTGCTCCGGTCGAGGGAACACCGTTTGACTTCCGCGAGCTGCGCCCCGTCGCACCCGGCATGGAGGCCGACGACCCGCAGATTAAGCAAGCCCGTGGCTACGATCACTGCCTGTGCATCGATGGCTATCAGTACGGGCGCAACCTGCGTCGCGCCCTGCATGTTGAGGAGATGTGGACCGGCCGTGAGCTGGACTACTACACCACCGCCCCGGGCGTGCAGCTCTACACCGGCAACTGGCTGGGCGACGAGCACGCCAAGGACGATGCTAACTATGGCTGGGGCGCCGGCTTTGCCCTCGAGGCCGAGATGTACCCCGACACGCCGCACCAGCCGCTGTTCCCGCAGGGCATTGTGGGCCCGGGTCACCCCTACAGCAATGTGATCGAGTACCACTTTATGAGGCACTAAGCCCACAACGCGACATCTCGCACAGCAACGCCCGCCGGCACCACCGCCAATGGGCGCTGCTTCATGCCTAAATCCTTCTTTTCGATGCCACCGAATTGGTGACATAACAAAACTATGCCGAATTACTACGATGAACCCACTATGTCCGACCACGCGCTGGTTTATAAAAAATTAGCAACTCGTCTACCTGCGGTTTTATTCTCTGCAAATTTGGCATGCTCGGCGATAAGCAATTCATCGTAGTAAACCGGCATAGTTTTGGCGGACAGCGCCACACAGATCCCCTACGAAGGCAAAATGATCCGTTTTCCTCCGTCCCCAAGGGATCAGTTGAACAGATTGCCGATGGGGTCGGGGGCGGAACTGGGGAGATAGCGGATTTCTAGTTCTATGCCGAGCTTTTGCAGCTCTCTGAGAACAGCGACGTCTGTGTCGTCTACGGCAACTGCGGGCGTTGCGGGACGCTTGCCCTCCCCTGCCTGCATATGACCAATGCTGATCTTGGTGATCGGCACACCGCCCTTAACCAGCGCGAGCGCATCGGAGGGTGAGGCCACCATGATCAGAATCAATTGGCGAGGCGTTGCGGTATGAATGACGTCGATGGTCCTTTGCACCGAGAAAAACCGCGTCCAAACGCCTTCTGGCGCCGCCACCCTCATGGGTGCCCATTGGCGCGAATCTGCCGCGATCTCATCGTTGACGATTAGGACAAGGTTGGAACCCACGGCTTCGTTCCACAGCTCAACGTCTTGTCCGTAAATGAAACGGTCGTCGATGCGTGCGAGAAGAATCTTGGGCTGAGTCATCGCTGCCCCATTCTGTTTGAGACCCGTAAGAGCAAGACATCGCGTCTCCAATATTAGTGCATTTAAAGTGAGAAAAGCCGTCAGAACACTTGCGCGGATTTGCGATGTCCCGTATCATAGACAGCCGTTGACGCCTCAGTTGCGCCATCACATGGCCGCCAGCGTAGCTCAGTTGGTAGAGCACCGCTCTCGTAAAGCGGGGGTCACCGGTTCGAGCCCGGTCGCTGGCTCCATTGCACAAGATAGCCGCCTTCGGGCGGCTTTTTTGTTGCTGATTTCGGGCGCGCATCCGCCAATCCAAGCACAACGCCGCCGGAAACTCCCCTACTCAACAAAAGCCCCGCCAACCGCAATCCCCAAAGGAACCGCGATCAGCGGGGCCCAAGCGAGCTCCCCCAAGGGATAACGCTCGCAACACGAACAGCTCAGCCGAGCAGTGCGTTACTCCTCCCAGTAAGCGTCTGCAAGCAGCTTAAAGCAGATCTTCTTGACCGGCTGTGCGCCATCGCCCGGGAACTCGAGCGTGGGCATGTGAGGCTCGCCGGCAACAAACAGCGCGAACTTGTCGTCGGCAAGATCGCCGGCGATCGAAGCGTCGGAATCGACCAGATCGTAGTCGTCCTTCTCGTCAAACTCCTGAACCAGCGTCAGGCTGCCCGTGGCAACCTTAAAGGCCTCGCGACCCTCGACGTCGATCTGCAGGTCGTGATAGCGCTGATGCGTCTCATAGTGAGCCTCGGCTTCGGGACGCGTCGTGGGAGCCATGACGTTCGCAAAGACCTTGTCGCCCAGAATCGGATGGCTGCCGACCTCGAGCTTCGCCGGATCGTTCTCCTCGAGCCAGTCGATCAGCACGTCGAGGCCCTTGAGCATTCCACGGTACTCCTCGATATCGCCCAATGCACCGTAAATCATCTAAATCCCCTCTCGGATCGTTTCTTTGGCGGCTACTCGGCAAACGCATTACCGACGCTGTTGCCACCCACATGCGTCTCGACCAGGGTAAGGTCGGGATTGAACACGACAACGTCGGCGTCGCGCCCCGACATAATGCTATCGCACTTGTCGTCGACATGAGCTAGCAACCGATGCCGGGGCCGCAGCACAAGCTCCTACAGCTCGGTCACGACAACGCCGTTGTAAACCTCGTCCCAACGATCCATAACCAAGTGGCCAGTCATGGGATCCATGGCATTGAGCTTGCCGCAGGTGTTGGCGGTACGCAGCACCGTCTCGTCGTCGGCGCCGGCAGCAATCGCATGTGCGAAACCGGCAATGGTCGAATCGCCAGAGCCCGTAGCGTTAACGGCGGGGATATCGGGGGTCTTGGCGCGGAACGCACGGCCGTTATGGAAACCAACGGAGCCGGCAGCGCCCATGGATACGACGACCCAGGGGATATCGGAGAAGCGGGCGTCAGAGGCGAGCGCAGAACGGAGCTCGTCCACATCGTCGGTGGTAAAGCTCGTGCCCAGAAGGCCGTTAATTTCGGTCAGGTTAGGCTTAACCAGCTCAGGCTTGACCTTGGACTTGAGCGCAGCCTCGAGCGAGGCGCCCGAGGTATCGAGCAGCACCTTGGCGCCGGCGTTCTCTGCAATGCCCGTGATCTTGGCGTAGTAGTCCGCCTCGACGCCGCGGGGCAGCGAACCCGAGATGGTAACGACATCGGCCTTGCTCGCAAGCTCGGCGAACTTGGCGGTAAAGGCATCGAGCTCCTCGGGGGCAATCGTCGGGCCGCTCTCGAGCAACTCGGTCTGGTTGCCAGCATGAAGGATATTGAGGCAGATGCGGGTCTCGCCCTTGATGGGCACAAAATCATTCTTAATGCCGTTGGCATCCATGAGCTCGGCCATATAGGCGCCCATATGACCACCAAGCAAGCCGGTTGCCACAACGTCGTCGCCCAGCTGGCCCAGGACGCGGGCCACGTTGAGGCCCTTACCGCCGGCGGTCTTTTCGGGCGTCACGCGGTTGACGTCGTCGATAATGAGCTCATCGAGCTGATAGCGCGTATCGACGGACGGGTTCATCGTAACGGTGAGGATCATTTCTAGCTCCTTATCTCGCAGGCTCCTTATGCCTTGCAAAACGAATTGGCTACATGCGACTACAGAATCTCGATTGTGAACGAGCGCACGATGGTTTCTTTGGGCTTGGCGATAAGGCAGCCGCGCTTGTGCTCAAGCACGTCATCCTCATCGGAACAGGTCGAGAGGCCGCCCCAGGGCTCAACTGCCACAAAATCGCCCTCGGGCTTGCTCCACACAATGAGATATGGGAAGCCCTCAAAGCTCAGGCGGACGCCCTTGTCCTCGCCCTTTTTGGAAAGCGTGACCTGACGGCTCTCGAGCACGTCAAAGATGGTCTCCGCAAAATCGAAGAGCTCATGTGACAGAGGCAGCGTCTTTCCCACCATGGGGTTCTTGGAGCGATTGGTCACGTCAATCAAGCCAGTCGAGGGGACGGCAGTGCAAAGCTCAGCAGCCTCGTCTTTCTCAAAGCGCAACTCGTAGTCCGTATAGGCCTCGCCCTCATCGAGCGGGCACCTAAAGCCGGGATGACCGCCGATAAAGAACGGCATGTCCTCGGTTCCCTCGTTGGTCACCTCATAGGAGACGCGCACGGCGGTATCCTCGAGCGTATAACGGGCGACAAGCTTAAACGGATACGGATAATCGCTCAGCAGCGCGGCGTTATCCTCGGAAGCCAGGCACATCGCCAGCTCGTTCTCGCCTTGGCTCAGCAGCTTCCACTCCTGTTTGCGCGCAAATCCGTGGCGAGCGAGCTTTACATGATGCCCGGCAAACGTCATGGCGCTGTTATCGCGCAAACCTCCGCAAATCGGGAAGCAAATCGGTGCCTGGCCGGACCACACGGCGGGATCGCCCTGCCACAGATACTCGCGACCTCCGGCCTCAATCGAGGTAAACGAACCACCAGCCGTGGACACCTTAATAGAAATCGAATCGTTGGAGAGAGCGTATTCCATTGCCCATCCTTTCGAACAACTGCTTTTTTTGCTCGCAAGAACCCGTCTCGGCCCTGACCAAAGGACAAACCCGCACGTTCATCGATGCGTCCGGTATCCCAGCCATGCAACGGGGTACCATACAGACATTGATGCAATTACAGCTGAAAGGCCTTCTTATGCGAACCATCATCCTCTACGCCTCGCGCCATCACGGCAATACGAAAAAGCTCGTGGACGCCATCGTTGAGGCACACCCCGAGATCGATACCCTCGACGTCAAGGCGCTCGGCAAAAACGAGTATCCCAACCTGCACGAATATCATCTGATCGGTGTCGCCACGGGCATCTATTACTCCGAGATCGACAAAGATATGGCGCGCGTGCTCACGAACGTGCTGCAGCCGCAGGACAAGGTGTTTGGCCTTATGACCTACGGTGGCAAAAACAAGTGGTACGGCAAGGATATCGATGGCATCTGCCGCATGAGGCAGGCCATCTTTATGGGTGTCTACGGCTGCCCCGGCTTTGATACGTGGGGGCCGTTCAAACTCACCGGCGGTGTCCAGAAGGGGCACCCAACTGCCGAAGAGATTAAGGGAGCTGTCGATTTCTTCGACAAAATCGAAGATGAGTACGGCGACATCATCGTCGAAGAGTACGCCAAGCGCGAGAAGCGTCTAGCATACGAAAAGGAGCATCCCGCGGGGGGTCTTGTGGCCGGCGTCAAGCGCACGGCAAAGAAGATCGCTAACAAGCTGTAACTGTTAAGGTGCTTTTGAGCGTTTAACCCATACGGCGGGTCCGAGCAGATTCGGGCCCGCCGTCCTTTTCTATCGTTACTCGGTAAAGGCGTTGCCGACGCTCTGGCCGCCAACATACGTCTCGACGAGGGTGAGCTCATGGTCGAACACGACAAAGTCGGCGTCGCGACCCGGCATGATGCTGCCGCACTTATCCTCGATGTGCGCGGAGCGCGCCGGCACCTCAGTTGCCATGCGAATGGCGATATCGGCGCTGGCGATGCCCCAGTCGACGATGTTCTTGACGCCCTGGGCAAGCGTGAGCACCGAGCCGGCAATGCTCTTGCCGTCGGCGAGCCAGCACAGGTTGTCCTTCATGATGACGTCCATGCCACCACTGGTGTAGCTGCCCTCGGGCATGCCGCCGCAACCCAGGCAGTCGGTGATGAGCACCGTGTGCTGCCAGCCCTTTGCCTGCAGCAGCGCCTTGATGGCGGCAGGGTTTACGTGCTTGCCGTCACAGATGATCTCGGCGTAGGTCTCGGGCGTGGACATGGCAGCGCCCACGACACCGGGCTCACGGTGATGCAGCCCGCGCTGGCCGTTATAGGTATGCGTAAAGCAGCTGGCGCCGGCGTTGATGGCGGCGATGCACTCATCGTAGGTGGCGTCGGAGTGACCGATGCTGGTCACCACACCCTTGGCGTTCAGAGCAGCCGCATAAGCAGCGGCACCGTCGCGCTCGGCCGCCATGGCGCTCTTAACGATGCGACCGCCCGCAGCCTCCTGCCACTGATCGAAGACCTCCTCGGAGGGATCGATCAGGTAAGCAGGGTTCTGCGCGCCCACGTGCTTCATGGTAAAGAAGGGACCTTCCAGGTAGATGCCCTGAATGCGAGCACCGCAGAAGTCGGGGCCGCGGCCCTCGTCAGCCTGGGCGATGGCGGCGCAGGCATCCTTGATCTGCTCGACGCCATCGGTGAACGTCGTGGGCAGCCAGCTGGTGGTACCGCGACGGGCGAGCTCGGTTGAGCTGATATCGATGCCCTCGGGATCGTTATCGGTAGTTGAGTGGTTGTAGAAGCCATGGATGTGAGTATCGACCATACCCGGTGCGATCCACGATCCCGTGTAGTCCTTAATCTCGCAAGAGGGCTCGTCGGCCTGCCAGGCGCCAAAAACGCCATCCTCGACCATAAGATAGCCGCCCAGTTGCGGGCCTGCCGGCAAGAAGAACTTGTCAGCCTTAATTGCGTACGTGCTCATATGCACTCCTCGCTTCTAAAGCAGTTGACTGTGGTAATGCTTATACCCAGCTCACGTAAAACAAAAAGCGCCCGCCCGCCGTTATGAGCGGACGGGCGCCCTTACAGGGGGACGCGATTAAGCGGTGAAGGGGTGAATCGTCACGCCCTTAACCACGCGGTTGACCGTGCCGGTGGGGCTCGGCGTATCGGGCGTGTTGCCCACGCGCACGGAGTTGAGCAGGCTGATAGCCTGGGCAAACATCACGAACGGCAGGGCAAGGTAGCCCTCGGGAAGCGCCCCGTAGCCCTTAAAGGTGAAGGACTCGCCCTCGTAGACGGTAGCGCCATCCTGCTGAACGGCAACGGTGTGCTGAGCAATCTTGTCGCCACCGATCTCGTTGAGGATGTCGATGTCGTACTGACGGGTGTAGGCGTCGTTGTTGACGAACACGAAGACGAGCGTCTTATCGTCGACGAAGGACTTAGGTCCGTGACGATAGCCCATGGAGGTGTCGTAGGAAGTAGCGACCAGACCGTGAGCGAGCTCGAGAATCTTGAGCTGGCTCTCCTGAGCAAGGCCACCGAAGGAGCCAGAACCCAAGTAGGTCACGCGGTTGAAGTCGCCAGCCAGGTAATCGGCGATCTCGGGCTCACGGGAGATGACCTCCTCGCCCATCTTGGCGATGGTCTCGACCCACTCGGCCTTCTGCTCGTCAGAGGCAGTGTCGAAAATAAGGGTGGAGAGCAGGGTCATGCAGGTGTAGGAACCGGTCATGGCGAAGCCCTTGTCGTTGGCGCGCGGGATGAGCAGCGTCAGCGCATTGGGATCATCGGCGGACTCGACGGCGAGCTTGCCCTCGGGAGCGCAGGTGATGTTGAGGAACTTGACGTTGTGGACGAGCTCCTTGGCAACGGCAACGGCGGCAAGGCTCTCGGGGCTGTTGCCAGAGCGGGCAAAGGAAACCACGAGCGTGGGATCCTCGGCGCGCAGGAAGTCGCGCGGGGCGCTCACGATGTCGGTCGTGGCGATGGGCTTAAAGTCGTAGAGATCAGTGTTGCCAGCGTGACGCAGGTACGGGGCGCAGGTATCGCCAACGTAGTCGGACGTACCGGCACCGGTGAAGACAACGGACAGACGACCCTCACCCATAGCGCGAGCCTCGGCCAGGAAGGCCTCGATGGCCTCCTTGTTCTCGCGATAGATGTTGAGCGTATCACGCCAAAGCTCGGGCTGCTGAGCAATCTCGGCCGTGGTGATCTGGGCGCCGAGCTCGGTGAGCTCCTCGACACTCTTCTCGAACATTTTTAATACCTCTCTCTAGAAGTAATCCTCTGACGTGCAATTATACACTTCGGTTGGTTATCTGGTAGTAACCAGTTAAATGCAAAGAATCACCATATGGAAACGATGCGAGCACTAGTTACTGCGCTGGTGGTAAACCTTGTATTTAAACTGATCGGCACGAGCAACCGAGAGTGTGTACTCCACTACCTCGTTTGACTCGTTATACGTAGTCCTGACCAAATCGAGCACAGGCGAGCCCTCGACAATTCCCAAAAGGTGGGCATCGGTGGGACGGGCTATGCTCGCATAGAACTCCTCTTCGGCCACGCGAATCTTTTGCTGAAAGTCCTGCTCAATCACATCGTAAAGCGGCTTACGCTCCAGCAGCGGTCGCTTTAGGGACAGAAATTGACGAACCGGTAGATAGCTGCGTTCGACCATCATGGGCATGTTGTCGGCAGAACGAAGGCGCTTGAGCTTAAAAATGCGATCACCGATGCGCAATCCCATATGCTCGGCCAGATTCTTATCGGCCTCCATCTCGCAAAACTCGAGAATCGTGGTCTCGGGTTCTCGACCCATCGCGCGCATCTGCTCGGTAAAGCTGTAGGACTGCATAAGATTGGTTGCTTTTGCCGAACGGTCGGTCACAAAGGTACCGCGACCGTGCTGCCGAACCACCAGTCCTAAACGCTCCAGTTCCTGCAGAGCCAGGCGTACCGTAGTGCGCGAGAGACCATAGCGCTCCGAAAGTTCGCGCTCGGAAGGAATCATGTCACCGGCGCGATATTCATGGTCAATCTTTTCGGTCAGAATATCGACCAGCTGATCGTACAGCGGTTGCTTACGCGCTCCGATCGCCATCCTATCCTCCCTTTTGCTCGAATCGGCTAACTACCTAGGGTGTTATGCATTATCTGTCTGCCACACCCGAATCATTAAGAAAACAAAAGCCGCGCGCTCTTTCGAGCACGCGGCTTTTAACATACACATGGCTTAAGGGGTCGGGGTGTGAGCCGCGTAGGGACACACCCCTCAAGCTAGAGCCTTACCAGATGCTCGGCCAGAGACCAAGCGGGCCAGCGCCCAGGATGCCAAGGACGAAGAGCAGGAGAATGCCCTTGGTCGGGGTCCAGCTGTGCTTAGCGAACATGTAGTAAAGCAGCAGCGTAAGCATAAGCGGGACGAGCTTCGGGACGATGGTGTTGAGGGTGTCGGCAACAGAGAAGTTGACCGGATCCTCGGTAACGGTGCCGTAGGTCACGGACTCCATGCCGTTACCCAGATCGGTGACGCCGCACTCGACAGCGTTGCCGTCGGCATCGGAAGCGGTAAGGGCGTTGCCGTCCTTATCGGTCATGGCGATGGTACCGGCCTCAGCGGTCTCGGTATCGATGCCCTCCATACCGGTGAAGTTCTCGGCCTCCTTCTCGGAGACGATCACGGTAGTAGCGGAGAGGCCACGGGTGGTGCCGTTGGGGATCTGGAGGTTGATCTGGGTGCCACCCATGGTGACGACCAGGCAACCGACGACGAAGACGCCCATGATGGAAGCGGCACGCGTGAAGGCCTGCATGTTGGCGGTCAGAGCGTCAATAGCGCTGGTGCCAAGCTTGTAGGACCAGTTCATGAGCCAGAAGCGCAGAGCGAACTGGACGACGTTGAAGATCACCAGGAAGATGATCGGTGCAGCGGCGTTGCCGTTGATGGCCATGTTGGAGGTGATGCCGGCCGTGATAGGCACGAGCGTCAGCCAGAACAGGGCGTCACCGATACCACCGAGCGGGCCCATTGCGGCGACGCGGACGGCGCGGATCGTGGGGATGTCAACCTTGTTCTGCTCGAGCGAAAGCACGATGCCCATAACAAAGGTGACAAGGAACGGGTGGGTGTTGAAGAACTCCAGGTTGTGGCTCATGGAAGCCGCGAGGTCGTTCTTGTTGGTGTGGATCTTCTCCAGACCGGGGATGATGGAGTAGAGCCAGCCAGCGGCCTGCATGCGCTCGTAGTTGAACGATGCCTGCAGGAAGCAGGAGCGCCAAGCCATCTTGTTGAGGGTCTTCTGGTCGAGCTGCGGAGCAGGAGTGAGATCCTCGTAGTGCTCCGGGATCACATACTCATTAGATGCCATCTTCGAAGTCACCTCCGTCAGAAACAGCTGCACCCTTCAGCTCGGTCTGCTGCTGGAAGTCCCAGAAAGCGATGCCGAAGCCGATGAGAGCGAGGATGAGCAGAGCAGGGGTTGCCAGCGAATCGTTGGCAACGGTGATGAGCGCGAGGCCAAAGCCCATGAGGAAGAAGCCCCACATATCGCGGTTCATCATAACCTTGAGCAGGACGGCGAAGCCGACGAAGCGCATCATGCCGCCTGCAGCGGACAGACCGGTCTGCAGCCAAGTCGGGATGGCGGAAGCGATGGTCTGACCGATGGTAGCGCCAGCGATGAAGAACAGGGTGACGACGACAGCGAAGATCAGGCCGAGCAGAGCCATGGCGAAGTAGTTCAGGCGCTCGATGCCCTTGGTGTCCGCGTTGTGAGCCATGTTATCGGCCGTGGACATAAGCGGGGACATAAGCGTGAAGACCAGGGTAACGCCAAGCTGGCCAAGCAGAGCGAACGGAATGGCGAGGCCGACTGCCGCGTTGGGCTCGAGGCCCGTGGCGATAGCGAGAATGGCTGCCATGATGCCGCCGATGACGGCGTTAGGCGGCTGAGCGCCTCCGATCGGCATGTTGCCGATCGTCATGAGCTGATAGGTACCACCCACGAGAAGACCGGTGTTGAGGTCGCCAAGGATAAGACCGATGACGGCGCCGGTGACGATGGGCTGATAGAGAGACTCGAGGAAGTCAAACTGGTCGATTGCCGCGATGAACGTGACGACGAAGACCAGAGCGATCTGGATGATCGAGTATTCCATCTTGCTCCTCCTTTCAAAATGTATGTACGCACTTTGGATTTCACGTACAGAACGTCAGGGTTTCACTCCTGACAACGTGGATCACGAGGATTACGAGAAGAGCTTGCTCGTGTCCTCAACAGGCGTGCTCGGAACGCGCCTGATCTCCAACTCCACCCCCAATTCCTGCAGCTCTTTAAACGCAGCGACATCCTCGTCGTTAACTGCGACGGAGGTGGCGACTTGGCGCTTTCCTTCCGACATGTGCATGTTGCCGATGTTTACCTTCTTTATAGGCACACCGCCCTTGACGAGCGTAAGCACGTCTTCCGGTGTTTCGGCCACGATGAAGATCTTCTGGCGCGGGCTCGCCTTGCCAATGACGTCGATGGTCTTCTGCAGAGAGAAGAAACGCGTAGCGACGCCGGCGGGAGCGGCCATCTTCATGAGGTTCTGGCGCATGGTGTTGGACGCCACGTCGTCGTTGGCGACGAGGATGAGGTTGGAGCCCAGGGTGGAGTTCCACTGGGTGGCAACCTGACCATGAACCAGTCGGTTATCGATGCGGGTAAGAAGAATGTTGGGTTCTGCCATGTTGATCAGCTTCCTTTCGTTATTTGCTGACGACAGTTACTTGATCTCCTGAATCGCGTAACGCGAAACATCTACGACGGCTCCGGATCGGACTTTGATCTGGACCTTCTCGCCTTCGATGCCTTTGACGGTTCCGTAGATACCGCCGGCGAAAAGAACCTCTTGACCCGGCTTGAGCTCGGTGTGCAGCTCCTTGAAGTACTTCTGCTTCTTCTTCATGTTGATTTGCGACCAGATGGTGTAAATCAAGCCCATGATGACAAGCAGGCCTAAAAGGGCGACCGAGGAGCTCAGGACGTTGGCTCCGAAATCGGCCATTAGATGCCGTCCTCGTCGCCGAAGATATCCTCTTCCTCGGAGCCGGCAACGGATGCGACCGTCTGGGCGGTGACGCCCGTCTGGCCAACGGTCACGGCCTGCTCGCCAAGCTCGGCGAGCGTGGCATTGCCGCGGAGGAACAGAAGCTCAATAACCATGGGAAGGTTGGTGCCAGTCAGAACCTCGACGTTGTCGACATCCTGGGCAATCATCATCGACTGGTTGAACGGGGTGCCGCCAAGCAGGTCGGTAAAGACGAGCACGCCATCGCACTCCTCGCGCATGGCGGTAATAGCGGCGCGGAGATCCTCACCGTAGGAAGCAGCCTGGTCGCCCTCAAAAGGAACGACGGTAAAAGCGGGCTGGTCGCCGGCAACCATAGCGATAGCGCTAGCTAGGCCGGGTGCGAACTGTCCATGACCGGTAAGAATAAAGCCAACCATTCAAATTTCCCTTCCGAAGGTGTGTACAATCTGAGTCCGATGATTTTCGGAAGCCAGCGGGCGCTCGCCCTTAAAGCTTCTTAGAAAGCGTTCTTTGAAGACCAGTGGTTTCTAAACTGGTAGTAACCACGTGACGTGTTGTTGTCACTATATCACCCCAGAAGAGGTCGCTTTCGTTGATTCATACGGTAAAACGTTTTTGCACCGCTCACGGTGATATTTCGACCGTTTACCGGTCGTTAACACTTCTACCTGCGGTTTTGAAACCGTTTCGAAATGCTTTGGCAAAAGATCGGAACTTTTCCTGTCCCTAAACAACGCAGGGCGGCTAAAAATAGCGTGTAGAAAAATTGCAGGTCATTGTGAAGATATGTGAATTGGTCTTTTTGACTTAATACCAGTTAGAACCAGTTTTGAGATTATCGGTGAACGGTAGTTTTCGACCGTTCACCGGTTACTTGCAATCGTTTGCAGTTGTTTTCCCATATGAATCGGGGAACCCGATGAAGCACTTGTGCGATCACGGGAAGCTTTGACATTTGTCCTCATCCCCCGAACACCAAACTCCGGCATCCAAAATGAGCTAATAGCTCACGCTAATCGTTTTCAATCATTACTTACTCAGGTTCCGTAATTATTTATCGTTTATCGTTAATTTTGATATGATACAAGTATCATCCAAAACGTCGATTGGAGGGGTCATGGTCCATCGAAACGCATCTATATCGAATGAAACCATCAGCCGCGAACAGACGGTAGCCAAACTGAGGAAGCTCGCTCGCATCTGCAAATGGGCCACGATCTGCATTACCACCGCGCTCGCTCTGGGGCTCCTCGCAGTCATTGCGATTGACCTTCTACTCATATTGCCCGGCCTCTCCCAAGGGTCGTGCCTCCAATCCGTAGAACTTCAAGCCGGCGAAGGGCCATGCCTTGCTATCGTCGGTACCGATGCGCAGGCCCCACTTATGCTCGTCGCACACGATGGCCACACTGCCATAGGGAGCCTCTTGATGACATGCCTCGCGCTTACCATCGCGATAAGCGTGCGCAGGCTTTTCTTCAACATTGAAAAGGAAGGCAGGCCCTTTGACCTTGAATGTAACCAGACACTTCGTCGAGTAGGACATTTATTCCTTATCGGCGGCGTTGCCGTGAGGCTTCTTGGTGCCGTAATCACGGGAATGATACTCTCAGGATTTGGCGGCAGCTTTACGGATGCGTTCGCCGGCCAGTTATTCGAGCCCTCCATGCTCTTTGCAGGCCTGATTATTTGCCTGATTGCCAGCATCTTCCGCTACGGGTATATCCTGCAAAAACAAGATGACGAGTTGCTCTAGGAGGAATCCATGATTATTCTGCGGCTCGACCGCATGCTCGCCGAACGCAAGATCTCATCCAAAGAGCTTGCGGAACGCGTGGGCATCTCCCAGGTCAATATGTCACGCATTAAGACGGGCAAGGTTTCTGCCATACGTTTTTCAACTCTTGACGCGATATGTCGGGCACTCGACTGCCAACCGGGCGATGTACTGGAATATATGCCTGACGATGAAGCCGATAACCTTTTTGGACTTAAAGATTCATAGGCATAATTTAGCCACCAGCGCCTAAACGCAAATAGCCCGCTAGAACAACATCCGTTCTAGCGGGCTATTCAGATATTTCGGCTACGCACTCGGCGGCTCAGACAGATCTTTATGCAAACAGACCATAGATGCTGATGTTGGCCTTGGCGTACAGGCCGTTAGCATACTCGGTCCACTTGGAGCTGGCGCTCGAAGCCTGCGAAGAGTACTGCTGATAAGCAGTGTAGTAGGCGGTCATGGCCTGCTTATAGGTAGCGCTATCGGCCGTAAAGGCATCGTCAGCGAAGGCCTTGGCATAAGTGCTATCGGCGTCCTTCCAAGTGCCCTTCTCGCTATCCCACTCGTCACCGGCAAGGTTGATGATGTAGTCGGCGTAGTCCTTGCTCGCGGTCTCCTCGTTGCCGTCAGCAGGCTCGGTCGGGGCGGTCGGCATGCTTGCGGAGCTGTCGCCGACCTTCTTCTTATAGAGCTTCTGCAGCGTCGCGGACTGGCGGACGATCTGCTTGGCCTGGTCCTTGGACACGCCATACTGTGTGGCCATGGTCTTGTAGTCCGAAGTGCCGATGGAATCCTCGGCGTACTGCTTCATCTCCTTAGAAGAGACGGTGATGCCCTCGTCCTCGGCAGCATCGAGCAGGATCTTGTTGCGCACGTAGGACAGGATGACGTCGGCAGAAGGAGCGGTGTAGTTGCCATCACTATCCTTGACGGTATCGAGGCTGTACTGGCTCTCGATGGCCTCGCGCGCGGTGATATCGCTCTTCTTGCCGTCGTAGCTATAGCTTGCCACGGTCGAATCGAGCTGGTCCTCGGTGAGGGTCGCCGAGCCGACACCCTTGCCGCCAAAGCCGCCATTGCCAATAAAGAAGCCGACCACCGCAGCGATCACGATGGCGACCACAAAGGCGACAATCATCGTCTTCTTGTGCTTACAAGCGTGGTCGTCCACGCCGGAGTCGTCGTCCTCGTCCTGCTCCTGGGGCATGAGGTTCTCGTCGGCGGCGTCCGCGGCGATCTTTGCCTCCAGGCGAGCGTCTTCCTCCTCGGCGGTCGTGCCAGCGGCAATATGTTCGGCAGACGTGCCGGCGACCAGGTCGATCTTCTCGTCCTCATCACCGTCGGGACCTTCGCCGCGCTCGATGATCTGGATGCCGTCGATCTCGTCCTTCTCGTCCTTCTTTTGAATCAGACCCATATCAGTTACTCCTTGTTAGGAAACATAGTCCCCAATAGAATACGCCCGGCAGAGCGCCGGGCGTATTGATTCTTAGGTTATACGCAAACACTTAAGTACTATTTAGGCGTTTGCAGCGTGCATACCTTAGACCAGGTGCGCGATAACGGCATCGGCAAAGGCCTGCGTGCCCACAGCGCCCTCAACGGAGCCGGTCTGGGCACGACGCACGTCACCGGTAACCTGCTCGCCCTCGTCGAGCGTGGCAGAGACGGCGGCGCGAATGCGATTGGCAGCGTCGTTCTCGCCCAGGTGATCGAGCATCATCGCAGCAGAGAGGATCTCGGCTGTGGGGTTGGCGATATCCTGGCCAGCGATATCGGGCGCGGAGCCGTGCGTAGCCTCAAAGATTGCGCAGTCGGCACCGATGTTGGAGCCGGGGGCCATGCCTAAGCCGCCCACCAGGCCGGCGCACAGGTCGCTCACGATGTCGCCGTACAGGTTGGGCAGTACAAGGACATCGAAGTCGTTGGGGTTCTGGACCAGGCCCATGCAGGTGGCGTCGACGATCTTGTCGTTGAACTCGATATCGGGATAGTTGGCGGCAACCTCGCGCGCAACGCGCAGGAACAGGCCGTCGGTCGCCTTCATGATGTTGGCCTTATGCACGGCCGTCACCTTTTTGCGGCCGCAGCGGCGGGCATACTCAAAGGCATACTCCACAATACGGCGGCTCTTGGCGATGGAGATCGGCTTGATCGAGATGGCGGAATCAGCGGCGAAGGTCTTCTGACCCGAGCGCTCGACAAGCTGCGAGAGCTCCTCGACCTCGGCAGCGCCCTCATCGAACTCGATGCCGGCGTAGAGGTCCTCGGTATTCTCGCGCACGATGACCAGGTCGACGTCGCGGAAGCGCGAGCCGTCGCCCGGCTGCGACAGGCAGGGGCGCACGCAGGCGTACAGGTCAAAGTGCTTGCGCAGGGCAACGTTGACGCTGCGGAAACCTGTGCCGACCGGCGTGGTGATGGGGCCCTTGATGGCAACCTTGGTCTCGGCGACCGCATCGAGCACGTGCTGGGGCAGTGGCGTGCCAAACTCGTCCATGACGCCGGCACCGGCCTCCTGGACATTCCAATTGATCTGGATACCGGTGGCCTCGACCACGCGGCGCATGGCCTGCGTAATCTCGGGACCGATACCGTCACCGGGAATCAGGACTACATCGTGCGCCATAATCTGTTACTCCTCGTTTTCGGCGTCGTCAGATTTTTTAACGCTAGCACGCTTCTTCTTTTTGGAGAGATCAAGGTCAAAGCGTTTAACAAGCATTTCGCAAATCTCGCTCGAACGGGCTTTGAGATAGCTGCCCTTGCCGTTCTCGGCATCGAACTTAAGGCGCAGCGCGAGCTTCTCGGCGACCTCGGCGTCAATCTCGCCCTGGCCAAACTCGTACAGGCAACCGAGCATGTCGCGATACTCGAGGTCGCCGTGGTAGCACTGGATGGCCTCGTCCAGGATGGGCCAAGCCTCGCGCGAACGCTCGACGCTCGTGGCGCCCCACACGCACAGCAGGCGGAAGGCAGCATAGCGCAGCGTGGAGGAAATCTCGTCGAACAGTGCGGTCTCGGCACCCTCAAAGGCATCGCCCAGCTGCTCGGGGCAGGTGGTGGCGAGCGCCGTCAGGGCATCGAGGGCCTCCCAGCGGGTCTGAGCCTCGGGGCGGTCGAGCGCCTCGATCAGCGCGGGCACGCAGGGCACGACGCGCTGCGGATCGCGCTCGGCAAGCAGGTGCAGCACGCGGGCGGCAAACTGGCGGATGCGGCGCGTGGGGCAGCCGAGCTCCTTGACCAGACGGTCGACGGCGTTCTCGTTCTCCTCTGCCAGCTGGAGCTGTGCCAGCTCCTCGTCGGTGAGCTGTTCGTCTTTGTTTTCTGCCATAGTTACCTCTTTTTACTATTTCTTAGCGTGCTTGTCAGCACCCTTGCTGTCATCGGTGACCGAGATGAGCTGTCGGTCGGCCGCGCCATTGCGACGCGCACGGCGGCGCTCCTCGGCATCGCCCGCGTCGGCGGCGGCGCGGTGAGCCTTGTTAACGTTAAAGACCTCGTCGTGTTTGCGCCACGGACCGACGGACTCGCCAAAGCTCATCTTAAGGCCGGCGATAAAGCCGCCGAGCCAGCCGATCGGCGCAAACTGCACCAGCGGGAACAGCGAGAACACCCAGGTCAGCAGGATGACTGCCGCCGCTCCCGCAAAGTTGGCAATCCAGTAGTCGCGCTTGGTGATGACGCGCTTTTCGCACGCCCACTGGCCGCACAAAAAGCCAATGTAGATCGCGAAGAGAAAGAGCACCAGCGCAAGCACCACGAACGTCCAGCTCATGGGCGCTACTCCCCGTGATGGTGGCCGCAGCAGCACTCGTGGCCATCATCATGGCCGTGGCCGCCGCAGCACTCGTGGTCCTCGCCATGGTGGTGGCCGCAACCGCACTCATGGTCGTCGCCGTGCTCGCCGCAACCGCAGCCGTCCTCGTGAGCACCGTGCTCTTCGGGACGATACTGCGACCAGTCCAGACCGGCGGCGATGGCGTCGGCCTCCTCCTTATAGAGGACCGTGATGGCCTGGGTGCCCAGCTTGGCACCACCGATGGCATCGAGCATGTCGTAGAGCGTAAAGGCCACGTCGGCGCCGGGCAGCGCAAGCTCGCGATCGTCGGCATAGGCGAGCGCCAAGCGCAGGTCCTTGATGAAGTGCTCGACCATAAAGCCGGGCTTGTAGTCGCCGTCGAGCGCCTTGGTAGCCAGGCTCTCCATGGCGCCGGACTTGCCGGTACCGCCCAGGATCATCTGGCGGGTCTTCTCCAGATCAAGGCCGCTCAGCTCGGCAAATGCCATGGCGTCTGCCATGCCGACCATGCAGGCGCCCAGCGACACCTGGTTGGCGAGCTTGGCAGCCTGGCCCTTGCCGGCGCCGTCGAAGCAGCAGATGTTGGCCGCAAAGGTGGCAAGGATGTCGCGGACCGGCGCGATGTCGTTCTCGGTAGCGCCCACGATAGCCGTGAGCGTACCGGCGATAGCGCCCGACTCGCCGCCGGTGACGGGGCAGTCAAACGCCATGCGACCAGAAACCTGGGCGGCCTCGGCAATGTCACGGGCAAGCTCGGGCGAGCTCGTGGTGAGGTCGATCAAGACCGCGCCGGGCTTAGTGCACGCGAGCAGGCCGTCGCCCGCCAGGTAGAGTTCCTCGACCTCGGAGGGATAGCCCACCATGGTAAAGACGACATCGGCGTTCGCCGCGGCATCGGCCGGCGTATCTGCCCAGACGGCGCCGCGCTCGATAAGCGCCGCCGCCTTGGACTTGGTGCGGTTGTTGACCGTGACGGGATAGCCGGCGTCCAGAATGTGGCCGGCGATGGGGGCACCCATGATTCCGGTGCCGATGAATGCGACGGAGAGCTTGTTTGCCATGAAACCTTTCCTTTTGGGTTGGGTGTTGTTACCAGGTTGAATACTCGGTGCCAGCGTTTGGGCTGTGAGTCGAGGGCGATTACGGACGCAGCGCTTGCCTACTGACCGCGCACGCGGCGGGCGATACGGTCGGAAAGCGACGCCTTGTCGGCGCGGTTCTTACCCCAAAACGCGCAGCCCACCATGCCGGGGCCCACGTGCGAGCCGATGGTGGGACCCACGGAGCCGCGAATGATCGTGACGTCGGCGCAACCCTCCTCCTTGCGGATGGCGGCTTCGAGCCAGTCACCATCCTTTTCGGCATCGGCCGTCATGATGGCGATGGGCATGGTGCGATCGGGCACGTAGTTCTCGCGGAACGACTTGAGGATGGACTTGAGCGCCTTCTTGCGGCCGCGGTTGACGCCGATCAGCGACAGCGAGCCGGCCAGGTCGTAGGAGAGCTCGGGCTTGACGTCGAGCTTTGCCGTGAGCTGCGCCGCCGCGGGCGGAATACGGCCGCCGGCAGCCAGCGCATCGAAGCTCTCGAGCGTAAAGTAGCCGTGGACGTAGGTCTTTGCCTCGTTTGCCCAATCGACCAGCTGCTTGGCGGTCAGTCCCGCCGAACGCTGGCGCACGGCCTCAAGCGCCAAGAGCGCGCCGGTCGCGCAGGGCAGGGCGTTGTCGACCACGTAGAGCTCAAAGTTGGGATACTCGGCGCGCACGGCATCCGCCGCCTGGCACGCGGAGTTGTAGCTCGACGACAGCGCCGAGGTAAAGCACAGGTAGACCGTGGGCGTACCCTCTTTGGCGCACTCGGTAAAGAACTCGATATAGCGACCGAGCGACACGGCGGAGGTAGACACACGAGCGCCGGCGCGCATGCGGTCGTAGAACTCCTTAGGGCTCATGCTCGACCAGATGTCATCCGTGCGCTCTTCGCCATCGATAATGAAGGGGAAACCCAGGATATCGACATCGAGGTTCGCGGCGACCTCGGGGCTAAAGTCGCAGCAAGTATCGACGACGATGCGGCAACGGTTCGAATGACCGGCGGATGCGGCCTTGTCCATCAAAGCGACTCCTTACGTAAAAAGGCGGCCACCCGCATGGGATGGCCGCCAACCGTTAACTCATGCAAGTTAACGTATTTTACTCGTCAAGTGTTTCGATGCGGGGCTTGATGATGCCATATCCACCATTCTTACGGTGATACACCACATTGATGAGACCGGTCGTCGCGTTCTCGAACACGTAGAAGTCGTGGCCCAGCAAATCGGTCTGCACCAGCGCCTGCTCCTCGGTCATCGGGGTGACATCGATGACCTTCTCGCGGACGAGCAGGTCGTCGTCCTCCTCGGGCAGCAGCAGGTCGGCCAGATCCTCGACACGCTCGACCGGCGCGACATCCGCGGCACTGGCACCACCCTGGCGGTTGTCCACGACCTTGGTCTTGAACTTGCGCAGCTGGCGGGTGACCTTATCGGCGGAGAGATCGATGGCGGCATACATATCTGCGCCGTGCTCGGCAACGCGAATCACAGAACCGCGGACACGAACCGTGACCTCGACGATTGCCGGGTTGGGGTTCGAGGGGTTCTTCTCATAACGAAGCACGACGTCGACTGTCATGGGCTCGATATCGAAAACCTTGAGCGCCTCGCCGATCTTCTCATCCACATGCGCACGCAGAGCATCGGTTACCGTCGTCTTGCGTCCAGAAACCTTGATATCCATACGTGGCTCCAATCTGCCTCGGGGACTTACTGTACTGGCTATGTACCCATTGCCGTGCATTTAATCACGCGAATTCCCAAAGACCCGAATAACGACTGCTTGATACCGCATACCGAAGTCTCGCACTTTTCCGTGACAAAGTGCGCTATAGGAGGGCGTCGGCAAAGCTAGTTTTTTCCTGGAAATCAGCTTTTACCTGCCGTTTTTACCAAAATAGAAAAGCCGGGCTCCCTTATTGGGGAGACCCGGCCATGCGTGTTGAAACCGTGAAGAAGCGCCTTGTTCAGCGTGTGGCAGGCGCCACCCCTACCAATAACTAGCTATTGAGCTTGTTGATGTCATCGTCGGTGATGGTGCCCTCCTGGCTAGACGACGGGCCGTCGCCGTTGTTATCAGAGGCGTCGCCATCGGAGGACTCGGTCTCGTTGGACGTGGAGTCGGATGCCTGCACATTGGCCCCCGAAACGGTCTTGGCGGTAAGGTCATAGGGCATCTGTCCGTACCAGACGCAGTGGACCGCCTCGAGCGTGCCGTCGACCGTGATACCGTCGAGGGCATCACTCACGGCACGGCACAGTTCATCGTTAGAGCTAAGGCCTGCGACGCCAAGCGTGGAGGGCGCCTCGAGCGTGCCGACATAGGAGATCTGGCTCATCAGACGCGCGAGGTAACCACCGGCCGTGGAATCACAGATCACGTAATCGACCTCGCCCGACTCGAGTGCCTCGAAGCACTCGTTGATGTTGGAGAAGGTCTTTTGGTTGGCGGTGATGCTTTGCTTGGCGAGCGCCTCCTGCGAGGCCGAGGAGGTCTGAACGCCCAGGGTAGCGGTGTTAAGCGTTTCGGTGGAAACGCTCAGCGACTCGCCGTCACTGCTCTTGCCGAATACGGCGGCGGCATCGTACAGACAGGTGCCAAGCGAGCTGATGTCGCCGCCCGCAGACTTGATGTCGCCAATGAAGATGTCCGCCTTTTTATCGCTGAGCGCGGAATCGGCCGAGGACGCATCGACAAAGGCGACCTTGAGACCCATGCGGCATGCGAGGGCACGAGCGGCATCGACCGCATAGCCCGTGAGGTTTCCGTCGGCATCCTGCATGGCCTGCGGTGCATCGGACGTATCGAGGGCGACCGTCAGGGTTCCCGGCGTGACCAGGGCATCGTCCGATACCGTGGGGGTAACGGTCTCGCGCTCGATCTGGTCGATCGTGGGCGTCGTGAACGTGGACAGTGGATTGAACGCGCATCCACTCAGGCCCAAAACGGCAATGACCGCCGCGGTCCCAGCACCTAACCGAGCCGCATGCATCAAGCTGCCCCTCACCATGTCCACTACCCTGCCTTCTGTGTCGTATACGATCCGTGCCCCGCACGGAATATCGGGTTGTTCCCACCAGCTGACCTGGTATTTGACCCCACACTTGCGCACCGGGGCGTTTGCTCGGGAGGCCGCAGCCACCTTCACGACTGGCCCGCTCGCCCGCGAGGCGGTATTGCCCCAAAGAAAGTAGAACGGACGGTGCGGCTTACATCTAGGACGCGCCATGATCGCGCCGCGCGCACGCGGTCGCTTACGTGGATCCCTTTGACCGCGTCTGTCTTGGACTAGGATGGGCATTTCGTCCGTCCGCAACCACAGCCTGGCAGGAACGTAGCGCATTATAGCTAAGTTCAAGCTATAGTTTAAGGTTAGGGACGTTATTCGCATCGCGAGCACAGATTTCGCAGGTCGGGGCGGACCATTCGTGCCCCCATGAAGCCCGGAGCTCCCCCACGGGGAGCCCCGGGGCACCCGTCTCAGGGTGCCGTGTGCAAAAAACGGCAAATATGAGTACTGCTACCAATTTAGTAGCAGCGTATTTCCGCCCCACGAGCCCTTTTTGAGTTCCGCACAGCCCGCTTGGCGCCAAGATATTCCACATTCGTTTATTATCTCTTCGCTGAATCCAGTTTTTCGGCCCAAGTTTCTTTATTTTTGCTGTCACTAATCTAGTAACAGTACTCATATTTGCCGTTTTTTGCACATGGCATATAAACAGACCCCCTATAAAGCCATAGTTTTACGCCGGCTTGAGCCCAAAGCACGCTCGGAGCGTATTCAGCAGAGCATCTTGCCTCTTTCGACGAGCCTCTACACGATTCTGATATCGTTTGCCCATACGCTGGTGGATGCGCCATGCGAGCGCTTCCATCGCTTCCATGTCGCAGAGCATCTCGTTGTTGACCGTCGCGACCTCGATTCCCATGGACGCCAAACCCGTATTGCGTTTTTCATCGTGAATGCGCCCGCCGCGAGACGAATGGCCCTGCTCACCGTTGTATTCCAGGTCAAACCGAGCTGCTTCCTGATAGGCATCGCAAACCGCATACGGCATCCCCGAGATCGCCTGCGCACGGTCGTTGAACTCGATCTTGTGGTCGGTCTTAAAGGGACCGCAGGCAAATCCGCCATAGGAAAACGGAAGCGAAAACATGGCAAGCATGATGCATTCCATGGGTGAGCGCAGGTTTTCCGACAGAAAGGGGCACAGCCGCCGCAGCTGCTTGGCCGCGCTCCCCTTGCATGCCGCAAGGTAATCTGCCAGGCGATCGGGCGTCAGCACTGGCTCGACCTCAAAGTAGCCCACATCTGACGGCTGGTCCTTATCCTTTGCAAGCCTGTTCACGGTAGGCGAGCTGTAAGGGGGCAGATACTGCCCGCGATCGCTCAGCGAAATCTTGGAGCACAGCTCCTGGGCCAGGGCAAATGCCTGGATACAGCCGACTTCGCGCGCAACGGCGGCACAGAGGGCCTCGGGAGACAAGCTGTACACTCCCGGCTCCACCTCCAAAATCGAGGCGTCCGGCAGGTCTGTAGAACAAACGGACCAGCTTGCACCAGGCATGCGGCGACGCTGCTTCGCCGACCCCACCAGCAGGCACAAGTCTTCTTGGACCTCGCCACTCACGGCCCCGATCCGCACCAAATCGGGAAGATAGATGTCCTCGGCCGAGGGCGACGATGCGCGCAGCACACGGCACTCTTCATCGGGAGCGAGGTCCCTCCAACTGATGTAACCCATTTGTCGGCGCTCGGCGCGCATCATGCGCAGCGCCGAGGCGCCAGTCAGGATTACAGAGGCCGCCAGTTGCTCGCTTGTCGGCTCGATGCGTCGCGCTATCTTCACTGCCACAAAACCACCCCTACCAAACGCGTGCGATAGCGAGGCCATCGACTGCTGCGGCGCCGGCACGCTTGAGCTCCGCCGAGGCTGCTGCCATGGTCGCGCCCGTGGTAATGACATCATCGATGAGCAGCAGACGGCGGCCGCGCACATCCTCGACCGTCTCGTACATGCCCCGGGCATGCTCCCGGCGCTCATCGCGGCCGAGCTCTCGCTGGTCACCATGACCGTATTTGACCAGGGCGTCCAGCAACGGGACACCCGAAAGATCGCAAAACGAGCGCGCGATTGCTTCCATATGGTCGAATCCACGCCGCCGAAACGCCGCCGCAGTCGCGGGCACAAACACCACCGCGTCCGCACCGGACAACACACCGCCGTAGCGATCGGATGCTGCCACCTGGGCATGCAAGGCAGTGTCGTAGAGCAACTCCGCCAGATACGGTGCCAGACGGCGCTCGCCCGCATCCTTGTACGCCTTGATGATGCGCGGCAGCGGATGTGCATAGACGGCACACGCCAGGCAGCGATCGAGCACCTCGGCCATTGCCGAAGACGTGCCCTCGACCGAGCACTCGGTACACAGCAAATCCCCAAACGGGGCGCCGCATCGGATGCAACTATGACACGGATCGATGAGCGCGAGCGATGCCAGACAATCCTGGCAGATCAGCGCACCGGAACGCTCGCAGCCAGCGCATCGCGTGGGCGACAACGCCTCGAGCGCCTCATACGTCGCGCGCTCGGCAAGCGGTAGCAATTCGTCCGCAAACGGTAGGACACCTGCGTCCTGCAAGCGAGTCAATACGTTCAGATGTCTCTTCATGACACAACCCTCCCTACGCGAAGGCGAAGGGAGGGTTGTCGGTGTAGAGCCATGATACCCAGAGGTGCTGGGGTCAGGCGGGTTACATCCGCTTACGGACGTTATTCGCCGGCAGGCGGTTGCGGTACGGACGAGGTGCGGGTCGAGCCTTCGCCACCGTCCTGGCGCGGCTTGCGGGAGCGACGGCGACGGCGACGCTTTTGACCCTGGTCGGTCGAGCCCTCGCCGCCGCGATCCTCACGCGGTTCGCACTCGTCGCGAGCGCCGCCGTGCGAAGCCTTGGCGGCAGCTCCTCCGCCATCGCCGGGGCGACGGCGCGTGACCTTGACTTCGCCATCCGAAACCTGATCGGCCACAGAAGGAATCGAGGGTTTCTGCTGCGCGCCCGAGGAATGGCGACGGCGCGGACGTGACGCGCGCTCCTCCTCGCCACGCGGCTTGCCAGCCTTGTCGGCAGGCGCGTCGGAGGCCGAGGCGCCCTTGGGAGCGGCACCGGCCTCGCGAGCAGCTGCGGCGCGGAAGGCGTCCTCGCGCTCCTCGCTCGACAGGTGACGGCGACGACGGCGCGTGGGGTTCATGCCACCGCCGCGATTTTGCTGCTGGGGCTGCTGAGCCTCGCGCTCGCGGGAAGCGTTCTTACCCGCGGCCTCGCCATTGTCGACGGACGCCGTGCGCTTGCGGCGGCGACGGCCATCGGCTGCTCCCTCGGTCTCGGGCGCCTCGGCCTTGCCGCGGCCCTTTCCACGGCCACGGCCCTCGCCCTGGCCCTGAGCGGTGCGAGCATCGGATTCGGCATCGCGACGACGGCGCTTGGGCATCGATGTGCCGGCCAGACGATCGGCGCTCGACAGGCCATCGCCCACGTCGACGCCGTTCTCGCGATCGAGTTCCATGAGCGCCAGGCGCATCTCGGGCGACTCGATGCGCTCGAGCACGTCACGCGTCACGCAGTCGGGGCGGCAGTTGCAGCCCTGCTCGGCGGCCTTCTTTTTGCAGCCCTCCGAGCACGTCATATCGGCCAGGTTGACCTTAAAGACTTTGCCGTTCTCCAGGCGCAGCACCAGCTGCTCACGCGGTGTGTCATATTCCTGAATACGCGCCTTGCCAAGCGGCGTATCGATGAGCGTCTTCTTTTTGGGCGCGCGGCTCTTAAAGTCCTTGTACGCCTCGAACTCATAGCGCAGGCAGCACATCAGGCGGCCGCAAACGCCGCTGATCTTGGACGAGTTGAGCGGCAGGTCCTGCTCTTTTGCCATGCGAATCGAGACGGGCTCAAACTGTCCGCCAAAGCGCGTGCAGCAGAGCTCCTGTCCGCACTGGGCATAGCCGCCCACCAGGCGGGTCTCGTCACGCACGCCGATCTGGCGCATATCGACGCGAATGTGCAGCGTCGAGGACAGGTCCTTGACGAGCTGACGAAAATCGACGCGCTCCTCGGCCGCAAAGTAGAACACGGCCTTCTCGCCGCCAAACAGGTACTCAACGCCGACCGGCTTCATCTCGAGGTCGAGCTCTTTGACCAGACGGCGGAAATCGACCATCGCCTCGTCGCCCTGGATGGCCAGGTCGTCGGCAAGCTGCAGGTCGATGTCGCTCGCCACGCGCAGCACGGGCTTGAGCGGCTGGCCGATCTCATCTTGCGGCACCTCGAAGGGATCGGCCGTGACCAGGCCGATCTCGGTTCCGCGCTCAGTGGAGCAAATGGCATAATCGGCCTCGAGGATATCCAGATCCTGCGGGTCAAACCACAGGTCGCGCGAGGCGTAGGTAAACTTAACGGGTACGACTAACGGCATTTCAGTGCCTTCCTGATATCGAACAGCATGACCTCGATGGCCAGCTGGGGAGTAACGTTTCTGGCGATGTTGCGCTCGGCAGTTGCGACCGCCTCGAGCGCCCGGGTGGCACCCGCAACATTCGTCGCGGCGGCAAGCCGACCGATCGTGTCGCGCACGTCTTCGTTCACGACGTCGGCTGCCTCGTCCTGAAGCGTCAGCAGCACGTCGCGCATGAGCGTCCGCGCGCTCGCCAGCGCTTCCATGATACCCGAACGCTCGCGCGCGTTGAGTTCGCGCTTGTTGCGGTCCTCAAGCTGCTTCAATGCTCCACGCGACAGGTAGTCGGCGTTTTGCTCGAGCACCTTTTCCTGTGTTGACTTGACCTCGGCGAGCGGTGCCTTAACGGCGACGATGAGTGACTTGGCGCGACTGAGCACATCGGCCTCGTCGGCGGCGATGAGCGAATCGATGGCGCGGACCATCTGGCGGCGAGCATCCTGGCGCTCGGCGCTCTTAAGGAACTCGATGCCGCGTGTGGGGCTTCCCGCCACGGCGACCGCCATGCGGCAACGCGCGAGGTCCTGACCCGTCGCGCGGCTCACGGCACGCGCGGCCACGGCGGGCGACACCAGGCGAAACGGCACGCACTGGCAGCGGCTCACGATGGTGGGCAGCATCACGTCTGCCGAGGTGCCCAGCAAGATGAACATAACGCCCTCGGGCGGCTCCTCGAGTGTCTTGAGCAGCGCGTTGGCGGTGTTAGCGCGCAGTTGCTCGGCACGATCGATGATGTAGACCTTGGCCTTGGCACGGATGGGCGCCAGCGGCACGTCATCGAGCAGCTCGCGGGTCTGGGCAATGAGGTAGCCTGTGGCGCTCTCGGGCGTGTAATAGTGCACGTCAGGATGCGTATGCCGAGCAACGCGTACGCAGCTGTCGCATGCTCCGCAGCCGTCCTGCTCGCACAGGAAGGCCTGGGCGAGCGCCCATGCGGCATCGAGCTTGCCGGCACCGGGAGCGCCCAAAAACAGGTAGGCGTGCGATGCGCGGCCGCTGGCGACGGCGTTGGTCAAAAAATCGCGAACGCGCTCTTGGGTGTCGAGCTTGGCCAGCAGGCTTGCCTGAGCGGGGGCCATGTTACTCGGCCTCCTTGGCAAGCGCGGCGGCGACAGCATCTTGCGAAATGACGAGACCGTACGCGCGAATCTGCTCGACCGTCTTCTCGAAGACTTCCTCGACGGTCGCAGTGGCGTCGATGAGCTTTACGCGGTTTGGCTCCTCGGCAGCAATGGCGCAAAATCCCTGGTAAACACGCTCCTGGAATGTCATGCCTTTTGCCTCCATGCGATCTGCCGCGCCACGGGCTGCCATGCGTAGCGCCGCCTGCTCGGGCGTGATGTGGTAGACGAGCGTGAGCGCCGGGTGTGTTCCCGCGACGGCCAGGTTATTGGCATCGCACACTATCTGGCGATCGAGGCCGTCGGCAAATGCCTGGTAGCAGGTCGTGGAATCGTAGAAGCGGTCGCACAGGACCACCTTGCCGGCCGCGAGGGCGGGAGCTATGACCTCGTGCACCAACTGAGCGCGCGCCGCCTCGTAGAGCAGCAACTCGCAGGTGTCGCCCATCGCCGTATTGGCGGGGTCGAGCAGCAGAGCGCGGATCTTTTCGCTGATGGCGGTGCCGCCCGGCTCGCGCAGGCTCACAACCTGGTAGCCAGCGAGTTCGAGCGCGCGGGCAAGCAGACGCGCCTGCGTGGACTTGCCGGCACCATCGACGCCCTCGAGCGTGATAAAGCTATGTTGAGCGGGCTCAAAAGCCATGAGCGCAGCCCCTTCCTATAAGGCGCGTAAATGCAGATATATCAACCAAGCCATGATACCCCAGGGGCAGGCGCGCCCCAAATCGGGCCTAGTCATTGGGTAGTCATTGGGGACGCTCTTAAATGACTAGGCGACAGCTAGGGACGTTCCTAAAGTGCCGGCAGAAAAGGAACGTCCCTAGCTGCCGACTTTTTTGAGCGCTGGGTATAATCGTCGTATTGATTTGAAATGTGGCGAAAGGAGTGGCAATGTCTCGGTATTGCGCCTCGTGCGGCAAGCTTCTTGCAGATGATGCCAAGTTCTGCACCTCATGCGGTGCACCCGTTGAGCAGACAACCGCAAGCAATGGCCAACCCGCGTTTGAGCAGACCGGCTTCCTCGATACGCCGCAAGCTAAGCCGGACGACCCCCTCGCCTATCGCCCCGACCCTGCCGCCAGCCCCGCAGCGGTCGAAACGACGCAGCGCATACCCGTCGCGGACACCCCGCCCCAACAGCAACCGGCATCTACGTACGCGCCTGATTCACCGCAGGCCCCCGCCGCCAAAAAGAGCAGCACCAAGGCGCTTATCGCCGTTATCGTTGTGCTCGTGGCAATTATCATCGCCTTGGTCATCTTTTTTGTGATCAAGCCTTTCGACAACGCCGCCACGCAAACGACTGCCGAGATTACTAAGCTGCACCATGATGTTGACGATGATGACCTCAAGCCTCTCGACGACCCCAATAGCCTTTTTGACGATGACGACGATGATGACGAGGATGGCAGCCAGGCGACCCTCTCCGAGCAAAACCTCTACCGTCGCCTGAGCGAATACTACGACCTGCTCGAAGATCTCGATAACCAGGTCCGTGCCTGCGCAGAGGCGTTCAATGGCGGTTATCTGGAAGAGGACCGTACCGCCCGTCAAAATCTCGCCGACGTCGCCGAGCGCACGGAAGACACCATCGAGCAGTACTACGATATCGTCGAGGACCTGGACGTCCCCACAAGCTCTAAGAACTACAGCTCGTGGAAGGACATCATTGCTCTGTACGACGACCTGGATCACCGCATCGATGCGATCTGCGATGCCTGGGAGATCAGCTTAAAGTACGCAAAGCCCGCGGACCATAAGAACGAGATCGTGGCGCCGCTGTCGCGCGACAACGTGGCGGGCACCAATGACAATAAGTACCGCCTAGACTTTGAGGAGCGCTATCCCGGCGCCAAACCCGTCGAAGTGAACTAACGCCTTGTCGTTTCCGAGCCGGCAGTTAGGGACGTTCCTAAACTGCCGGCAGAAAAAGGAATGTCCCTAACTGCCGGTCAAAAAACGAGCGAGGATCATGGGACCCTCGCTCGTTTTTTGGGCAATGTTTCGACTGCGCCGTTACTTGTCGGCGGCTGCTTTCTTGGCAGTCGACTTCTTCGCGGTCGTCTTCTTGGCGGCAGTGGCTTTCTTAGCCGTCGTCTTCTTCGCAGTCGAGGTCTTCTTCGCCGCGCTCGCCTTGGTCGTGGTCTTGCGGCCGCGGGCGGGCTTCTTCTCCTTGGTCGGGCAGTCCATGTTGACGCAGATACGCCACGGACCGCGCGCCGTGTTGACCACCACGATGGGGGCGCCGCACTCGGGACAGGTCTCGCCCGTCGCCTCGAGTTTTCCACGCGCCGGCAGCGGATAGCTCACGCCGCAATCGTCATAGTTGGTGCAGCGGATAAAGCGCTTGCCGCTCTTCTCGCTCTTGTGTGCGATCAGGTCGCCATGGCGTCCGGCCTCGGCACACACCTTGCACTCACCCACCTTAAGGTCGGGCTCGTAGTTGGTGGGGCACGTGGGGTTCACGCAGATCTCGAAGGCCTTCTGGCGGAACGGCTGGCACTTAATGCGCGGTGCACCGCATTCGGGGCACACGGCCGCCTCGCCCTCGAGCGGGCTCACCTTGACGCCGCTCGGCACCGGATAGGTCACGTCGCAGTCGGGCCAGCCCATGCAGCCGATAAAGCTGCCACGGGTCTTGGCGCTCGTCTTCATAACCAGGTCCTTGCCGCACTTGGGGCAGGCGCCCACGCGCGCATCGGCCGTGACGGCGTCGCTGATGGCGTCGCCGAGCTCCTGCGTATGCTTGAGCAGCTCGTCGAGCACACCGGCCAGCAGTGCGCGCGAGTGCGTCACGACATGCTCTTCGGTGTCCTCGCCGCGCTCCACGCGGGTCATGTCGCCGTCGAGCTCACTGGTCATATCGGGGCTCGTGATGCGCGGGGCAAACTGCGACAGTGCATCGATGATGGCGATACCCAGCTGACTCGGCTCCACGGGATCGTTTTTGAGGTAGCGCACGGCGTACAGGCGCTCGATGATGCTCGCACGCGTGGACTTGGTGCCCAGGCCGCGCTTTTCCATCTCCTGCACGAGCTTGCCCTGGCTGTAGCGCGCGGGCGGCTCGGTCTGCTTGGCCTCGAGCTTAATGTCGAACACGTCGACCGTATCGCCCTGCTCAAGCGGCGGCATCTGCTCGTCGCGCTTGAGTCCATACGGATACGCCTCGCGGAAACCCGGGGTCACGAGCACATCGCCCGAAGCCACGAACGGCTCACCATTGACGTCGAGCTCGAGCTTGGTGTTCTCGATGGTCGCGGGACCCATGAGCGTTGCCAGGAAGCGACGGGCGATGAGGTCGTAGAGCTTGCGCTGGCCACCGTCGAGCGCGGACGGATCGCCCTCGCCCGTGGGATAGATAGGCGGGTGGTCGGTGGTTTCGACTTTGCCGCGCGTGGGCTTCATGGGGCCGGCGAGCACCTTTTTGCACACGGGCGCCAGCGCCGGGTTGATCTTTGCAAGGTCGCTCACCACGGCGCCCAGATCGAGCGTCGCAGGGTACACGGTATTGTCGACACGCGGGTAGCTGATGAGACCGGCCATGTAGAGGGACTCGGCGATGCGCATGGTACGCGCAGGTGAGATGCCCTCGGCTGCGGCGGCAGCCTGCAGCGAGGTGGTCGCAAACGGTGTGGGCGGCTGCTGCTTGCGCGAACGCTTGGTCACCGCGGCGACGGTTGCCGTCGCAACGCCGTCAACGTGGCCGTACGCCGCCTCAGCAGCATCCTTGTCGGTAAAGCGCGCCGTCTTGTGCGCAATCTTAAAGCGGTCGTCCTCGGCAGCACCCTGTGCGGCGCCCATGCCGCGGATCTGCCAATAGTCCTCGGGCACAAACGCCATGCGCTCGCGCTCGCGCTCGACCACCAGGGCAAGCGTCGGCGTCTGCACACGGCCGGCAGAGCGCACGTTACCAAAGCCGCCAAACTTGGCGAGCGTCAGGTAGCGCGTGAGCACCGCACCCCAAATGAGGTCGATGTGCTGGCGGCTCTCGCCGGCGTCGGCCAGATTCTGGTCGAGCGAGACGAGATTATCGAAGGCCTGCGTGATCTCGGCCTTGGTAAACGAAGAATACTGGGCGCGGGCGACCGGCAGGTCGGGCGCAACCTCGCGCACCTTGTTGAGGGCGTCCGAACCGATCAGCTCGCCCTCGCGATCGAAGTCCGTGGCGATGATGACACTGTCGGACTTCTTGGCGAGGTTCTTGAGCGAACGAATGAGTTCCTTCTCGGCCGGTAGCTTAATGACGGGCGCCCAGGTGAGGTAAGGCAGGCTCTCGAGTTTCCAGCCCTTGATTGAGATGCCATCGGCAAGAAACGGCTTGCGCTTGGTGTCGTAGGGCGGACGCGCCAGGCCATCGGGTATGTCGGCCGGCAGTATCTCGCCGTCCTCGGTGACCGAATACCAGCCCAGCTTTTTATCGAACAGCACGCTGTCGCAAAAATCGGGCGCTAGGATGTGACCGGCAAGGCCGATGGTCACGCACTCCTCGCCCTTCCACTCAAAACGGTAGATGGCGGTGTTGTACACCTTGTCCTTTTTGGGCTTGCCCGTGGACAGACGCTCGGCAATCTGACGCGCGGCGTCGTTTTTCTCGGCGATGATGAGCTTCAAAAGAGGCTCCTATCTCGTATCTCTGCGGCTACGCCCGCCCGTATGGCGGCCGACTTACGCCCTTGCTTGCTCAATCTGCCCGATGAGCCAATCGCACCAGGCATCCATGCCCTCGCCCTTGCGCGCGCTCACGGCAAACCGCGGCGCCTGCGGATTGAGGTCATCGAGTGTCTTAGTATACCTATCCATGTCAAAATCGAAAGCCGGAGCCACGTCGACCTTGTTGAGCAGCTGCGCGCCAGCGTGCTGGAAGATGCCCGGGTACTTGATGGGCTTGTCGTCGCCCTCGGGCACCGAGAGGATCATGATGGACAGGTTCTCACCCAGGTCAAAGTCGACTGGGCAGACCAGGTTACCCACGTTTTCGATAAAGATGACATCGATGTTATCGAGCCCAACGGCCTGGTCGAAGGCGTCAACGGCCTCCATGATCATGTTGCCCTCGAGGTGGCACAGGCCGCCCGTGTTGATTTGGATGGCGGGCATGCCGGCTTCCTTCATGGTGATGGCGTCGACGTCCGAGGCGATATCGCCCTCGATGACGGCGCAGCGCAAGCCGGCCTTGTCGCGCAGGCGCTCGTTGGTGCCCAGAATCGTAGTGGTCTTGCCCGAGCCAGGGCTCGACAGCACATTGATCACATAGGTGCCTGTCTCATTAAATCGCTGACGCAGCTGATCTGCCAGGCGCTCGTTGCGCGACAGGATCGGCGACGCGATATCAATCGTTTTCTCGGCCATACTTAGCGCTCCTTACTTTAGCCCCTTTGTACCCTGTCCCCAGGTGGCTGGCGGGTTAATCGTCGGGGGTTTCGATTTCGATACTGGCGATGTCGAGCTCGCGGCCGTGCAGCAGGCGCACGTTGGCGCCGCCACATTGAGGGCAGCGGCAATGGAAACGGTCGTGATCGAAGACCTCACCGCAGTCCAGACACTCGCTTTGTGGATGGACTTCCTCCACGGCAAGCTCGCAGCCGCGCGTGAGCGGATCCTCGTCGCGAAACGTCTCCCAGGCAAAGTCGAGCGCCTCGCGTACGATCTCGGTCATATCCCCGATACGCAGCGTTACCAAAACGGCGCGCGAGGCCCCCGCCCCACGCGCCGCGCGAATCACTGAATCGAGTATGCCGTTGACAATGCCAACCTCGTGCATACCGATTTACTCCTCGTCGTCCTCTTCGTCGTCCGAAAACAGGTCCAGACGGCTCACAAACAAGCCCTCCTTGCCCTCGCGCGCGGTAATGACCACGCGAGCGATAGCGAGCGAAATCTCGTAGAGCGAGAGCAGGGCGCCATACATGAGCCCCAGCGTAACGGGCGAGCCGTCGGGCGTAATCACAGCCGAGCCCACAAGCAGGCCCACGTACACGTAGCGCCAGGCGCTGCGGAAGGCCGCGTAGGACACGATGTGGAAAACAGACAGGTAGAAGATGATGAGCGGCAACTCAAACGCCACACCAAAGCCGATCATAAAGAGCAGCTCCATGTTGACGTAGTTCTCCAGATCGGGCAGCGCCGTGGCGACGGCCGAGGTCTCGCCGATGAGCCACTCAAAGCCCGCAGGGATGATGATGAAGTAGCAAAAGATTGCGCCCAGGAAGAACAGCACCGTCGAGGCGAGCACCGTGGGCACGACCCACTTGCGCTCGTTGGGGCGAAGCGCCGGCAGGAAAAACGCCAGAATCTGCCAGATGATCATGGGCGTGCACATGACCACGGCCATCTTGATGGCCAGCGAGAAGCGCAAGCCAAAGCCGCCGAGCGTGGTAGTGATGTAGAACTTACCGTCCGGCACAAAGGAGCGGATGGGATCTTCCAGGATGTCGAGCACAACAGGCGTGGCGAAATACAGCACGATAGCGGCGGCAAACACCGACACGACCACGATGGTCAGGCGGCGACGGAGCTCTCCCAGGTGATCGAAGAGCGGCATACGCGCAGGTCCGATAGGCATTACTCATCGCCTCCCTTCGGGGCGTCGGCGGCAGCGGCATCGTCCTCGGCCTCGAGCTCGCGAGCGAGCTGGTCGACGACGGCCTTGCGCTTGCGGGGACGACGAGCGTAGAGGTCAGCCGTCGTGGGCTCTGCCGGCTCGGGCTCGGGCTCCGGCTCTGCAGCAGGCTCGGGCTCGACGGCGGCATCGGCAGGCTCGGCCTTGGCGGGCTCGGCGCTCTCGGCCTCATCAGCAGCGCCTTCGCCCTCGGTGGCACCCTCGCTCGCAGCCTTCTCGGCGGCAAGGCGGGCACGGCGCTCGGCAAAGGTCTCCTTCTTTGCGGGCGCGGCCGTCTCGACGGCATCCTCGTCCGCATCGGAATCGTCATCGACGGCAGCCTTCTTGGGCTTGACCGGGGCCGACGCGGCTTCGCTTACCGGATCGATGATCTCGGACTGAACAACGGCCGTCATCTTTTCCTGCGTCTCGCGGAACTGACGGATGGCACGGCCGATCGTGCGGCCCATCTGCGGGAGCTTATCCGGGCCAAACAGCAAAAAGCCGAAGACCACGATGATTGCCAGCTCACCCTCTCCAATACCAAACACACATACCTCCAAGGCTCGATGTGAGTCGAGCCCGCACCGCGCCATTCGGCCGGAACTCGTCTATTCATTCGGTCAAGTATAGCGCCCGGACGCCAAAACGTCCGAGCGCATCACAAACATATGCCAAACGGCACGCCCTTTTGGGGGCAAAGATTATGCCGCCGTGATCGAAATCTCCTGGTCGACGCCCAGCAGCTGAACCACGCGCATCACCTGGGGCTGCACATTAGTGCAGCTAAAGCGCTTACCGTGGTCGACCGCGTGGTGCGCGGCGCCCACGAGCACGCCAATGCCCGTCGAATCGATGTAGCTCACCTGGGCAAAATCGAGCTCAACGGCCTCAGTGGGCTGCTCGAGCGCCAGGTCAATGGCATTGCGCAGGCTATCGGCGTTAGAGATATCGATCTCGCCGGTTACCTTAATGGTGTAGATCTCCGGTGTGGGGTTGGTGGAAATACCCAAATCCATGCATACGCTCCTTTACGTATCGAAAATGCGGATAGTACGGGAAGCCGCGCGTTAGGCGCGCTCGGCACGCGCAAGCTCGGCAGCGACGAGCTTAACGGCCAGCACCAGCACGTCGAGCGCGGCCTCCAGGTCCTCGACCGTGGGATAGCTCGGCGCGATGCGGATGTTGGTGTCGCGCGGGTCCTTGCCATAGGGCCAGGTAGCACCAGCCGGCGTGAGCTTGACGCCCAGGTCGGCGCAAAGCGCGGCGACCTTCTGGGCCGAGCCCTCGGGACCATCGAAGCTTACAAAGTAGCCGCCGCGGGGGTGCGTCCAGGTGGCGCAGCCCGTGTCGCCCAAGCCCTCGGTAAGCTTGCGCTCGACAGCCTCAAAGCGCGGGCGCAGGAATTCGGCATGCTTTTTCATGTGCTCCTTGACCGTCTCGATGGTGGGAAGGAAGCGCACGTGACGCAGCTGGTTGAGCTTGTCGGCGCTGATGAGGCCGGCCTTCAGGCACTTGGAGAACTCGGCGATGACCGCGGGGCTCGCACCGATAAAGCCGATGCCGGCGCCCGGGAAGGTGATCTTGGACGTCGAGGCAAAGGCCACCACGCGGTCCTCGGTACCCACCGCGCGAGCGAGGTCAAAGATGTTTGCGAGCTCGTCGGTCTCGTCGTACAGGTCGTGCACGCAGTAGGCGTTGTCCCAGAAGATGCGGAAATCGAGCGCGTCCGTGGGCATCTCGACCAGGCGGCGCACAGTGTCCTCGCTAAAGGTGATGCCCGTGGGGTTGGAATACTTGGGCACGCACCAGATACCCTTGATGGAATCGTCGGCGGCAACGAGGCGCTCGATCTCGTCCATGTCGGGGCCGTTGTCGGTCATCGCGACGGGAACGTTCTCGATGCCCAAGTCGGCGGTGATGCCAAAGTGGCGATCGTAGCCGGGAACGGGGCACAGGAACTTGACTTTCTTGCCGTCGTGCGCGGCCTCGTAAGCCTCCCAAGGCTCGCTGCCGCACGAACCGCAGCGCCAAAACATGCCGGCGATATCGTGCTCGATCAGAAGGCTCGACGAACCCAGTACGAGCGTCTGCTCGGCAGGGCAACCCAGGAACTCCCCCGCCAGCTTGCGTGCCGAGGGAATGCCCTCAAAGCAACCGTAGTTTGAGCAGTCGACGTTGCCGTCGTGCAGATCGGCATCGGCATTGAGGATATCGAGCATGGGTCGAGAGATGTCCACCTGGGAGGGCGACGGCTTGCCGCGGGCCATGTCGAGCGCCAGGCCCTTGGCCTTGACCTCGGCGACCTCGGCTTTGAGCGCCTCGATGGCGGCATCGAGTTCGGTGGTTTCCATCTTCTGGTAGATCGTCTGCATGGGTGCGACCTTTCGCGAAGCGGGACGTTGCAGTTCGTCTAAGTATAGACCGCCACCGCCGCAACGGCATGAAGCCGTGATAGATTAAGTTCATCGCAATGAATTATGAATCGCCGCGCATGCCGGCGTGGGGCGCCCAAGGAGGCACTATGGAATACGGATCGTTCCAGGCCGAGGAATTCGGCGACCTGCAGCGCCTGGTCGACGGGCTGTTTTACGACCGCCGCGCCATCGACCGCCTGGATCTCATCGTACAGGCCGAGATCTTGGACCTGGCGCCCGATCTCATGGAAATCGTGAACCTATTGCCGCCCGGCTACTACGACCGCCAATCGCTTTGCGACCAGCTCAACTCCGCCCTTGCCGCCCACGGCTGGGGCGCCGTCTACGGAACGGTGGAATAAACCTAGTCGTTTAAGAACGTCCCCAATGACTAAAACGCCGCTTGTGATGGTGTTCACAGGCGGCGTTTTCAAACTTGTATGTGCTCTTACTCGTCCTTGGGCGCGGGGTGTTTGCAGACCACGCTCATGTAGATCATACCGAGCACGGCAGCGGTGACCGAACCGGCAAGGATGGCGGCCTTGGCAGCCAGAACCTCAAACTGGGCCGTCGGGAAGGCAAGGCCGCTGATGAGGATCGACATGGTGAAGCCGATGCCGCCCAGAATGCCCACACCGGCAATCATGTGCCAGTTAACGTTATGCGGCAGCTCGCAGACCCTAAACTTAACCAGGGCAAACGTCATGCCAAAGATGCCGATCGGCTTGCCCAGCAGCATGCCAAAGTACACGCCGAGCGTCACCGGGTCGGTGAGCAGCGTGCTCATATCCACACCCACTAGGCGAACTTGTGCGTTCACGAACGCAAAGATCGGCAGAATCACAAAGTTGACCGGCGTGGAGATCAGACGCTCCATGCGGATGAGCGGCGGGGTCACGCGGTGCATGACGCGCTCGACCCTGGTGGTCGAGACGGTAAAGTCATGCTGGCCCAGGATGTGTGCCTCGTCGTCGTAGCGGTCATCAAGCAGCGGCAGGCACTCGCCCAACCAATCGGTGAGGCTATCGAGCTTGACGCCGCACTTGGCCGGAATGGTAAAGGCCAGGATGACGCCGGCGAGCGTGGCATGTACACCGCTCTTGAACATGCAGAACCACAACAGCAGGCCCAGTACCGAATACGGGGCGAGGCGGTAATGCTGCGTCTTGTTGAGCCACACGAGCGCGCAGGTCACCAGCGCGGCGGCGCCCAACCAAAACGGATTGGGGCTCTGACCGTAGAAGATGGCGATGGCGGCGATGGAGATGAGGTCATCGGCGATGGCGAGCGTCGAGAAGAACACGCGCACGCCGTTGGGCACGCGGTTGCCCAAAAGCGACAGCACGCCCAGCGCAAAGGCAATATCGGTTGCCATGGGGATGGCCCAACCGTTGCGGGCGCCGGCATGGTTAAAGATCAGGTAGATGCAGGCAGGAACGACGACGCCGCCCACGGCCGCCAGCATGGGAAGCATGGCCTGACGCGGATTCTTGAGCTCGCCGACCGTCATCTCGTACTTAAGCTCAATGCCCACCAACAAAAAGAAAATCGCCATGAGGAAGTCGTTGACGAAAAGCTCAACGGTAAGACCGGCCGTAAGGTTGCCCAGACCCACATACAGCGGGGTCTCCAAAAAGTGATGGATGGCCTCGTAGGCATCGGTATTGGCGCAAATGACGGCGGCGATGGCGGCGATGACCATAACCGCGGCGGAAATCGTGCCGTTCTCGGCGATGCGCTCCCAAATGTCGTGGCGTTCAAAGCGCTTGCGCTCACGGACGTTGAACAGCTGCTCGGTTGCTGCCATGGGCGGCTCCTTTCACGGGAAAGCTCCCGTCTTAAAAAAGCACGGCCCGCCCAAGTGGCGGCGCCGCGCTCTAACGTATTACGCTTGCATCTAGCCTACCCTGCACGACAAGCACGCAGGCGTGGCCGAAAAGCGGAACCACAGGTTGAACATTATTTGCTCAACGGCACGGGCACGCCTGTCCAAGAGACGACGCGGCGCATGCACAAAAAACGACCGGAGCGCGGAGCGTCCGCGATCCGGTCGTGGCGTTCGGTCAACTAAACCTAGCAGGCGGCCATGATGGGGGCAGCGACCTGCTTCTTACGGGAGAGGACGCCCGGCATCCAGACGCCGTCGTGCTCATCGGCAATGCCCAGGCCCTTCTGAGCAGCCTCGGTCTCGCCCTCGAGCAGGACCTGCGAGCCCTCCTCCATGATGTCGGTGATGCACAGGACAATGCCGTCAGCACCCTTCTCGGCGGCGTAGGCGCGCATGGCCTCGCGGATCTCGTCAATCATGCCAAGCGCACGGCTCTTGTCGACGGTCTCGTACTGGCCGATGAGCAGCTTCTTGCCGGCGGGCTCGAACATCTTGATGTCGTTGCCGACCATCTCGGCAGCGGTGAAGGAGCCGGACGGGCGGGTAAGGAAGACCTCCATGCCAAACTTGACCGGGTCGACGCCCACCTGCTCGCCGAGCTTGGCGGCGACGGCGCGGTCGACATCGGTGGTGGTGGGGCTCTTGAGCATGAGCGTGTCGGTCATCATGGCCGAAAGCAGCAGCTTGGCCTGGACGTCGGAAAGCTCAACGCCGAGCACGCCGGCGAGCTTGGTGACGATGGTGCAGCTGGAGCCCCAGGGCAGGCAGATGTAGTGCAGCGGGCCGGCGGTCTCGAAGTCGCCGATGCGGTGATGGTCGACAACACCAAAGACCGTGGCGTCCTTAAGGCCGGCGACGGATTGGGCGGACTCGTTGTGGTCGGTGAGGACGACGAGCTGACCGGCCTCGACGGACTCGATCACGCGGGGCTCGGCAATGCCGGCATCGGCGAGCAGCTTGGCGGACTCGGCCGGAAGCTGGCCCAGAGCGCAAGCCTCGTAGGTGTTGCCGGCATACTCAACCTGGTTAAGCAGCTGGGACAGGACGACGGCGCTCATGATGGCGTCGTTATCGGGGTTCTGGTGACCAAAGACAAGAACGTTTGCCATGGATATCCTCCACTTGATATGTGTACTTGGACGTAGCTATGGTAGCACGCCGATGCCGAGCCTTCGCAGACGGAAGGGCCACGGCATATTTTGTGGCAGGTATGGGGGCCAAGGCTGTCCCTTTTGCACCATGTTGGTGCAAAGTAACCTGACCCCCTTGCACCAGCTATTTACCGGCGGCGCGCAGGGCTACGTAGGCGGCACCGATGATGCCGGCGTCGTTTCCGAGCGAAGCGACCTTAATGGGCGTCTCGCGCGAGGCGGAAAGCGCGTAGCGCTGGAAGTGCTCGCGAACCTTATCGAGGTAGACATCGGCCGAAGCGGACGCGCCGCCACCGATCAGGAACATCTCGGGGTCGACCACGTTGGCGATAAGTGCCAGAGCACGACCGAGATAGTCAGCCATGGTATCGGCAGCTGCCAGCGCGAGCTTGTCGCCCTCGCGGCAGGCCTGGAACACGTCCTTGGAATCGGAGGGGCCGGTGAGCTCGATGGGCTCGACGCCCGCCTTCTTGCACTCGGCCAGGTAATTGCTCACCACGCCGGTGGCGCTGGAATACTGCTCCAGGTGGCCATGGCCGCCACAGCCGCAGGTGCGCTCCTCGGCCGGGTTCAGGCACATGTGGCCAATCTCGCCGCCGGCACCCACAACGCCCGATACCACGTCGCCGTTAATGATAACGCCGCCGCCCACGCCGGTACCGATGGTGACCATCACCACGTTCTGCACGCCCTTGGCAGAACCGAGCCAGGCCTCGCCCATGGCAGCGGCGTTGGCATCGTTCTCATACTTAACGACCGCATCAGGGCAGTGCTCCTGGATGGCGATCTTGAGCTCGGGCAGGTTAATGGCAATGTTGGCCTTGACCTTGGCATCGCCCGACGCCGGGATGGGGCACGGAACGGCCAGGCCAATGCCTGCCACAAAGGCGCGCGGAATCTGCGCCTTGGCGACCACCTGGTCGATAGCCTCGGTCACCGCGGCAAAGCCCGCAGCGTCAACGATGGGAGGCGTGGGCACGCTGGCCTTGGCCAGCAGATTTCCGTCCTCGTCGAACAGGCCCTCCTTAACCGAAGTGCCGCCGACGTCGATGCCGATGTAGTACTGCTTGGGTTCCATGGGGGCCCACCTTTCTCGTTTAAACATTGCCTGTATGGTACCGCTCCCAAAGCAAAAACCTACCAAAAAGGGACAGGTTTGTTTTGGCAGGTTTTATCTGGGGAAACGCAAATGGCCGCCCAACAGGCCACGCAAGACCATTCCCAAAAATAAGGGCGCCGGGAGGCGGTGACTCCCGGCGCCCGTCAAAGGGACTATGTTGTCTGTTGGACCGCACGGTCCATCGCGGCGATAACGCCGACTAGGCCTGAAGTGCCTGCAGCTGCTTGTGAACCTCGATGAGCTCCGTCGCCATGACTCGCATGGTCTCGGTACCGGCCATCTGGTCCTCGGCATGCAGCAGAATCAACGGGGCCTCGCCGTTACGCTCGCCGTTGGCCTCCTTCTTCAGAAGCCCCATGTGAACATCGTGACCACCGTTATAGGCCTCGTCGCCCTGCTTGATAAGCTCCTCGGCGGCGTCAAAATCGCCCTCCTTGGCCTTTTGCACGGCATTGATGTACATGCTCTTGGCGGTACCGACGTAGCTGATGATCTCAAAGCAGGTCATCTGCAGTTCGTTCATATCGTCCATGCGGAGCACCTAGCCCATCACGCTGACGCAGTGGTCGATGATGCCGGCAGCGTTCATGCGGCCGTAGTCGACCATGTTGATGACTTCGACCGGAAAACGACCGGCGGCCTCCTTCTCAAAATCGCCCTTGGTGTAGCCGATCTGCGGGCCAAGCAGCAACATGTCGCACTCGTCCAGGTGATCGTGGGCCTCGTTCATGGGACGAGCCTCGACCTCAATATCCAGACCACGGTTCGCAACCTCGGCCTGCATCTTCTGGACCAGCAGGCTCGTGGACATACCGGCATTGCAGCAGAGCATGATCTTCTTCATGGTTTCCTCCTTATAACTGCGCGGCGCGCAGACGACGACTGGTTGTATTCCTTGCGGTTATTGTGCCCGCTCCCCTGTATCTTTACGCAAGGGAGAGAGCCGCGGGCACCGGCACCGCGTACCGGCGCCCGCAAAGGTGAAAGGGACGAACGTTAGGCGTTCTACTCGGCGAGAGCCTCCTGCTTGGCGATTGCCTTCTCGGAAATCTTCATAAAGGGCAGGTAGACGGCCATGCCAATGACAATCTCGAGAGCCTGCCACACGCCGGCGCGCCAGTCAAAGCCCGTAGCGAGCAGGGCATTGATGACGGGAGGCATGGTCCAGGGCACCTGGGCGATGCAGGGGCTGATGATGCCTGCGCAGGTAAGGCCATAGGTGATGCCGATGAACAGATCGGGAAGAAGGACGAACGGGATCATGAGCGGCAGGTTGTACACGATGGGGTAACCGTAGATAACCGGCTCGTTGATGTTGAACAGACCAGGCAGGATAGCCATCTTGGAAACGGTCTCGGAAGCCTTGTTCTTGGAGAACAGGAGCGTGTCGAGCAGAAGCATGAGGGTGCAGCCCGAGCCGCCGATGAGGGCGAAGCTGTTAACGATCTGCATGTTCATGTAGTGATCGGGCTGGATGGTGCCACCGGCGGCAAAGGTAGCCATGTTGTCGACGATGAGCATGGTCAGGATCGGCTCGACGGTAGCGCCAGAGATGGTGGACTGGTGAATACCGACGCAGAACAGCAGGTTAGCAAGGGTGTAGATGAGGATAACAGCCCACGGACCGGCGTTCATGATGCTCTTGAGCGGGTTGGAGATGCACGTGGAGATGATGGTGCACAGATCGGTGCCGGCGCACACGGCGAGCAGGGCTGCGGCAAGAGCGAAGACCGCGAGGTTGAGCAGCATCGGGATCATGACGTTGAAGGAGTTGGAGACCGCGGGAGGCACGCCCTCGCCCAGCTTAACCTTGAGCTTCTCGACGCCAGAAATCTTGATGAAGAGCGAGACGGAAAGCAGGGCGATGATAATAGCCGAGAACAGACCGTTGGTGCCGGTGTTGGCAGTCGAAAGGGCGCCCGTGACCTCGGCGGAGGTGATCTTGTCGGTGAGCAGCGGGCTCGTGGCGGCAAGCGAGGCGGTGATCTGCTGCGGCATCATGATGACGAAAGCAGAGATAGCGACGACCACGCAAGCGAGCGGGTTATCGAAACGCTTGTTCTTAGCGAGGCTGTAGCCAATCAATCCGGCCAAGATAATGGCAGAGACGTTGAGGGTGCCCAGCGTAATTGCCGAACCCCACGTCTGAAGGTTGGCAAGGCCCGCCGCATCGAGCGGGAACAGAGGGAACACGACGTTGTTAATAAGAACCGCGATACCCGCAAGGATATAGAGCGGCGTGATGGTCGCGAAGGCGTCACGCAGGGAACGCAGGTGAACCTGGTTTCCCACCTTCGCAGAGACCTCGGCAAACTTGTCGAGGAAGCTCTTTCCGTTGTCACTGGCCATGATTGCTCCTAACTTTCAAATCCGGCCTTTTCCTATGCGCACGGTGGTCTGTCGCCCTCTGCCACCAGATGTGCCATGTGTTGCGCGCAGCGGCGCGCGGTCTGGGCGTTCGCCCGTTCGCTAATCAACCACGTGAGTCGTGGCGACCTGCTTGAGCCAAGCTGCCGACTTCTTAAGGCGGCGCTTGTAGCCGTCCATAAGGTCGACCTCGACAAAACCGTAACGGTTCTTAAAGGCATTCGCCCAAGACCAGTTATCGATGACGGCCCAATAATGGTATCCACGACACTTGGCGCCCTCGGCAATTGCCTTGGCAACCCACTCCAGGTGCTGGCGTACAAAGTCGACGCGGTAGTCATCCTGGATGGTTCCTTCGGCGTCTCGGTTCTTGTATTCGTCCATGATGCCGATGCCGTTCTCGGAAACGAACCACTCAAGATCGGGGTAGTTCTTAGCGCAGTCCATGCCAAAGTCGTAGAGGCCCTGCGGGTAGATCTCCCAGCCGCGGCTCTCGTTCATAACGGCGTCGGGCCACACGTACTCGTCGGCAAAGTGCGGCAGACCGTACTGGTCGATCTTGCTCGCCGGCGCCTGAACGCGCGTGGGGTGGTAGTAGTTGCAACCGAGCCAGTCGACAACACCCTGCTTAAGAATCTCTTGGTCGCCGGCACGGAACGGAAGCTTAACGCCGCCCTCGGCCAGGCTGTCGAGCACGTCGGCGGGAAGCTCGCCCTTGGTAATGAGGTCGAGCCACCAGCGGTTGTTGATGCCGCTGGTCATACGCACGGCCTCGAGGTCCGCCTCGCTGGGGTTCTCCTTGGTGTAGACCGGGGTAAAGCAGTTGATCATGCCGATCTTGGCATCGCTGCGAACGGCGCCCTCGTCATAGGCGCGACGGTAGTTGGCCACGGCCAGCGCATGTGCCAGCGAGATGTGATACTGCACGGTGCGAGCGCGGCTAAAGTCGTGGAGCTGCGGGAACCACACGCCCTCCTGATAGCGCTGCTCGGGCTCGACGATGGGCTCGTTAAAGGTGAACCAGTACTTGATCTCCTGGCCAAACTCGTGGAAGGCGACGTCGGCGTAATGTGCGTAAGCCTCGACAACCTCACGGCTCTCCCAGCCGCCACGGTTAAAAAGGTAGGTGGGCATGTCAAAGTGGTACAAGTTGACAAACGGCTCCAGGCCGGCTTCGCGAGAGGCGCGGAACAACTCGTGATACCACGCGGCGCCCTCCTCATTAAGGTTGCCGTCGGCATCGAGCAGACGGCTCCACTGGATGGAAGTGCGATAGGTATCCAGGCCCAAGTCCTTCAAAATGCGAAGGTCTTCCTGGTACTTGGCCATAAAGTCATTGCCGGCGTAAGAGCCAACGCAGTTGTAGAACGAGCCCAGATCCTGGATGGACCAGGTGTCCCACAGGTTCTCGAGCTTGCCGCCCTGGTTCCACTGACCCTCAGTCTGCGGGCCGGACATAGCAGCGCCAAAGAAGAAGTCGTTGGGCAGCTGATACTGTGCCATCAAAGTCCTCGCTTTCGTGTTCTAGAGCTTCCGGTTGGAGACGGGTTTGCTTTGGCAGGTTATCCGGCGCGGGCGCGCACCGGTCATACCGATATCCAACCCGCCAAAACAAAACCGTCCCCAAACGGTCGATCCTGTTCTGCGGAAAGATTCCGTTCGTTGCTTAAACTATAGCGCTCTAATTCTAAAAGTAAAGCGTCTTTTTCTTTTTTCTTTCTCGAGCTTCTTAGATAAAGGTTATATGGGTGCCTTGTTAAGGGTTATACTTACTTGCGTATTGATATATGTCGGAAAGGAGGTTCAATGATTCCCAAATACGAGGCGATAGCTGCAGATATTCGTCGAAGCATCGAGGATGGCACTCTTAAACCGGGCGACAAGCTTCCCACCGTCGTTGAGTTCTGCGAGCTCTATAGCGTTTCCAAAATCACCGTCAAACGAGCTATCGAGCAAATCACCGAGGAAGGTCTTATTACCAGCCGACGCGGATCGGGTACCTACGTTAAGGACACGGCGGGACTTCCCGGTCAGGCGTTTTTCCAGGGCAAAAACGACCGTGCCCAGGGCTTTTCGTATGAGCACCGCGGGGAGAAGGTGACCTCGGTGGTCTACGATTTCTCGATTGTTAATCCACCAGCGGACATCGCAGCCCAGCTGGGAATTGCCGAGGATGACTTTGCCTATCACATCGTGCGCGTGCGTCAGGCCGATGAGAAGCCCATCGTTATCGAGTACACCTACATGCCCCTCGAGCTGATTCCAGGCCTTAAAAAGAAGGACCTGTACGGATCGGTCTACCACTTCATCCGCGAGCAATGTGGGCTGAAGATTTCGAGCTTCCACCGTACCATTCGCGCCGTGGCAGCAACCGAGGAAGAAGCCGAGCGCTTGGACACCAAGCCTGGCTCTCCCCTGCTCGAGCTCACCCAGATTGGCTTTTTGGACAGCGGCGCCGCCTTTGAGTATTCGGTCTCGCGCAACGTTGGCGACCGCTTTGAGTTGCACAACGTAACGTTGGCATAGGTTTTTGTAGTCATCCGGGCGCTCGCTTTGAGCTGTTTTGTGCAGCGCCCGCGCAACACAATGGGGGTATGAACATGTCCGATTTGATTAAGCTGACGCCGATCTTCCACGAGAAGATCTGGGGCGGTCGCCAGCTCGAAACCGTATTTGGCTACGACATTCCCGATGGACCCATCGGTGAGTGCTGGGCCATCTCGGCCCACCCCAACGGCGACTGCCAGATTGCGGAAGGCCCGTATGCAGGCCACACGCTGTCGTGGCTGTGGGCCGAGCACCGCGAGCTCTTTGGCAACTGCGAGGGCAAGGAGTTCCCACTGCTCATTAAGATTCTGGACGCCAAGGACGACCTTTCGATCCAGATTCATCCCAACGACGAGTACGCCGCCAAGCACGAGAACGGCAGCCTGGGCAAAACCGAGTGCTGGTATGTGCTGGACTGCGAGCCCGGTGCCACGATCATTGTCGGCCAGCGCGCGCACGACCGCGCCGAGGCCGCGCAGATGATCGAGGACGGCCGCTGGGACGACATGCTCAACGTACTGCCGATCCACAAGGGCGACTTTTTCCAGATTGATTCCGGTACCGTGCACGCCATCAAGACCGGCACGCTCATTTTGGAGACGCAGCAGTCGAGCGACGTGACGTATCGCCTGTACGACTACGACCGTCCCGGCACCGACGGCAAGCTGCGCCCACTGCACATTGAGCAGAGCCTCGACTGCATCGACTTTGATGCCCAGGCTCCGACCGACGGCACGGTGACCGCGCCCGAGGTGAACGGCGTGACCGAGCTCGAGTCTAACTCCTGCTACACCGTCGATCGCGTGCGCGTCGACGGCAGCAAAACCCTCGACCAGCGCTGGCCCTTCATGTGTCTGTCGGTCATCGACGGCGAAGGCACCGTCTGCGGCGACCCCGTCCACAAGGGAAGCCACCTGCTGGCCCCGAGCACCGTCAGCTCCATCGACCTCGAAGGCAAGATGGAACTGATCATCAGCCACCTGTAGG
>CATWQC010000008.1 GCA_958352845.1 uncultured Collinsella sp.
CGGGATTGGTCAATCTCGGCCGACTATATTTGGCTAAATTATTCCGGCGCTAACAGTGGCTGCTCCCTATACCGAAAAGCAGGCGGCCCGCGACAACGCACAAAGCACCTATGACGCCTCCGTCTCCGATAATTCGCAGGCAGAGGCCGCCGCGCGCGCCGAATATGCTCGCCAGCTCGATGAAAGCGTCAAGGCGGCCGACAGCGCCAGTGCCACGCTGAAGGATGCCCGAGGAAAGCTCGATGCAGCCAAGACCGACGCCGAGGACAAGTCGAAGGTCCTTGATGCCGCAAAGCAAGCGGCAGCTGATGCGCAGGCCAAGCTCGAGGCAGCCCAGAAGGCAGCCGCCAACGCAACGCCGGAGGAAATCAAGGTCGCCGAGCAGGCAGCCGCAGATGCGCAGGCCGCTCTGGACCAAGCAAAGGCTGCGAAGGCCACTGCCGATTCCGCGCTCACCGATGCCCAGCAGGCTCAGAGCGCCGCGCAGAGCGCTTACGACGAAGCGGCAGGCACGCTGGCTTCCGCTCAGCAGGAAAAGAACGCCGCGGATGGTAAGGTAGTCGCGGCGCAGACAGCGTATGACAGCGCACAAGCCGATTTGGCGGCCGCAAAGGCAGGCGCCGAGGGCCCGGAGTATGACGCCGCCCAGGCAAAGGTCGATGCTGCCCAAAGCGCACTCGACCAGGCGAAACAGCAGCAAGCGACTGCCGAAGCAGGCCTTTCTCAGGCAAATAGCGACGTTGAATCCAAGCAGGACGCCCTCACCGGCGCCGAAAGCGAGCTCGAAGCCAAGAAGCAGACAGTCGCAGCAGCCGAAAATGATGTAACGGCAGCCCAGACGAAAGCCGATGCGGCGCAATCGGAGTTGACCTCGGCAAAGCAGGCACATGCTGCCGAACTGGAGAAGGCAAAGGCCGCTCAGAAACAAGTCGACCAGGCAAAAGCCGAGAAGGAGCAGGCAGACAAGGCGCTCGAAACTGCCAAGGCAAACCAGGCGGCCGCCGATCAGGCCGTTGTCGATGCACAGAAAGCATACGATACGTGCAAGGCAGCAACCGATAAGGCAACGACAGCGGAGGCGCAGAGCGTCATCGGCTTCTACCAGTTCATCGGTGCCAACGACGCTGCAAACATCATCTATAGGCAGAGCGATAAAAACCCGACGACCATTGGCGATAAAAAAGACGGCACGTCACTCGACAACGCCAAGCTTTCGTTTGGCAAGCTGCGCGAAATTAATGAATATCGCAAAAGCGTCGGCCTTAGCGAGCTTAAGGTGACGACAGAGCAAATGGCAATCGCTCAGTCTGATTCCAATTACTCCGACGCAACGAAGGGGCACTCAGACTATGCCGGATTTGAAAATGCCGCTTGGAACTTCAGCACGAAAGAAAACATCGCGCACCAATGGGTTGATGGCGAAAAGAAAATATTTGACGATGCTGCAGCGAAAGCCGGCCTTGGCAACGTTGCCCCCAAAGATGCTTGGAAGACTTTCTGGAGTCACGGTACCGAATTCGGAGCCCAAGGCGTGGGTTTTGGCAAAGTCGGCCACTATTTGAATATCGTACAGCCTGACGCCAAAACCATGGGATACGGCATCAACTCGCGCGGAACCCTTTGGCCGTATGTGTTCGTCTTGGAGATCGACAACAATTACGGTTCGTACGAGAAAGAATACTCGATCGATGAACTCGAGAATCTCTTTGATCAGTATCAGCTGAGCCTCTCCAAAGCTAGCGAAAAGCTCGCCGCCGCAAAGACGGACCTTGAGCAAAAGCGCAGCACAGCGGCATCGAAAGCCGATGCCGTAAAGGCAGCTGAAACCCTCGTCGCTCAAAAGCAGGAAGGCATTGTTGCCGCGAATAGCGACCTTGCCGCCAAGAACGACAGCGTAGCAAGTGCCGCCGCCGCTGTTGCCCTAGCAAAGCAGAATCTCGCCAAGGCAAACGGAAAAGTTGCCGAAGCCGAAGACCAGGTCAAAGCCGCCCAAAGCAACGTGGCGACCGCAGAACAGGTCGTCAACCAGAAGCGCGCCGAGCTTAAGGCATCGAAAGAGCAAGCCGCTCAGAGTCAGAAGAAGGTTGATGACGCCAAGGCAGAGACCCTCGTAAAGCAGCAGGCTCTGCAAGATGCAAAGAAGGAACTTGCCAAGTATTCAGCCGATGTTGCTGCGGCTCAGGAGAAAGCCGACGAGGCCCATCAGGCGCTTGATGAAGCCACGGCAGCCCAGACGTCTGCCCGGAGCGCTCTCAAAAAGGCGAAGCTCGACGAGACCGCCAAGAAGCAGGCCCTCGACACCGCGAAGGACAACGCCGAGGCCAAGGCGGCGAACGCGGAGCACGCCGCGAGCAATCTGACCACGGCGAAAAACGACTTTGCTTCAAAGAAGGCCCGTGCCGACGCCCTGAGCAATGCAGCCGATAATCTTGCCACCGCCGAGGCGGCCAAGAAGGAGGCCGACGCAGCAGTTACCGATGCCGGAGTCGCCCTTAGCACGGCAAATGATGCCATCGCGAACGCCGAGCAGGCGGTCGAGAATTCTCAGGCCGCATCGGACGCCGCTGCTGCTACTCTCGGAAAGCTCAAGTCCATCAACGTCGAAAACGGCATTGCTACTGGCTCTGACGCAAACGCGAACGATACGCTCAATGCTCTCTTTGCCAAGTGCGTCGCCGCCAAGCAGGCAGAACATAACGCAAAGGCCGCACTTGATGCCGCTCAGGCAGACCTTGATGCTGCGACGCCCGCCTACACCGCGGCTCTCAACGCCTACAACGAGGCAAAGGCAAAACGCGTTGCCGCCGAGCAGGCCCTGAAGGACGAGATCGCTCGTCAGGAGCAGGAGGCGGCGAAGGCCGAGCAGGCCAAGATCACGCAGGCCGCCGCTAAGCCGGTTGCTGGAAAGCCGTCTGCCGGCAACGCCAAGACGGCCGACAACTCGGCACTTCCCACCACGGGCGACAATGCTGCGCTCGCCGGTGAGACGTTTGTCATCGGAGGTGTCGTGCTCGTAGCCGCCGGCGTCTTCCTGACTGACAAGAAGCGTCGTCAGGAGTAAGGATTTCGGGAGGACGGCTTCTCCTCCCTCCCACCGCTTCGCAAACCCTGCCCAACATGCGCCGGGGCGCCCATCACGCGGGCGCCCCGGCGTTTTACGTTGTATGCCCGGGGCATCTGCTCCGAGATTGTCTCGATCTGTAACAACTAAGACCCAAACATCGGTCTTACTGTTACAGATCGAGACGTTCGGGTTACCCTCGAATGGTTTGTCTTGATCTGTAACAGTTACTCGGTAAAACGGGGTCTAGTTGTTACAGATCGAGACATTAGTTTTCGGCCGATTTCTATGTCTTGATCTGTAACAGTTAGAGGTCATATTTCCCTGCTAGATGTTACAGATTGAGACATTGAGTTTCCTGCCAACTGTTTATCTTGATCCGTAACAGCTATGGTTCAAAAACCGATCCAGATGTACAGATTGAGATGTTTGGTTGGGACGGTCCATCGGTCAACCAACTACCCTCATCTGTAGCGAGATGTCATACATTTCTTTCTGCACTGGACACCCCCAGGGGGTATGGGTGTATAGTATCGGCAGGTTAACAATTCCAACACCGAACCACAGAAAGGAGAAGCCATGGCTCAAGATAAGTTTGACGTAGGCGGCATGACATGCGCCGCCTGCCAGGCGCACGTGGACCGTGCCGTGAGCAAGCTCGACGGCGTCCAAAGCGTCGCGGTCAACCTACTCGCCGGTTCCATGATGGTCGACTACGACCCCGCGCAGGTCTCCCCCGACGATATCTGCACCGCCGTCGACCGTGCCGGCTACTCGGCCTCGCCCGTCGATGCGGGCACCGGTGCCGCCGGCTCAAACGGCAGCACGCAAGCCAGGTCCGGCGCCGCCCATATGGAGTCGCCGACCAAAAAGTTGGAGGCCGCCGCCTCTGCCATGCGCACCCGCCTCATCGTCTCGATCGTTTTCCTCATCCCACTGTTCTACATAGGCATGGGACACATGCTTGGTTGGCCGCTGCCCGGCATTTTCACCGACCATACCCACAGCATGACGCTCGCCCTCACCGAGCTTGTCCTGCTCATCCCCATCGTCTACGTCAACGACGCCTACTTTATCAACGGGTTTAAATCGCTCGCGCACGGCGCGCCCACCATGGACGCCCTTATTGCCGTGGGCGCCACCGCCTCCATCGCCTGGTCGCTCTACGCCATGTTCATCATGGCCGACCAGCTAGCCGCGGGTCAGGTCCACGAGGCCATGATGACAGGCATGGACAATCTATATTTTGAGAGCGCCGGCACCATCCTGTCGCTCGTCACCGTGGGCAAATACCTCGAGACGCGCAGCAAGTCCAAGACCGGCGGCGCTATCGAGGCGCTCATCGACCTGGCGCCCAAGACTGCGACCGTCGTGGCAGAGGACGGCAGCGAGACCATCGTCGACGTCGACAGTATCCTTCCCGGCCAGGTCCTGCGCGTGCGCCCCGGCGAGTCCATCCCCGTCGATGGCGTGGTGCTCGAGGGCAGCTCGGCCGTGGACGAGAGCGCGCTCACCGGCGAGTCCATCCCCGTGGAAAAGACCGCCGGTGCCACCGTCAACGCCGCCACCGTGAACCGCACCGGTTCGTTTACCTTCCGCGCCACGCGGGTGGGCGCCGACACGTCGCTCGCCAAGATTATCCAGCTCGTCGAGGACGCCAACGCCACCAAGGCGCCCATCGCCCGCATGGCCGACAAGGTCGCCGGCGTGTTCGTGCCCGTGGTGTTTGTAATCTCTGCCGTAACTTTTGTGGCGTGGATGGCGCTGACCGGAAGCATCAACGAAGCGCTTACCTCTGCCGTCGCCGTGCTGGTGATCAGCTGCCCGTGTGCACTGGGCCTGGCCACGCCCGTCGCTATTATGGTCGGCACCGGCAAGGGCGCCGAGATGGGCATTCTCTTTAAGAGCGCCGAGGCGCTGGAGAACCTGCGCAGCGTGGGCACCGTGGTGCTCGACAAGACGGGCACCGTCACCCGCGGCAAGCCTGCCGTGACCGATATCGTGGTAGCCACGCGCGCTGACGGCTCGCCCGCCATGAGCGAAAAGGCGCTGCTCAAGCTGGCCGCCGCGCTGGAACGCTCAAGCGAGCACCCGCTGGCCGAGGCGATTATGGCCGAGTGCGAGACACGCGGGATCGTCGCGCGCATGGTCGAGGACTTTGCCGCCGTGCCCGGGCGAGGCGTTACGGCGCGCGAGGGGCAAAACGCCATTGCCGCCGGCAATATGCGCCTGATGGACGAGCTGGGCGTTACCGTGCCCGCGGGTCTTGCCGAGCAATTTGCCGCCGAAGGCAAGACGCCGCTGTTCTTTGCCAAGAACGGCGAGCTCGTCGGTACCATCGCCGTGGCTGACGAGGTCAAAGAGACGAGCGCCGAGGCCATCGCCGCGCTCCGCAAGCTCGGCGTCGACGTGCGCATGCTCACCGGCGATAACCGCGTGACGGCCGAGGCAATCGCCCGCCGCGTGGGGCTGAGCAGCAAGCAGGTCATCGCCGACGTCCTCCCCGCCGACAAGGAGCGCCACGTGCGCGAGCTGCAGGATGCGGGCAGCAAGGTCGCCATGGTGGGCGACGGCATCAACGACTCCCCCGCCCTGGCGCGCGCCGACGTGGGCCTTGCGATCGGCACTGGTGCCGACATCGCCAAGGAAGGGGCGGATGTGGTGCTCATGCGCAGCGACCTCATGGACGTCGCCCGCGCCATCGAGCTGTCGCGCGCGACGATCCGCAACATCAAGCAGGACCTGTTCTGGGCGCTGTTCTACAACGGCATCGGCATTCCGCTCGCCGCGGGCGTGTTCTTCCCGCTCACCGGTTGGCAACTCTCGCCGATGTTTGGCGCCGCGGCCATGAGCCTGTCGAGCGTGTGTGTCGTAAGCAACGCGCTGCGCCTGAAATCCTTTAAACCCAAGACGGCGCGCTGAAGCACCCGACCTTGCCCCTCAGCACACCTTTAAGATGACGCTGTTCACGTCTAAACTGTCAGATAATCTCAATCGATAAGGAGACAACCATGAATTACACGATTAAGACTTCGGGCCTCATGTGCGGTCATTGCGATGCTACCGTTGAGACGGCACTGCTCAACGTTGCCGGCGTGACCGACGCCGACGCCGATCACGAGACCCAGACCGTCCAGGTGGAGTGCGCCGACACCGTGACCGCCGAGCAGCTCGCCGCCGCTGTCGAGGGCGCTGGCGAGAAGTTCCACGCCCTGTCCGTAACCGCAGCCTAGCTGCCACCGCACCAGCAGGCACCGCTGTCGGCCGACATAGCCGCCCAGCAACCACCGCTCAACCAGCCCTTCAGAAGTTGCGGTGAAATAGTTCCTGTTTTAGCGCTTCAAGCCTGCAAACAAGAACTATTTCACCGCAACTGACGGGGGCATCCGGAAGATCGACCAGAAACGAGGACCCGCCATGATGGCAGACCACAAATCGGTGACCCGCATGCTCAAAACGGCACGTGGTCAGATCGACGGCATCCTGCGGATGGTCGAGGAGGACCGCTACTGCGTCGATATTTCCACGCAGCTCATGGCCACGCAGGCGCTCATCGCCCGCATCAACGCCGATGTGCTCAAGGCTCACATCGAGGGCTGCGTCGCCTCGGCCATCGAATCGGGCGACGAGGAACTCAAGGCCGCCAAGCTCGCCGAGATAGAGCGCGTCGTCGACAAGCTCGCCAAGTAATTGGGGCATTGGGGACAGACTTCTTTGCACCGTCTTGGTGCTCCGGGGACAGGTATGTTTGCACCACATTGGCGCAGATTAACCTGTCCCCCTTGCTCTAAATCGGGTATAAAGGCGTGCAGCATATCGAACGAAAGGCAATTTGCATGAATGACTTTATGAAGGGTCGCAATGGTGCCGACGAGCTCACCATCGTGATGGGTCTTGCCGGCATCGTCATCGCGATGATCGGATCGATAGCCCGCATCCAGTGGCTCAGCTGGATTGCCATCGCCGTCATCGTGATTGGCGTGCTGCGCGGCCTGTCCAAAAACATCGATGCACGTCGCAAGGAGAACGAGACCTTTGTCGCCGCAACTGCCAATGTTCCCGGCTTGGGCAAGTTCGTCGCCAGCTTGGGCGGCGGGGCCGCAGCGGCCAGCACCTCACGCGCGGCCGGAACGAGCAAGGAAGACTTTGAGCGTGCCAAGCGCACGGCCAAGAAGATGTGGAAGGGTCGCAAGACCACGGCATATCTCAAGTGCCCCAACTGCGGCCAGATGCTCTCCGTCCCCAAGGGCAAAGGCAAGATCCGCGTCACCTGCCCCAAGTGCCACGCCAAGATGGAGACGCGCTCGTAGCCGCCATACCATGGGACAGAAAAAGCCGAGGCCTCGCGCTGAGACCTCGGCTTTTTGCATGCGACAACGGAGCTGTCCCTTTGTCTCGTCTACGCTACGCCATCGCGGGCAAGCTCCTCGGCCAGCGCCTCGGACGGCATGGCCATAATCGCGTCGAGCTCGGCGTCCACCTCGGGAATGCGCTTCACCTTGAGCTTGCGCATCAGATCGCCACGACACATCACGTGCATCGGCTCACGCAGCGCGCGCAGGTCATCGAGCGGGTTCTCGCGCGTCACCAGGATATCGGCGGCCTTACCGCACTCGATTGTGCCGGTCTCGCCGCCCAGCCCCAGCAGCTCGGCATTGACCTGCGTGGCCGTATGCAGCGCGAAGGCGTTGCTCACACCCACGTACTTGGCAAAATAGGCCACCTCGCGCCACATGTCGTACTGGGTCACGAACGGACAGCTCGAATCCGTGCCTAGGCCCACCCTAACACCAGCTTCCAGTGCGGCACGGGCGCTCTCGATGATGCCCGAGCACACGATGTCGCCGTTCTTCTTTTGCGTATCGGTCGAATGAGTCTTTTCCGGATCGAGCAATACAAACGGCAGCGCCGGGCTGATAGTGCAGGTCACACTCGGCGCACGCCCCTCGAGCTGCGTACCCGCGGCGCCGCGGTACAGCTCCAGGATCTCGGGCGTCAACGGAGCGCCGTGCTCAATCGTGTCAACGCCGGCCTCAAGCGCGGCCTTCACGCCCTCGGTACTCTCGACATGAGCCATAACCGGAAGGCCCATATCGTGCGCCGCCTTGCACGCCGCTGCGGCAACCTCCACGGGCATACGCAGCACACCCGGCTCGCCCACCTCGGTCGCGTCGAACACGCCACCCGTTACGAACAGTTTAATGACGTCGGCACCGCGCGCATACAGGTCGCGCACCTGTTCGGCCGCCTCGGCGGGACTGTTAGCCACCTGGGCGAACAAGCCAGCACCATGGCCCCCCGGCACCGTAACGCCCGTTCCCGGCGCCACCAGGCGAGGACCTTGATACTTGCCGGCATCGATAGCATCGCGCACGGCAAGATCCGCAAACAGCGGGTCGCCCGCGCCACGCACCGTTGTCACGCCGCTTGCCAACTGCTGTTGGGCGCTGCCTTTGAGGATGTGGCGGACGATGGCGCGGCCCACCGGATTATCGAGCTTCTTCATCAGCGCGCCCGCATCGCCCGCCGAGACCGGCTTGCCCGAGCCGCACAAATGCACATGCATATTGATGAGACCTGGCATGAGATACGCCCCTGCCAGGTCGATGACCTCGGCACCTGCAGGCGCCTGCGCCACGGCACTCGGCCCCATCCACGTGATGAGACCACGCTCAACGACCACGGCCATATCGGGCTGCGGCTCCATATGTTCCGAACCATCCAGGACGGTCGCATTGATAAACAACGTGGAACGATCGGCAGACGCCATATCGAGTTCCTCCCTCACGATTAACTTGAACATTTGTCCATTATCACCCAGAGCGACAGGGTTGCTGCGGACATATCGGTTAACGGAGGGAAGAGAAGGGCGTGAGGATGAGCAGACCAGTGCAGCGATGCTTCGGTCGTTCCAGCAAAACGTCTTGATCTATAACAGTAAGCTCGGTTTTGAGCCGCCAGATGTTACAGATCGAGATTTTCAGTCGTGCGTCCAACCTTTGTCTCAATCTGTAACAGATAGACCGATTTTTGGCCATCAGATGTTACAGATCGAGATATTCCCAGCCCCGTCGTCAAACGTCTAAATCTGTAACAAGTAGACAGGTTTTCGGCCTCTAGATGTTACAGATTGAGATCTTTCATCAGCCGCCAACCTTCCGTCTTGATCTGTAACAGTTAGAAGGCCAAACGGTCCCCTGTTGTTACAGATTGAGACGGTCCGCTTCAGTGCCCATACCACTGACGCTTCCATTCCTCAGCCAAATCGGCTCGCTGCGGAATACCTGCTAGCCTCATCTTTTCAACCAGCTTTCCCGGATTCTTGAGCTCATCAAACGTGAACCGAAGCACCTTGTGTCCGAGCATTGTCAGATGGGACTCCCGCTGACGTTCTGCCACGAACGGGTCGACCCACTCCCGACCCTCGTCGTTCTGCAAGGTATACTTCCCCTTTCCGTCGAGCTCGCCGATGACACATGTCCCGTCCTCGAGCCTCCAGAAATAATCAACGCGAAACACCTGACTCGAATCGAGCGGATCGCGAAACTCCACCTGCAACTCCGGAACCGGAAAGCCGTATGCAATAAAGAATGCTCGGAACCGAGACTCGCCACCGTTTTCGGACAGGCCGTCCGCATGCGACGCAATCACCTGAGCTCTGCGATACCCTCGCCTGCCCTCGCAATCGGCCTGAAGCCGATTGCAGAGGTCGTCGCGCGACATGCCCTTCGCCCGCAATGCAGAATCGGCGATCGCCAGACCATACGAAAACGGCGCACGCAGCAGACAATCCTCCACCGTGCGCCAAAACGGCGTCACCCGCACGCCATCGACTTGTTCAAGCGCACCCGCCGTCTGCGGACGCAGCAGCCTACACCCCATACTCAATGCCACCGAACATCCCGTTTTGACCAAGTAACGCGGCCCGAGCAGATCATTCGGCACCTCCAGACCCCACAAAAGTGCTGCGTCATACCCCCAAAACGCCCAATCGGGGTGAAACTCGGCAAGCCCCTTGATGGTCCACCGCGCCCGCTCCGGCGGCGTCAATGCATCCCATTCATGCTGAAAACAGAATAGGTGTGATTCGGGCTCCGCAATATCGTCTGTGCCCACATGGCGCCGCAGCCACATGAGCTCGGCATTGTCGTGCGTCACAAGCAGCACGCCTTGTTCAGCCGCCTCCGTGAGCCTGGCAAGCATCCTATTCCGCGCCAAGGTGTTACGTGTTGCATGCTTGTGTTTAAAAACGGTATTAGACACTTCTATCACCACCACATCGGAAAAATGGGCCATCGCCGCTGTTACCGCCGTCAACAAACGTCTCGACCTGTAGCAGTTACGGGCACAAGCAGCCGCCAAACGTTACAGATCGAGACGTTCGCGCAGCATTGCACCTCTTTGTCTCAATCTGTAACAGGTAGACCGGTTTTTGGCCGCTAGACGTTACAGATCAAGATCTTTCGGCACCGCGTCCAACCTTTGTCTCGATCTGTAACAGTTAGGTCGAATTTTGGCCTGTAGATGTTACAGATTGAGACATTCCCCCTGCCAGGTTCAAAACATCTCGATCTGTAACAGTTAGACGTTCTCCAAGCCCCCAAACGTTACAGATTTAGACAAATCAGCGGCGCCCAAGCATTCGTCTCGATCTGTAACAGGAAGACCGGTTTTTTGTCCCTAAACGTTACAGACCGAGACTAATAGACGGGCGGCGGCGCTGCGGCTGCCCATCCCCTACTCCCATTCCTGTTCGTAGATGTTGAGGGACTTTACGTAGCGCCCCTGGGCACCCATGATGTCGCGGACCAACCTCAAAAAGAAGCTGATACACGAGGTGTCGAAACCGTCCTCTAGGTCCTCGGGATGCACCGCGCCGGGCCCGTCGACCGCCGTATCGCTCAGGCGCGCAATGTCGTAGAGGTAGAGCTGCCCCGCCGTCAGCCAAATATCGTCAACGCACGCGATGCGCACCGCAATCGCACCTTCGCGCCAGTGCTCTTTTTGCACGATATGTGGGTCGTAGACATCAAAACGTCGGTCGGTGCGCGTGTCGCGCAGCGCGACCATACCAGTCACAGGATCCTTGTCCAAAATGCCAAAGCGCGAGAAATACTGCGTGTCGCGCACCTGTTCGAGCCGTCTGAGCGAAGCAGGCGAAAGCGACGTCGGCGGCTCGTCCACATATAGCTCGAGCAGCGTCTTGCCATGGCGATAGGGGCGCTCAAAGAGCAGCCAATCGGTAAATGCCATGTTGTAGGCCATGATTTCGTTTTGGGAAGGCTCGGTGCGATAGCTGAGCCACGGGTCGACAATGATCTCGAACTGCTCGCGCGCCGGCTCCAAAAACTGAAACTTCCGCAGCATCCAAAAATGGGCCATGTCGGCAATATCGTTGCCGACGGCTTCGGCCAGCTGCGCTCGGTCTAAAACGTGGTCAGTCACGGCATCCTCCTCAAACTGATGAACCTCAATTTGAGCTTACGAGGAGGGTGGGCAGCCACTGTCAGCACGGACAAAATAGGCCTCCGGCTGCAAACTAACTGCTGACCAAACACTTGACGGGATGCTTGACCGAAAATGCGCACCGCAACAAAACCGCAGTTAAACATAGACGGCCAACCCGCCCTTTTGAGCCAGATACCCACAGCCACCACAGAAACAACAGGTGACCACAGCCCAAGAAGTCGACAAATGAACACCCGTACGTCGACAAACGAGCAAATCGCTCGCAAAGAGTGTCCCCAACGACTAGACAAAAAATGACTAGTCATTGGAGACGTTCTTAAATGACTACTTTACAGCTCCAGCGCCTCGGCGACCTCGGCCACGCAGGCCAGGGCGTCGGCCATAGCGTTCACCACGAGCGAGCTGCCGTTGCGGGCATCACCGGCAACATTCACTGGCGCGGCATCCGCGGCGACGCCGTCGACACGCGCCGCAAGATGCGAGCCCTCGGCGGCCATCACAGGCAGCGGACGACCAGCAGTGGCAACGGGCACGCCAACGGCGTCGAACACACCGTGCTCCGGGCCCGTAAAGCCGCAGGCGATGAGCACCAGCTGGGCCGGCACCTCGTGCTCGGAGCCTGCGATACGCTCGGGCTTGCCAGCCGACCAATCCAGATCGGCCACGCGCAGGCCCGCGGCCGCGCCCTTATTGTCCAGCAGCACCTCGAGCGTATCCACACCCCAAGCGCGCATCTCGCCGCCCATGACAGCGATGGCCTCCTGCTGGCCGTAATCGGTCTTCTTCACGTTGGGCCACTGCGGCCAGGGGTTGCTCGCCGCGCGCGCATCAGGCGCCGCCGGCAAGAACTCAAACTGGCGCACGCTGCGCGCACCCTGACGTACCGCGGTACCCACGCAGTCGTTACCGGTATCGCCGCCGCCAATGACCACGACGTCCAGGCCGCGTGCATCGACGACAGGCTCGCCGCCATCGAGCACCGAGACGGTCGAGGCCGTCAGGTAGTCCACGGCATACACCACGCCGGGTGCGTCAATATTCTCAGCAGCCAGTCCACGCGGGGCGCGAGCACCGGCAGCCACCACGACGGCGTCAAAGCCATTGAGCTTGGCCGCCACCGCAGGGTTCGTAACGTCAGCACCCAGCTCAAACACAATGCCCAGCTCGCGCATAAGTGTCACGCGACGCTCGACCACGGACTTCTCGAGCTTCATGTTGGGAATGCCGTACATGAGCAGGCCGCCCGGGCGATCGTCACGCTCAAACACCGTCACGCGGGCACCGCGACGCGCAAGTTCCCATGCAGCCACCAGGCCAGCCGGGCCAGAACCAACCACGGCGACCGAGGGCGCGTCCTCCCCCGCCGGCTCAAAGCGACGCGGGCCGCCATTTGCCCACTCATGGTCGCTGATCGCACGCTCGTTGTCATGAATCGTCGTGGGCTGGCCGTCGACCGAACCCAGGTTGCACGCGGCCTCGCACAGCGCCGGGCACACGCGGCTCGTAAACTCGGGCATGGGCGAGGTGAGCGACAGGCGCTCGGCAGCCTCGTCCCAGCGGCCGCGGTACACCAGCTCATTCCACTCGGGAATCAGGTTGTGCAGCGGGCAGCCACTCGGACGCGCCTTGCCAAAGCTCGCGCCCATCTGACAAAACGCCACGCCGCACATCATGCAGCGGCTCGCCTGGGCACGGCGCGCATCGTCATCGAGCTCCACGTACAGCGGATCAAAATCATGGCTGCGCTCCTCCACGGGGCGAAGCTCGTGGGTCACGCGATCGATATCAAGAAAAGCACCGGGCTTACCCATGGCACTTACGCCTCCTTCTTGGTCGAAGCAACAGAGCCGACAGCGCCACCCGCGACATCGAAGCGAGCAACATCCGCGGCGCTCGCGCGACCGGTCACAATGTCAAACGCCAGCTCCTCTGCCTGCGCATGCGTCTTGCCGGCAGCCTCGCCCGCAGCGACAATCGCCAGCACGCGCTCGTACTCGGTCGGAATGACCTTCACAAAGTGTTTGCTCATCGTCTCAAAGCTGTAGAGCAACTTAATGCCGCGCGGGCTCTGCGTCGCATCCACGTGCTCCTGGATGAGCGCGCGAATCTGCGCCAGCTCGCCGGCCGTCGGGGCTTTAAGCTCAACGCTCTCGTGGTTCACACGGGCATCGAGTGTGCCGTACTGATCGAAGACATAGGCCACGCCGCCCGTCATACCGGCGGCGAAGTTCTGCCCGACCTCGCCCAGGATGAGCGCCAGACCACCCGTCATGTACTCGCAGCCATGGTTGCCGCAGCCCTCGACCACCACGGTGGCGCCGGAGTTACGCACGCCAAAGCGCTGGCCGGCCAAGCCATTAATGAAGCCGCGGCCGCTCGTAGCACCAAAGAATGCAACGTTGCCCACGATGATGTTCTCGTCGAACTTGTAGGTCGCATGCGGGTTGGGGCGCACCGACACCTCGCCGCCCGAAAGGCCCTTGCCAAAGTAGTCGTTGGCGTCGCCGCACACGTTGAGCGTAATGCCACGCGGAAGGAACGCGCCAAAGCTCTGACCGGCCGAACCATCACAATCGATGGTAATGGAGCCGGCGGGCAGGCCCTCGGGATGCGCCTTGGTCACCGCATTGCCCAGGATGGTGCCCACGCAACGGTTGACGTTGGCGATATCGGCGCGGAAGCGAATCGGACGCAGGTGCGCACGGGCATCGGCCGTATAGGGCACAAACAACGTGGAGTCGAGCGTCTTGTCGAGCTCGCTGTCCGCGGCCATCTGCGGCAGAAAGTGGCGACCGTCGGCACCCAGGATATGAGCGCCGAACTCGCAGGTCGCACTCGCCAGCACGGGCGACAAATCGAGCAGGTTGGCCTTGCGGTTGCCCGGGACCTCGATCTGGCGCAAGCACTCGGGATGGCCGACCATCTCATCGATGGTGCGGAAGCCCAGGCTCGCCATGACCTCGCGCAACTGCTCGGCAACAAAGAGCATAAAGCGCTCGACGTGCTCGGGCTTGCCGCGGGAGCCACGACGCAGGCGGCAGTTTTGCGTAGCGATGCCGGCCGGGCAGGTATCCTGCTGGCAGTCGCGCTGCATGAGGCAGCCCATGGAGATGAGCGGCATGGTCGCAAAGCCAAACTCCTCGGCGCCCAGCAGGCAGGCGACAGCAACATCGGTGCCGTCCATGAGCTTGCCGTCGGCCTCGAGCACCACGCGCGAGCGCAGGCCGTTTTGCAGCAACGTCTGCTGGGCCTCGGCAAGGCCAAGCTCCAGCGGCAGGCCCGCATGCCAAATAGAGTCGCGCGCAGCGGCACCCGAGCCGCCATTGTGGCCGCTGATCAAGATCTTGTCGGCAGCGCCCTTGGCCACACCGGTGGCGATGGTGCCGACGCCGGCCTCGCTGACCAGCTTGACCGACACGCGTGCGCCGGGGTTGGCGTTCTTAAGATCGAAGATAAGCTCCGCCAGGTCCTCGATGGAGTAGATGTCGTGGTGCGGCGGAGGCGAGATCAGGCCGATGCCGGGCGTGGACTGACGGACCTCGGCAATCCAGGGGTAGACCTTCTTGCCGGGCAGGTGGCCACCCTCGCCAGGCTTGGCGCCCTGGGCCATCTTGATCTGAATCTCGAAGGCGCTGCACAGGTAGCGGCTCGTCACGCCAAAGCGCGCGCTTGCCACCTGCTTGATGGCGGAGTTCTTGGAGTCACCGTTGGCCAGCGGGGTCTCGCGGCGCGGATCCTCGCCGCCCTCGCCGGAGTTGGAACGGCCGTGCAAGCGGTTCATGGCGATGGCCATGCACTCGTGTGCCTCTTTGCTGATGGAGCCATACGACATGGCACCGGTGTTAAAGCGGCGAACGATGTTGAGCGCGGGCTCCACCTCGTCGAGCGAAACCGGCGTGCGGCCGCTGGCATTAAAGTCGAGCAAGTCGCGCAGGCGCACGGCACGGCCGGTGCGGTGCAGGCGGGCGCTGTACTCCTTAAAGGTGTCGTAGCTGTCCTCGCGGCAGGCGGTCTGCAGCAGGTAGACGGTCTGCGGGTCGATAAGGTGATCCTCGCCGCCGAGCGGGCGCCACTTGGTCAGACCCAGCGTGGGCAGCTGATCGGGAGCCGGGCTCTTAAGGATAGCGAGCGCGGCGTCGTAGCGCTCATTCTGCTCGCGCTCGACGTCCTCGACACCCATACCGCCCACACGGCTCACCGTGCCGGCGAAGTACGCGTTGACGAACTCCGGCGTAAAGCCCACGGCCTCGAAGATCTGCGCCGAATGGTAGCTCTGCACCGTGGAGATGCCCATCTTGGACATGATGGAGACGATACCGGCGGTTGCAGCCTTGTTGTAGTTGTCGATGCCCTGTTCGGCCGTCACGTCCAGGTCGCCGTGCGCCGCCAGGTCGCGAATGCACGCATGCGCGTTGTACGGATAGATGCCGCTCGCGGAGTAGCCCACCAGCGCCGCAAAGTCGTGCGGAGACACGGCATCGCCGCACTCCACCACGATGTCGGCAAAGGTACGCACGCCGGCGCGAATCAGGTGGTTGTGCACGCAGCCCACGGCGAGCAGCGACGGTACGGGCACCTCGCCCGCAGCGGCACGATCGCTCAACACCACGATGTTCACGCCGTCGCGGACCGCGGCCTCAACGTCCTCTGCAAGCTGCTTGAGCGCAGCCTGCAGCGCACCCTCGCCGGCATCGCGGCGGTAGACGGCACGGAAACGACGGGTTTTAAAGCCCACGCGGTCGATGGCGCAAATGCGGTCGAACTCCTCCTCGCTCAGCAGCGGACGCTCCAGGCGCACCAGCTGACAGGCCGTACGGGAGTCCTCGAGCAGGTTGCCGTGGTTGCCCAGGTAGAGCGTGGTCGAGGTAACCATATGCTCGCGAAGAGCGTCGATGGGCGGATTCGTGACCTGAGCGAACAGCTGATAGAAGTAGTCGAAGAACGAGCGCGTCTTCTTGGACAGGCAGGCCAGCGGCGCATCGATACCCATCGAGGCGAGCGGCGCCTTGCCCTGCTGGGCCATGGGGCGCACGACCTCGTCAACATCATCCCAGTGATACCCGAGCTTGGCCATGCGCACGGCGGCGGGCACCTCGGTATCCTCGGCGGGCGTGGGCGCGACGGGCTTGTCGAGCGCGTCGACGGTCAGCGTCTCCTCGGCGATCCAGTCGCGATAGGGCTTTTCCTTGGCGTAACGGGCGCGCAGCTCGTCGTTGTAGATGACGCGGCCGCGGGCAAAATCGACCTCGAGCATCTGGCCCGGTCCCAGACAGCCGCTCGTCAGGATGTTCTCGGGGCTCACCTCGATGGTGCCCACCTCGCTCGCCAGCATAAAGCGGCCGTCGCGCGTCACGTAGTAGCGGGCGGGGCGCAGGCCGTTGCGGTCGAGGGCGGCACCCAGCGTGCGACCGTCGGTAAAGGCGATGGCGGCCGGGCCGTCCCAGGGCTCCATGAGCATGGACTGGTAGGCGTCGTAGGCGCGGCGTTCCTCGCTCAGGCTGCCGTTGTGGTCCCACGGCTCGGGCAACAGCATGGATGCGGCGCGCGTGAGCGGGCGACCGTTCATGACCAAAAACTCGAGCACATTGTCCAAAATCGCGGAATCGGAGCCCTCGCGGTTGATGATGGGCATCACGCGCTCAAGATCGTGCTGCAGCACGGGGCTGTACAGGTTGGGCTCGCGGGCACGAATCCAGTTGACGTTGCCCTTGAGGGTGTTGATCTCGCCGTTGTGGATGATAAAGCGGTTGGGGTGCGCACGCTCCCAACTGGGCGTGGTGTTGGTGGAGTAGCGCGAGTGTACGAGCGCCACGGCCGTCTTGACGGCGGCGTCGTTGAGGTCGATGAAGAAGCGGCGCATCTGTGTGGCGACCAGCATGCCCTTGTACACGATGGTGCGCGAGCTCATGGAGCACACATAGAAGATCTTGTTGCGCAGGGCAAACTCGGCGTCAGCCTTCTTCTCGATGGTGCGGCGGCACACGTACAGGCGGCGCTCGAAGGCGTCGCCGGCGGGCGTGTCGTCCGGACGGCCCAGGAAAGCCTGCAAGATGGTGGGCATGCAGGCGCGGGCTGTCTCGCCCAGGTCGTGCGGGTCGACGGGCACCTCGCGCCAAAAGAGCAGCGGCACGCCGGCCTCGGCGCAACCCTCCTCAAACACGCGGCGGGCATCCTCTACGCCCTTGTCGTCCTGCGGGAAGAACAGCATGGCCACGCCATAGTCGCCCTCTGCCGGCAGAATCTGGCCGCACTTTTGGGCCTCTTTACGGAAAAAGTGATGCGGAACCTGGAACAAGATGCCGGCGCCGTCGCCGGTGTTCTTTTCGAGCCCCGTGCCACCGCGGTGCTCCAAGTTGACCAGAATGGACAACGCATCGTCCAGGATCTGGTGATGGCGCTCACCGTTGATATCGGCAAGCGCGCCGATGCCACATGCATCGTGGTCGAATTCGGGGCGATAAAGGCCCTGCTGCTGAGCGGAATCTGCCTGCATCGCGATCCTCCCCTAGATATTAGACAGTCAGTTGAATAGGCATACTAGGAGCATCGCCGGCCCGTTGTGTTTCCCGCCCGTTTCGAAACAATCGCGTAACGCGCGCCCTACGAGTGGGCGCCGCAGGTGGAGCACGCGCCCGAGGTGTCGATTGAGCCCATCGACAACGCCACGCTCCGCGTGCCGGGCGGTCTGTAAGCTCACTGCATCTAACATCTCAATCTGTAACAGGAGGAGCCGATTTTGGCGCCTAGATGTTACAGATTGAGATTTTCTGCAGGACGGTTTTGGTTTGTCTCAATCTGTAACACGAAGGGCCGGTTTTGACGGCCAGCTGTTACAGATCGAGATATTCCATAGGGCCATTTCTTCCTGTCTCGATCTGTAACACCTAGGTCCAATTTCCATCCCTAGTTGTTACAGATCAAGACATTTCGGCAGCCCCCTTTCACCATCCCATTCAAATACAACAATTTTGTTAGTCTTGGTTAACTTTTTAGCATAAAACGGGTATCCTTTGCGGCGTCAAACAAACGACACGCAGGAGCGCACCATGCTTAACCATCTCAAACAACACTTTGGCTCCCCGCGCACCGGTGGCCACGAAGGACTCGACATCGCGCGGCATATCGGCCCCGGACTGCTCGTGACCGTCGGCTTTATCGACCCGGGCAATTGGGCCTCCAATATGGCCGCCGGCTCGCAGTTTGGCTACGCGCTGCTGTGGATCGTCACGCTGTCCACGATCATGCTCATCGTGCTGCAGCACAACGCGGCGCACTTGGGCATCGCCACGGGCATGTGTCTTGCCGAGGCCACGACGCGCCACCTACCCCGCCTCGTCGGGCGCGCGATACTCGGCAGCGCGTATCTAGCCACGGTCGCCACCGCCATGGCCGAAGTCCTGGGCGGTGCGATCGCGCTTCAAATGCTCTTTGGCCTGCCCGTACGCGCCGGCTGCATCATCGTGGCGGCGGCATCGATTGCCATGCTCATGACAAGCTCCTACAAACGCGCCGAGCGATGGATCATCGCCTTCGTAGGCGTGGTAGGACTCTCGTTTTTGGCCGAGCTTGCGCTGGTCAAGGTCGACTGGCCGCAGGCCGCCACAAGCTTGATCACACCCAGCATGCCCACCGGCTCGGCCGCGATTATCGTAAGTGTCCTAGGAGCGGTCGTTATGCCCCACAACCTCTTCCTGCACTCCGAGGTCATCCAATCCATGCACTTCGAAGGCCAAGGCGAGCAGGTTATCGAAGAACGTCTGCGCTACGAGCTCTTCGACACGCTCTTTTCGATGGGCGTGGGCTGGGCAATCAACTCGGCCATGGTCATCCTGGCCGCAACGACCTTCTTTGCGCACGGCATTGTCGTAGACGACCTCGCCGTCGCAGCGGCCACGCTCCCCCCCATTCTGGGCCCGGCAAGCTCGACCATCTTTGCCGTGGCGCTGCTGTTTGCGGGCCTCTCGAGTAGTGTGACGGCGGGCATGGCGGCGGGCACCATCACCGCGGGCATGTTCGACGAGGAATACGACATCCACGACCGACATTCCTCGATCGGGGTGGCGGTCTGTTTCGTCGGCGCAGTGGCGGCGTGCCTGGTCGTCCCGAATCCTTTTGGGGGCCTCATTTGGAGCCAGGCGCTGCTGTCGCTTCAGCTGCCGATTACAGTCTTTGTGCTCATACGACTCACCAGTTCGCCCCGCATCATGGGCAAATACGCCAACTCGCGCCCGCTCAACGCGTTGCTCGTAGGGATCGGTGTCATCGTGACGGCTCTCGACATCGTGCTGCTAACGGGGATGTAATTGGGATGACGTGGCTGTCCAGATATAACGCCTCAATCTGTAACACGTAAGGCCGTTTTAAACCGTCAGATAAATCAAAAGGGTCCCAGCCGGAATATCCAGCCGGGACCCTTGGACAGAGCTCTGTATGGCTAATCGCCGTGTGTCTACGAGCTACTCCTCGACAAGCTCAAACTCATCGGGACCAACGCCGCACACCGGGCACACGTAATCCTCGGGCAGCTCGGGCGTGTCGACCTCAACCTCGTAACCGCAAACGGCGCACACGAACTTATACGTCTTCTTTTCCTCAGCCATGATGTTCTCCTCTCGAACGTGACTGCTGGTGTACTTGCTTATTAGTATATGTTCTCAATAATATAATGCAAGTATTTTTAGAACATTTCTAGCCTTGATACGATGAAGCCTTGGGCGGCGTCTTGCCCTTCAAGACCTTGTGGTAGTAGTCGTAGGTCAACGGCGTCTCACCGCCCAAGCGCTCAGCATCCTCAACCTCGCCGATAAACAGCAGATGCGTGCCTACATCCACGGTATCGATCACACGGCAGCTAAACAGCGCTGCCGCGTGCTCGGGCACATAGGGCATGCCCAGAGCCGTCTCGCGGGTCTCGTATTTGGCAAACTTGTCATAATCGCTACTGGTGCGGAACCCAAAGTTACCGATGTAGAGCATGTCGGCCGTCTGATCGATCACGGTCAGCGCGAACGCTTTGGCCGATGCGATGACGCCCGAGGTGACATTGTCCTTGTTCACGGCAACCGAAATACGCGGCGGCATGGACGTCACCTGCACCGCAGTGTTGATGACGCAGCCGGCACGCAGCCCGTCTGCCGCAGCGCTCACCACGTACAGACCGCTCGGCATGGTAAAGAACGCAGTTTTGTCCATAACGATCACTCCCCCAGCTCGGGTTGGAACCTCATGAATGTATGTACCCACAAAAAAAGGCGGCACCCATAACGGACGCCGCCTTTGAGACATATGTGTCAGAACAGTAAGAAAGATGAGACGCCCGCAGTTGCGGTGAAATAGGGACTGAATAGCCCCTCAAACAGGCAAAACAGTCCGTATTCCACCGCAACTTATACAGAGTGCCTAGCGGTTGCGTTCCTTAAGGGCGCGGTCGATCTCGCGTTGGACATCACGCTTGGCCATGTCCTCGCGCTTGTCGTAGAGCTTCTTGCCGCGACCCAGACCCAGCAGCAGCTTTACGCGGCCGTCCGTATTAAAGTAGAGCTCCAACGGAACCAGCGCATAACCACGGTTGCGAAGTTTGCCGTCAAGAAAGTCGATCTCCTTGCGGTGCAGCAGCAGACGACGCCGACGGTCGGGATCGCGATTCCACACGCCGCCATGGCTATAAGGGTGGATATGCAGTCCGACGAGCCAGCACTCGCCGCCACGAATCAGCGCAAAAGTGTCAGTGATCTGACAGGCGCGCTCGCGAATCGACTTGACCTCGGTGCCGCTCAGCTCAATACCGCACTCAAACGTCTCATCGATAAAGTACTCGTGATGTGCCGAGCGATTCTTGGAAATGAGTTTGCGCTCGCGCTTACTGGGCATCGCCGGCCTCCTTGGCGCCATCGGAACCCTTGCCCGTAGCTTCGCGCTTTGCCTTGCGCTCGGCATTGAGCTCGGCATCGCTCTCGCGCACCAGTTTAATAATCGCCGCGCAGGCCTCCTCGCCCACCAAGTCGCGAGCACGCACCGTCAGGCGCGTCGCCTCCTGCTTGTCGCCGTCGCTTGCAGCATCGGTCGCGCACATAATCAGGCAGATGGCAATCTCGGCCGAAGGCGAGGTCGGAACGCCTTGCAGGGCCAGTTCACCCATCACGTGCTCGTCGCTCTCATCGGCGGCATCCGGATAGGTGGTATGGATCTTGTTGAGCAGGCGCGTCGTATGCGCATCGTTGGGCGCCAGGCGCAGCGCCAGACGCGCGCAGCCCACGGCAGCCGAAACGTTCTCGGTCTCGGGCTCCAAGAAGTACTGACCTAGATTGGCGTAAGCGCGGGCGGCGCACTTGCCATCGCTCGCGCGCTCTAGCACCGAAAACGAAAGCGAAGCCCACTCCTGCTTGTCCTCGAGAGCGCGGAACAGCTCGGCCAAATCCAAGCGATAGTTGCAGTTCATGGGGTCCCAACGCACAGCCTGCATCAGGGCATTACGAGCGCTCACATAATCCTGCTGGCGAATGTAGGCAAACGCCATGTCAGAGTACAGGCGGTCAAACGGCACCTCGACCTGCACGAGCTCGCGCGGATCCTTCTCCACGCGGCGATAGGCCAAGCGCTCAAACTTGCTATCGAAGCTAAAGTATTGGCGCTTCTCCTCCGTCTTGCACTCAGCGTCGATATACTCCTCGGCGAGCTCCACCAGACGCTCCAGCAGCGGCGTCGCCGTAGCCAGGTCGCCCTGCGCCAGATAGTTCTCGGCATACGTGATGTCTTGCAAGCTGATGGGCAGATCCATGGCTACTCCTCGATCTGAGCGAAACACGGCAGGCGCCGTATATACGGTCAATACACAAAACCCGGGTCTCTTACGAGGCCCGGGCGTTCAATTTTGGTAGCCCGTACCAGATTCGAACTGGTGATCTCCGCCTTGAGAGGGCGGCGTCCTAAACCGCTAGACGAACGGGCCATATGTAGCAAATGCAATGGCTGGGATGGAGGGAGTCGAACCCCCATTGACGGAACCAGAATCCGCTGTCCTGCCATTAGACGACATCCCAATGACTGCATCGCTGCGCTCGGCTGTGCCTTTGCGCAAGAAAGAAATATACGGGAAGTCTCGCCGTGACGCAAGCCCCAATTTTGACTTTTTTGAAATTCAGTCAAATTGGCCTAATTTAGTCCAACCCGTGAAGGACCTGTGAAGCCAACCGCTGTACACGAAGGGCAAAACACCGCGAGCGGTAGCCGTCAACCGTTGGCGGATTCTACCGTGAAAACGATAGCACCAGGCAACACAATCGAAGTATCAATGATCGCGTAGATATCGAGGCGCCATGGACGAAGAGCTTGATTACCTATGGGAGACCCTGGGCCTCGAGATCACTGCCGACCTTTGGCCCGAACGGGACAAAATTCACCCCACGTTACGCCCCGCCATTACTGTGGTGCAGGCAAAATACCGCCGTGCATCCTTTTTGATCATGCGGATGTCATGGCACGCGGGACTCCCCGACCTTAAGCGAATCCAGGCAAGCCTCGTCGAGCTGTCCGGCATGCCGACCGTCATATCCGAGGCGCACCTGGAGCAGCGCCAGCGCGAGCGACTGCAACAGCAGCGGATTCCCTTTATCTGCCCCGGCATTCAGGCATATCTGCCCTTTATGGACGAAGAGTACTGGAGCGGCAAGCCCAACAAGCACGTAAAGGTCTACGATCCGCACGAATGGGCACAGCTTGAGGATTGAGCTGAGCGAGCCCGCCGACGGAAAACACGTCCCACCCCGATCACTCAAAACGGGTCGCACTTTCCGCAGCCGCTACAGCAACGCCTCGGCCCAAGCCGATTCCCTAAAGCCGGGAATCGCAAAGTCGTCGCCCACCAGCAGCGGACGCTTGACCAGCATGCCGTCGGTCGCCAGCAGCTCGTAGCACTCCCGATCCGTCATGCCCGCGTCCAGACGCGCCTTCAGGCCCAGCTCTCGATATTTCATGCCCGACGAATTAAAGAAACGCCGCACCGGCAGCCCCGAACGAGCAATCCAGGTCGCAAGCTCATCAGCCGTGGGATTGTCCAAAACGATATCGCGGTCGATATACTCAACCCCATGTTCGTCCAGCCATGCCTTGGCCTTCTTACAGGTCGAGCACTTGGGATATTCAACAAACAGTACGGTCATGGAAATCCTCCGAATATAGATCGGCCAACGCAGGCACACGCCACACGAGGCGCCTTCGTATGATGGGCCAATTGTAGCCCACGGGTCACACGCTAAACGAACCGTACCCCGAATCCGCGTTTGATGAACGGCAGCAGCTCCATTGCCTCGGGCGTGATATGGCCCGCAACGTTCATGCGCTCGTCACCGGGAAGATCGACCCGCGCAATCTCAAGCTCGCCTTCGTAGCGCCCATATCCGCTATTGCTCACAGCGATCGACCCCGCCTTTCGCGGCAGGCCGGCTCCGGAATCCGTCGGCACGGAATCCGGCTTAAGCGTCGTACGTGACTCCTGAGACCTAAAGATGAGGACGCTCGAGTCGGGCCGGTCGTGATGAATCTGCCCGCGCACATAGGCATAACCGGGCTCAAGCTCGCATTGCAGGTCCACGTATCCGGCGGAAACTTGAGCAAACTGCGCCCAGCCCGCATCGGATAGATCGGGGTCGCCGACCAACACAATGTCGCAATCGGCGCCATGTGCAAGCTCAAGCATATTGAGAGCAACCTTTGACGCGCGACCGCGCTGCGCCTCGACCGTCGGCAGTCCCTCGAAAACCGGCCCGCGAACGTTAGCATCACCCGGCACAAAAGCCATGATTTCGAATCCAAGCGCCGCAAGACGAAGATTCGTCCGAGCAACATCTTCAAGAGCTAAACCGGTATAAGGCTTGGGGTAAAAATTGTGGCAGGCGGCAAAACGAGTCACATCGGCACCGGCCTCACGCCACGATGCGATTTCATCAGAACTCACCGTCGATGCATTGACCACAATGCGAAATACACCGGACAGCTCCGCGACCCGCTGGGCGCTAAAGCCATAGTCCAAACGAAGGTATTCCAACCCCAGATCGCGCAGGTCCTCAATGCGCTCAAGCCCGAGCAAATCGCACGTGCGAGGCCCCACATCGGCAATGAGCGCAATGCCGCGGGCGGAAAGCAGCGACAGCACATGACGGACCTTATCGGCATACGCCGCTCCCCCATCCTCGGGAATATGCAGCGAGGTGAACGCATAGCGCGCACCCGCCGCGGCACCACGCTCAATCGTCCGCTCAATATCCTGCAAAGGGCTGGAAAGATAAATCGAAATACCCGTTTTCACGCTTCAACGCTCCTTTAAAAAAGGCCGGCGGAGCAGTTAGCCCCGCCGGCACAACCATAGCATCAAGAAATCTGCTGCGCGCCGCGAACCCCGAGCAACACGGCTCGCGATATCAAACTACTCGCCAAAGAACTCGTTGATCTTCTGCTCGTCGACACCGAAGAACCACGTCAGGACAAAGCCGGCGGCATAGGCAAGCAGCATAGCGGCAACGTAGCCGAGTTGCTGGCCAGGAACGACGATCAGCAGGCCAAACAGACCGGAAACGCCCTGAGAAACCGTGCCGATGTGAAGCAGCGCCGCGAGCGCGCCGCCAAATCCGGCACCCAGGCAGGCCGTCACAAACGGACGAACGAGCGGCAGCGTAACAGCATACATCAGAGGCTCGCCCACACCCAGGATTCCAACGGGAATGGACTCTGCGACGTACTTCTTGAGCTTGGCGTTCTTGGTCTTAAAGTACAGCGCCAAACCGGCACCGACCTGGCCGCCGCCAGCCATCATAAGGATGGGAAGCAGGTAATTGATACCCTTGGTAGCGCCGTCGGGATCGTTGAGCATAGCGTGGATCGGCGTGAGCGCCTGATGCAGGCCGACGGAAACCAGCGGCAAGAAGCCTGCCGACAGGATATAGCCGCCCAGGACGCCCAGCTTCTCGAAGATAAAGGTCAAAACGCTAAAGATGGCAGTCGTCAGCCATGCACCAACCGGCTGGATGACGAGCATCAGAGCAAAGGCGCCGATGATGAGCACCAGCAGCGGGGACAAGAACGTGTCGAGTGCATTGGGCATAACCTTGCGAATCTGACGCTCCATCCAGGCAAAAAATGCGCCAGCGATGAGAGCCGCGATCATGCCGCCCGCTGCGGGGTTGTACTGCGCATTGGTGAGCGGCAGCAGAATGGCAGTGGCAGGATCAGCCGCGCCAGGCGCAAGCAGGGGCATGGCACTGTTGGCGATACACATCATGCCGGCGATGCCGCCCAGCGCAGCGGAGCCACCAAACTCACGTGCCGCGTTATAACCCACCAAGATGGGCAGATAGGCGAACAGGGCCCAGCCCATGGAACGAATGCCCTGGTACCACCACTCGCCTGCAAGCGCGCCTGCCGTCGAGACGTTAATGACGTTGCAGATACCGTTGATGAGGCCAGCCGCAATGATGCCGGGAAGCAGGGCGACGAAGACATTGGAAATCTTCTTGAGGAAGGCCTGAACCGGCTTGGACTCGTACTTGGCCTTCTGCGCGGCCTTGTTCGTGGCCGCAGCGTCAACCACGCTCTCGTCGGCAACGCCTTTCGCAAGGCCGGTGAGCTTGGAGAACTCCTCGAGCACCTTATTCACCTTGCCCGGACCCAGCACGATCTGCATCGTGTCGTCCTCGACCAGGCCCATCACGCCGTCGAGCGCCTTAATGCCCTCCGTGTCGACGTTGCCCGCGTCTTTGACGGTCACGCGCAGGCGCGTCATGCACGCCGCGTTTGCTAGCACGTTGTCTTTACCGCCCAAAAGATCCAGCAGCTTTTGAGCCAGCTCTTTGTTCGTCATAACTCCTCCTTGTATTGGGTATCTCGTCTGGATGTCATATCAGCTCACGCCGCGCACCTATCGGGCGTCGGCATTGCTCTTCTCATGGCCACTCACCGCAGCACGGACATGGCCTCGCGCCCGCTCAAGAGCTACCGCGGCCTGCTCGGCATCGCAGTCCAGCAGCACCGAGACAATAGCGGTTTTTACGTGGCCGCCGGCATCTGCAAGCGCCTGAACAGCGCGCTCGCGCGTGCAGCCGGTCGCCTCCATCACGATGTTCTGGCCGCGCACCACCAACTTCTCGTTCGTCTGCTGCACATCGACCATCAGGTTTTGGTATACCTTGCCGATCTTGACCATGGCACCGGTCGAAATCATGTTGAGAATGAGCTTTTGAACCGTTCCCGCCTTGAGCCTCGTTGAGCCGGTCAGCACCTCGGGACCGGGCACGGGCTCAATGGCAAGATCTGCGCTCTCCCCGATCTTCGACCCTTGGTTGCAGGCAATTGCAATGGTCTTGCACCCAGTTGCCTTGGCGTACACAAGGCCGCCCACCACATAAGGAGTACGACCGCTTGCCGCCAGGCCAACGACAAGATCCTTGTCCGAGAGTCCACGCTCTCGCAGGTCGTTCGCGCCAAGCTCCTCGCTGTCTTCGGCACCTTCGACAGCCCTGATAAACGCCGTCTCGCCTCCGGCAATGAGCCCGACAATCAGATCGGGTGACACGCCAAACGTGGGCGGACACTCCGAAGCGTCGAGTACGCCCAGACGACCGCTGGTGCCTGCGCCCATGTAAAAGACGCGCCCGCCGCGCTCGAGTGCCTCAGCAGCCCAGTCGATTGCTGCGGCAACCTGGGGCAAAACTTTCGTGACCGACTGGACGGCACGAAGATCCTCATCGTTCATCGTCGTGACGATTTGCAGCGATGTCATCGTATCGAGGTCCATTGACCTTTGATTACGCTGTTCGGTCGTGAATTTTGTTAAATCGAGCATTTCATTCACCTCATCTTTCCTGTTTCTCGATGTAGTTTTGCTTAATGACATGCGTCGCCCGTTCGTAGTCGCTGGCAACGTAAGCAGCGTACAGGGCATCGACAACCATAAGCTGGGCCATACGCGAAGCCATGGCACCGCTGCGGACCAAGGGTTCACTCGCGGCGACGCCGAGCACGGCATCGGCCATGGTGGCAAGCTTGGATGATCCATCTACTTTGGTAACGGCCACGACGGGACAGTTGTGACGTTGAGCCTCGGCGGTGCAGTCCAGCACCTCTTGCGTCAAGCCCGAGTAGCTAAAGGCGATTGCCATATCGCCCTCATGCATGTTCTTGGCACACAAGAGCTGATCATGCCAGTCGTCGTACAGATGGCACTCTTTGTCGACACGCATGAGCTTTTGCGCCAGATCGTGTGCGACCAAACGAGAGGCACCAATACCGAACAGATTGACCGCGCGTGCCCGCTTAAGACGGGCCGCGCATCGCTCCAAGACGGTGTAATCGAGCGTTCGCGCCGTCGCCTCGATCGTTCGCACGTTGCTTTTCATCACCTTCCCCACGATACGTTCGACGCTGTCATCCATGGAGATGTCCTCGAGGGCAACGTCTTTCTTGTCACCTAAGAGCGCCAGCTCGGCAATCAGTTCGCGCTGGAACTCCTTGTAGCCCGCAAAACCCAAACGCTTGCAAAAGCGCAAAATGCTCGAGGGCGAGGAGAACGTGACATCGGCAAGACCGCGGACGGACAGCCCGACCACCTCGTGCGGATGAGCGCTTACATATGCGATGACATTGCGTTCCGCCGGGCTCGCGCTGAGCTCACGCTCGCGAAGCCGCAAAAGCAATCCGTTTGCCATCTCAAACACCTCCGTTGAGAAGAATTAAAGACCAACGAACGATTCGTACCGTATACAAACAGCTTTTGCGGTACATTGTGCCGCATCGTGGCGCACAAAGGGCGAGCGTTCTACCGCTCGCCCCTCAAATCCGACCGCTCGGAAATACGCGCGACACAAAATAATTCAACAAGGTCGCATTATCAGAAACGGGTTTGTTACCGGCTAGCGCCTCGCATGGGCGCCGATCGGCCGAGTCGCATGGCGCACCAACGCCGCTGCCAGCAATACCAACAGCATGGCGGTGACATAGCCCGCAGCATCGAATCCTAAATCGATAACGTCGAAATGCCTTCCGGGAACAAAGATCTTATGCACCTGATCGCCAACGGAGCAGGCAGCGCAAAAGAGCAATACGGGCACGCAACGGGAGCATACGCTCCACGGACGCCTGGAAAAGCAAACCACGACCACCGAGGCGAACAATCCGACGAAGAAAAACTCTACGGTATGGGCAACGCGACGGACGTTCGTGCCCACCCACATGCGAATGGAAGCAAGTCGGCCAGACCGGACATTCGAGGCAGCCGAATCGGTGCCCCCGGTCATTCCGTTCTCCGCCTGAGCTTCACCCGTGGCATCGGCAGCCTGAACGCCCGTAGCCTGACCCTCCACCACACGCGCGGTGGACTCGCTCAGCAACGACGTCTCCACCGCATTTTGCTCCGTCAGCACCCAGATGCCCGCCAGCGTTGCAGCGAACAGAACGATCGCGGTCCATCCGATTATTTGTTTTACGCGCGCCAAGGGCCAACCTCCTTTTTTTGAATATCAGCGAGTGTAGCCCCAAATGGCATCGTCACCGTATCAAAATTTGAATCGCAACAGGAAGCGACAAAGCGACGCAAACCCCTACCCCGCCTCGCGCATCCAGCGATCGAACGTCCCCACGCACACGCCCAGGCACTTTGCTGCCTGGCTGCGGGTAATATCGCCCGCCTCATAGCTATCGCGCACCAGCTCAAACTGAGGAGGGCACGGCTTGCGAGGTCGACCGAAACGGACCCCTCGCGCCCGCGCCGCTGCAATTCCCTCCGCTTGGCGCCGATGGATATTCTCGCGCTCCACCTGCGCCACGTAGCTCAGCAGTTGCAGCACAATATCGGCAATCAGGACGTTGGTCACATCCGGCGCGCCGCTGGCCCTAGCGCGCGTGTCAAGCAATGGCATGTCCAACACCACAATGGCAACCCCGAGCTCCTTGGTAATGCGTCGCCATTCCTCAAGAATCTCGGAGTAATTACGGCCAAGTCGGTCGATAGAAAGCACCACCAGTACGTCCCCGTCTCCCAGGACGTGCAGCAGCTCGCGATAACGCGGTCGATCGAAGTCCTTGCCGCTCGCATGGTCGGCATAAATATTCGCCGAGCCCACGCCATAGGCGCCCAGCGCATCCAGCTGCCGATTAAGGTTCTGATCGCGCGAACTCACCCGCGCATAACCGTACACCGTCGCCATCTCATCCCCGCTTTCTTGTAAACCTGCCAAAAAGGGACAGGTTTATTTTGGTAGGTTTTACCTCTCAAATAGCAGGTAAGCGGGCGGCCGAGCAGACGGCAAGGTAGCCACTATTCAAATGCGGAGGGCGGCCCCGAAAGACCGCCCTCCGCTCTCTCGCCACGAGTCGGGATTTAGCTAATGGATAAGCTTAAAGTCCAAGTGCCCACGCGTGGTATTGACGCGCGAGACCTCGATAATCACGCGCTGCCCCAGCTCGTAACGGGTGCCCGTGTCGGCACCTGTGAGCGTTAGCGCGTCCTCGTCGAACTCGAACCACTCGTTGCCCAGGCTCTTAATTGAAACCAGGCCCTCGACCTGCGTTAGGTCCAAGCGCACAAAGAGGCCCATGCTGCTAACCCACGAGACGGTTCCGGCATAGCGCTCGCCCAGACGGTCCTCATAGTACTGGGCAATCTTGATCTTTTGCGTCGCATGGCTGGCGGCATCTGCCGCGCGCTCGGCATCGCTGCATGCGCGGCAGATCTGCGGCAGAATGCGCGGCAGCGACTCGCGCCCCTTGCCGATCAGCCGCGGCGTACGGACCAAGGCGTCCTTGCCGCCGAGCTGCTCATAGGCCAACTGCAGTTTGAGCACGCGGTGCACCACCAGATCGGGGTAGCGACGGATGGGACTCGTAAAGTGACAGTAGCACGGCGCGGCGAGCGCAAAGTGGCCCTCGTTGCGCGGCTTGTACAGCGCGCGCTGCATGCTGCGCAGAAGCAGCGTGTTAACGAGCGGTGCGTTGGCCGTACCGGCGGCAGCATCAACTGCAGCCTGCAGCTCATCGGGGCTCCCCAGGGCAATACCGGCAGCACGGCGATCATCGATGATGCCTAGCTGCGCCAGCGCAACGGCGGCACCGTGCAGACTATCGGGGCTCGGATCCTCATGCACGCGATAGCAGGCCTCGATATCACGGTCTGCCAGCCACTCTGCAACGCACTCGTTGGCGAGCAGCATGGCCTCCTCGATAAGCGACGTGGCACACGAACGCTCACGCGCCACAATCTGCACGGGTACTCCGTCCTCATCCAACAGAGCACGAATCTCGGCCGTGTCAAAATCGACTGAACCGCGGGCGCGACGGATACGACGGCGAAGTTCGGCGAGTTCGTTAGCGGCGACAAGGAAATCGCCGAGGTCGACGTTGTAGCCGCGGGCGGCCTCCTCGCACGCAAGACCGCGCTCAAGCGCTTCCTCGCGCGAGGCCTCAGCAGCCTCAACGTCCTCAGCGGCGCCTTCCAGCACCGAATACTCAACCGCGCCGGCACGCACCAGTAGCGCCTCGGCGCCGTCATAGTCCATACGCACACGCGAGCGAATCACGCTGGGGTACGGATCGTAATGCCGCACGCGACCCCGCTCATCGAGCTCGATATCGACGGTAAACGCAAGACGGTCCTCGTCAGGGCGAAGCGAGCACAGGTCACAGGACAGGCGTTCGGGCAGCATGGGAAGCACGCGATCGGCCAGATACACCGATGTCGTACGATGGCGAGCCTCAAGATCGATATGCCCGTCCCAAGCCACATAGTGTGAAACGTCGGCGATATGCACACCCAGCTTGTAGCCACCCTCGGGCGTGCGCTCCAGCGAAATGGCATCGTCAAAGTCGCGCGCGTCGACCGGGTCGATCGTGATGACAAAGCGGTCGCGCAGATCGCGGCGGAGCGGGTCCTTAAGCGCCGCGGACACATCGAGCGAAAGCCCCTCGGCCTCGTCTAGCGCGGTCTCGGGATAGCTATCGGTATAGCCGTAACGCGCCATCACATATTGAACGCCCAAATCGGGCGCGTCATCTCCGCCAATGCGGCGTTCGATCGTCACGGTGCCCGATTCCAGGCGCGTCGGGTAGGTCAAAATGCGCGCGACAACGGCATCACCCGGGTGGACACCCAGACGATCCGCCGAGGTATCCTCGGGCAAAATGAAGAAGTCGGCCTTCAAGCGCGAATCGAGCGGCTCGATCACACCGAGCGGACCGGCGGTCTGGTACGTACCCACCACGCTTATGGCTGCGCGCTCAACTACGCCCTCGATCACGGCGCGACGCTCGCCATGCGGGCTATTCTTAATGCTCACGGCAACGGTATCGCCGTCCATGATCTCACGCTTGCCGCGACCCATGACCTTGTAGTCGCCATTCTCGGTTATGACATAGGCACTGTGCTCATGGAGCTGCACGCGCCCGGTCAGGCTCGGACGGCGTTCGCTGCGCACCGGCCCGCGCTTATTGCGAGCTCCACGCTTATGCTTGTTATTGCGTCCCATGGCGCCTCCTAACTATCGATTGCGAACTCCAAAGAGTCTACCCAAATGATTCGCTTTCCTGCCGTCCCCTAGGGATCAAAAAACGGGCCGCCCCATAAGAGACGACCCGTTGGAAGGGATGAGTTCCAGGCGTGCCTACACGCGCAGGTAGCGGCGCATGGCGATGGCAGAACCAAAGAGACCGATAATCACACCGACCAGAATCAGCGCAGCATAGGTCACCAGGTAGTACTGCATCGGCAGGGCAAACGACATCCAGCCGATGCTCTCCTGCAGACGCGGAATCATCAAATTGCGCAGCAGCTCCAGAACGCCGATGGAAAGCAGCGAGCCCAAAATGGCCTGCAGCACGCCCTCGGTGATAAACGGGCCGCGAATGAAGCCGTTGCTGGCGCCGACCAGACGCATAATCGCAATCTCACGACGACGCGCCGTGATGGACAGGCGAATCGTGTTGTTGATGAAGATGAATGCGATAAAGGTCAGAAGGCCAACGAGCACCACGGCGGCGATGCGGATGTAGTTGGTCACCTGGAACAGGCGGCTCACTTCCTCCTGGCCGTACAGCACGCTCGCGTTGACGTCGCCGTCATCCGCGATCTTCTGGAAATCGGCATTCTTCTTGAGCTTCTCTGCCGTGCTTTCGACCTTGGACGGATCGTCCATCTCAATTGCAAACGAAGCCGGCAGCGGGTTCTGGCCATCGAGCGCGCTCATGGTGGCGTCGGCGTTGCCCGACATCTTGCTCGTATACTCGGCCAGCGCATCGTCCTTGTCCTTATAGGTCACGGACTTGACGTTATTCCACGTCTTAAGCTCGGCCTCAAAAGCCTGAACATCGGCCTGATCGGCGTCATCACTAATGAACGCGTTGATGACAACCTGATCCTCGACGGTGCCGATCACGGAGTTCAGCATCGCGGAGCCCATGATAAACAGGCCGATGATAAACAGCGAAAGGAAGATCGTGATGACGGCGCCGAGCGAGGTAGTCCAGTTACGGAAGAAGTGGCTGATTGCCTCTTTGAAGGAGTAGCCAACGTTAGTTGGTGCCATAGTTGCCGTAACCTCCCCTCTCCTGGTCGCGGATAACGTGGCCGCCCTCGAGGGCGATCACGCGACGGTGCATGCTATCGACCATCTCGCGGTCGTGCGTGGCGACGATCACGGTGGTGCCGGTGCGGTTAATACGCTCGAGCAGCTTCATGATTCCCAGCGAGATCGCCGGGTCGAGGTTGCCCGTCGGCTCGTCGCAGATCAGCAGCGGCGGACGGTTGACCATAGCGCGGGCGACGGCAACGCGCTGCTGCTCGCCACCGGAAAGCTGGTCGGGCAGCGAGTCCATCTGATCGGCCAGGCCGACCAGACGCAGCACCTCGGGCACCTGGCTGCGAATGACGCCCTTGGGCTTGCCGATGCACTGCAGGGCAAACGCCACGTTTTCGTAGGCGGTCTTTTGCGGCAGAAGCTTAAAGTCCTGGAACACGGCGCCAATCTGGCGGCGCAGGAACGGAACCTTGCGGTTCTTGATCTTCATGAGGTCCTGACCGGCAACCAGGATGCGGCCGCTCGTCGGCTTGACGTCGCGGTTGAGCGTCGACAGCAGCGTGGTCTTACCCGAGCCGGAGTGACCGACCAGGAAGACGAACTCGCCAGGATAGATCTCGATGTTGATGTCGTCGAGTGCGGGCTTGTTGGGCTGTGCCGGATAGATCTTGGTGACATGCTCCATAAGGATGACGGGCTCGACACCGGCCTGCTTGGCCATCTTCTTGCGGCTGGCCTGCGGATCGATGGGCGCAAACACCGACGTAAAATCGGGGTTGTTGAGCGCGTTATCGAGGCTTGCGACCTCGGCGGCCTGATCGCTCTCGACCACCGGGGCAGCAGGCTGCGTGGGGTCGGGAATAGCGGCAAAGAGACCGGACTGCGCAGGCTGAGGAGCCGGCGTCGCAGGGGCCATGGGGTCGGGAATGCCGGCCATGGTAGGCTGCGGCGTGGCGGCGCCAGCCTGAGGCTGCTCCACGCGAGCGGTCACGGGCTGAACGGGCTCAAAACCCGCCGTGCCGGAAAGCGCGACATCGCTGGTGGGATTGTAGGCAAAGGGATCGGATGCCGGCTGTGCCTGATCTGCCGGCTGAGCGGGGGCCTGAGCAACAGGCTGGCCCTCTGAATCCGGAGTGGCGAAACGACTGCCCTGGACGCCTGCCTGCGTCTTGGGGGCATCATCGCCCGCACCGGAGGTACGGAAGTGGTTACCCACTGGTGCTCCTTATCGTCGTGCGTTTAAACTACATGAGCGCTTAATATTTTAGCAGCATTAGCTTTGCTGCACATAAGAAGCATGGCCGTGTTTGGGTCCCTCCGGCCGGACACAGGGTTGCTTTCCAAATCGTCCTCGGACATGTCGGAGCCTCCGCTGCGCACTACGTGCGGCGGGGGCTCCTCCGTCCTGCGGAAAGATTTGGAAAGCAACCCTGTGTCCGGCCTGCGGCCACTAGGGGGCCGACGCACCAGCTTGAGATGCCGTGCACACAAAGTTGGGAGGGTCTGAATTGCACTTTGCTGGTCTGGGCCCGTTTCCCGGAGAAAGCCCTTACTTGGTGCGGGCCTAATTTGTTTGTTGCCGACAAAAAACAGGGGCGTCCTCTTTGAGGACGCCCCTGTTATGGATTGCATACGGTTGCTGAAGCGATACTTTGCCTCGTCTTGTCCTAGGCCAAGAACTCCTTGGTGGTCGCCATGATGTTGGCGGCGTCCAGGCCGTACTTGTGCAGGAGCTCGGCGCCCGGGCCGGACTCACCGAAGGTGTCGTTGACGCCGATCTTCTTGAGCGGCGTCGGGCACTGCTCACACAGGACGTCGGCAACGGCGCTGCCCAGGCCACCGATCACAGAGTGCTCCTCGACGGTCACGACGTGGCCGGTCTTGGTGGCGCTCTTGACGATCAGGTCGGCGTCGATGGGCTTGATGGTGTGCATGTTGATGACCTCGGCATCGATGCCCTCGGCAGCAAGCTGCTCGGCGGCCTCGAGAGCCTCGCCGACCATCAGGCCGCAGGCGATGATGGTCACATCGGCGCCCTCGCGCATGACAATGCCCTTACCCAACTCGAACTTGTAGGTCTCGGGGTCGTTGATAACCGGCGAGGCCAAACGGGCGAAGCGCATGTACACCGGACCGTCGCACTCGTAGGCGGCGCGCGTCACGGCACGGGCCTCGACGTCGTCGGCAGGAACGATCACGGTCATGCCGGGGATGACGCGCATGAGGGCGATATCCTCGCAGCACTGGTGCGTGGCGCCATCCTCGCCCACCGAGATACCGGCGTGCGTGGCACCGATCTTAACGTTGAGGTGCGGGTAGCCGATGGAGTTACGAACTTGCTCAAAGGCGCGACCGGCAGCGAACATGGCAAAGGTGCTCGCGAAGGCAACACGACCGGTGGTCGCGATACCGGCGGCGACGCCCATCAAGTTGCTCTCGGCGATACCCACGTCGAAGAAACGATCGGGGCAGGCGGCCTTAAACTTACCGGTCTGTGTGGCGGCGGCCAGGTCGGCGTCGAGGACCACAAAGTCATCGTGCTCGTTGGCGAGCTCGACGAGGGCCTCGCCGTAGCTTACACGCGTGGCGATTTTCTTGACGTCTGCCATCCTAGAGCTCCTCTCCGGCGGCCGTGAGCTCTGCCATGGCCTGCTCAAACTGTTCATCGTTGGGGGCCTTGCCGTGCCAACCCACCTGGTTCTCCATAAAGGAAACGCCCTTGCCCTTCATGGTCTCGGCGATAATGGCGGTCGGCTGGCCCTTAGTAGCGCGAGCCTCGGCAAAGGCGGCGCGGATCTGATCGAAATCGTTGCCGTCGGCGAGCTCCACCACGTGGAACTTAAAGGCGCGGAACTTGTCGGCGAGCGGCATGGGGTCGTTGACCTCCTCGACGGGACCGTCGATCTGCAGGCCGTTGTGGTCGACGATCACGCAGAGGTTATCGAGCTGCTGGTTGCCGGCAAACATGGCTGCCTCCCAGACCTGGCCCTCCTCGCTCTCGCCATCGCCCAACAGGGCGTAGGTGCGATAGTCGTCGCCCCAGTGCTTGGCGGCAACGGCCATACCCACGGCGGCGGAGATGCCCTGGCCGAGCGAACCGGTGGACATGTCGACACCCGGGGTGTCGTTCATGTTGGGATGGCCCTGCAGGTGGCTGCCGATGTGGCGCAGCGTCTCGAGATCCTCCTTGGGGAAGAACCCGCGCTCGGCGAGCACGGCGTACAGGCCAGGCGCGCAGTGGCCCTTGGAAAGCACGAAGCGATCGCGGTCGGCCTTGCGGGGGTCGGCCGGGTCGACGTTCATTTCCTCAAAGTACAGATAGGTCATGATGTCGGCAGCGCCGAGCGAACCGCCCGGATGGCCGGACTTGGCAGCGTGCACGCCGGTGACGATGCCCTTCCTTACCTCGTTGGCAACCTTTTTGAGCTCTTCGTCGCTCATTGTGCCTTCCTTTCATCCTCTTTAGACAAGATGCGCACGGCACAGAAGGTCGTCCCAACCCAGCCGCGATGCACGTACGTCATTCATTATGCTGGAAACTGGAAGCTTTACCAGAGTATTTATCATTATTTGAACAATTGAGCAGGCAGAACCGCTGATGAAACGGTTTATCAATGTGAACGTCTTTTGGATGGAACGCAGTCGGCCCTACGCGTTAATGTCCTTGAAGCCCTCGCCGAAGGTCTCTGTAACGTCGGCCACGGTCACGATGGCACGCGGGTCGCGCTCGCGCACGATCGTCTTGAGCGTATTGAGCTCGCGACGGCTCACGATGACCATGATCACCGGTTTCTCGGCGCCCGAGTACATACCGGTCGCCTTAAACTTGGTGCAGCCGCGACCCAGGCCATACATGATGTCGGCCGCGATATCGGGAAACTTGTCCGAGATGATGAGCACCATACGGCGCCTGTTGCCACCGTCGACCACGGCATCGATCACGTAGCCGCTAATGACCATCGAAAGGCCTGCATATAGCGCGTTTTCGATTGAAAAGACTGGAGCCGACAGCGCGCATACGGCAACATCGATCGCCATGACGGTCGAGCCCACGGGCAGTGAGGTATTACGCGAGATGATTTGGCCAATCGTGTCCGAACCGCCGGTGTTGGCGCCGGCGCGCAACACCATGCCGTAACCGATGCCCGTAATAATGCCGCCCCACATGGCAGGGAGCATCAGGTCCGCATCCGCCAGAGGTGCTACAAACGGGGCGAACAGATCGGTAAAGAAGCCCAGCAGCACAAAGCCCGTCGCGGTCTGCACCACGTAGAACATGCCACCCTCGCGCATAACGACCAACAACAGCAAGGCGTTCATCACAATCGTCTGAATACCAACGGGAAGCGATAGACCGCGCGATGCGCCGACCGCCTGGATAATGGTGGCAAGGCCCGTAACGCCACCGGCAGCAAGGCCGTTGGGAATCAAAAACAGGTCGGTCGCAATAGCGGCCAGAGCGCACCCCAACATAATCTGGGGCAGGTCGCGAAAGAAGTTCATCGAAAGAATGCGCTTGATGTCCAGACGATATGCCATGCTACCTCCCTCAAAAAAGCGCACCCAAACGGATGCGCTTCGAACAACTTGCTGTATTCGATTCTACCGATTCGCCGAACAAAAACCACCCCTGCGCAGGGTTTATTCCGGATACAAACCCGTCCAACCGTTGGGCTTAGCATCGGCTTGAAGCCGCCCAATGTTTTAGACCTCCGAGCCTTCTGCATCGGCGTTGCCGGTGGCCCAGCGATGGTAGCCAATAACAAACGGGTCCAGGTCGCCATCGTCAAGAACGGCCTCGACATTGCTGGTTTCCACGCCCGAGCGCAGATCCTTGACCATCTGGTACGGATAGAGCACGTAGCTGCGAATCTGGTTGCCAAAACCGATCGTGGTCTTGGGTCCGCGAATCTCATCGAGCGCCTCGGCGCGCTTCTCGAGCTCAATCTCGTACAGGCGAGCCTTGAGGATCTGCATGCACGCGGCCTTGTTCTGGATCTGGCTGCGCTCGTTTTGGCAGGTAACCACAATGCCGCTGGGGAAATGCGTCACGCGCACGGCGGAGTCGGTGGTGTTGACACCCTGACCGCCCGGGCCGCTCGCGTGGTACACGTCCACGCGGATGTCATCGGGGCTGATCTCGATGTCGATATCATCGGGTAGCACGGGGATGACCTCGACGCCGGCAAACGTGGTCTGGCGGCGCTTCTTGTCGTCGGTGGGGCTAATGCGAACCAAGCGGTGGACGCCGGCCTCGGCGCGCAGCATGCCAAAGGCGTCCTTGCCCTCGACAGTAAAGGTCGCGCGGTCGATGCCGATGACCTCGGCCGCGGGACAGTCGTTGATGGTGACCTTCCAGCCGCGGCGCTGGCAGTACTTCATGTACATCTTAAAGAGCATGAAGGTCCAGTCCTGGGCCTCCAGACCACCCTGTCCGGGCTTGATGGTCACAATGGCATCGCCGTGATCGAACTCACCGGTAAACCAGCTCGAAAGCTCAAGCTCATCGATGGCACGGGCCAGGCGCTCAGCCGTGACTGTAGCCTCCTCGCGAAGGGCGACGGCGTCGGGGTCATCCCCCATCTCCTCGGCAAGCTCCAGCGCGGCGCGGGCATCGGAAAGCTCGCCGCGCGCGGTGTCCACGGCAGCGATATCTTCCTTGGTACGCGCGATCTCCTCCATGGTGGCACGGGCGGCGTCGGCGTCATCCCAAAAGCCAGGGGCAACACTTTTGGCCTCGAGCTCGGTCACACGGGTACGCTTCTCGTCCAGGTGGAGATACGACTCGACCTCGCCGAGCCGGTCCACGAACGCGTCCAGCTCGGCGGGCGTTATCTCTAAAGCCTCAGCCATTAACGATTCCTGCCGTGGCAGTACTTAAACTTCTTGCCGCTACCGCAGGGGCACGGGTCGTTGCGGCCCACGTTGACGTACGGATCGTCGCTCTCGGACTTGCGATAAGTGGTCACCTTGCCACCGTTGTTGACGGCAGCCGGACCACCCTGGACAGCCGTGCGGGCCTGCACCTGCGCCTGCTTGCGCAGCACCGAGTCGCCGTTGTCACCATCGACCTCGGCAGGGCCGGAGAAGCGCGCACCCTCGAGCGCGGGCTCTTCCTTGTGCTCCACGGCACGCGGGGCAGCCTTGATCTCGATGCGCAGAACCGTACGCAGATAATCCTCGTACATGGTATCGACGAGTATCTGGAACGCGCCGTAGGCCTCGGTCTTGTACTCGACCAGCGGGTCGCGCTGGCCAAAGCCGCGCAGGCCGATGCCGGTCTTGAGGTAGTCCATCTCCTGCAGGTAGTTCATCCAACGGGTATCGATGACGCGCAGCATGACCTGGGTGTTGAGCTCGCGCATCAGGTCCTCGCCCAAGCGCTCGGCCTTCATGTTGTAGCACTTCTCTACGTAAGCCAGGACATCGGCAGCCAGGGCCTCATAATCCTCGTCGGGGAACTTCGGCGTATCGATGTGGCCGGTGAGCTCCACAACCCACTTGCGCAGGCCCTCCAGGTCGCGCTCACCATCGTGGCTGTCCTTGGTGCAGAACTCCTGCACGCAACGGTAGACGGTATCGTGCATGACCTCGGTGATGTGGTCGGTCAGGTCCTTGCCGTCAAGAATCTTGTTGCGCTCGGCGTAGATGACCTGGCGCTGCTTGTTCATGACGTCGTCGTACTCAAGGACGCTCTTACGCATGGAGAAGTTGATGCTCTCGACCTTGTGCTGGGCGCTCTCGACGGCCTTGGAGATGATCTTGTGCTGGATGGGCATGTCGTCGCCCATGTCGGCCGTGACCATCATCTTGGAGACGCGGTCCATCTTGTCGCCGCCGAACAGGCGCATGAGGTCGTCCTCGAGCGACAGGTAGAACTGGGTCTCGCCCGGATCGCCCTGACGACCGGAGCGGCCGCGCAGCTGGTTGTCGATACGACGGGACTCATGGCGCTCGGTGCCGATAACGGTCAGGCCGCCGGCGGCAAGCACGCGCTCGCGCTCGGCCTTGCAGGTCTCCTTTGCCTCGGCGTTAAACTGCTCGAGTTGCTCGGGCGTCACGTCCTCCATGGTCAGGCCCTCGTACTCAAGGCGCTCGCGCACCAGCTCGTCGGGGTTGCCACCCAGCAGAATGTCGGTACCACGACCGGCCATGTTAGTAGCGATGGTCACGGCGCCGTAGCGTCCGGCCTGGGCAACGATATGAGCCTCGCGCTCGTGGTGCTTGGCGTTGAGGACCTCGTGCGCGATGCCGCGCTTGGTAAGGGCGGCCGACAGCTTCTCGGAGCTCTCGATGGAGACGGTGCCCACCAGGACCGGCTGGCCCTTGGCGTGACGCTGCTCGACATCGTCGGCGACGGCGTTGTACTTGGCCTGAATGGTGCGGTACACCAGGTCCTCGTGGTCCACGCGCTGCACAGGCTTGTTGGAGGGGATGACCTCGACGGGCAGCTTGTAGATCTCGCGGAACTCGGCATCCTCGGTAAGTGCCGTGCCGGTCATGCCGGAAAGCTTGTCATACAGACGGAAGTAGTTCTGCAGGGTGATGGTGGCCAGGGTCTGGTTCTCCTCGCGTACGAGCACGCCCTCTTTGGCCTCGATGGCCTGGTGCAGGCCCTCGGAGTAACGGCGACCTTCCATAATGCGGCCGGTGAACTCGTCGACGATCTTGACCTCGCCGTTGGTGACCACATACTGCTTGTCGCGGTGGAACATGTACTGGGCCTTCAGCGCCTGCTGCAGGTGATTGACCAGCTGGCCGGAGAGATCGGCATAGATGTCATCGATACCCAGGCGGCGCTCGATCTTCTTAAGACCGCGCTCGGTAGCGGCAATGGTGTGCTTGGCCTCGTCCATGACGTAGTCGCCCGTGGGTTCAACGTCCTCGGTGGCGGTGAGCATGTCGTGCGACACGTCCTCGCCGCGCTCAAGGCCACGCACGGCACGCGCGAAGTCCTTGTAGGTACTGGCGGACTTGGTGCCAGCGCCCGAGATGATCAGCGGAGTGCGGGCCTCATCAATCAGGATGGAGTCAACCTCGTCGACGATGGCGTAGTTGTGGCCGCGCTGCACGCGCTGCTCGGGACGGGTAACCATGTTGTCGCGCAGGTAATCAAAGCCGAACTCGGAGTTGGTGCCGTAGGTGACGTCGGCCTGGTAGGCCGGGCGCTTGAGCTCGAGCGGCATGTTGTTCTGGAGCAGACCGACGGTCATGCCCAGGTACTTATAGATGCGGCCCATCCACTCGGAGTCACGCTTGGCAAGGTAATCATTGACAGTAACGACGTGCACGCCCTTGCCGGCAATAGCGTTGAGATAGCCGGCCAACGTGGAGACGAGGGTCTTACCTTCGCCGGTCTTCATCTCGGCGATATGCCCCTCGTGCAGTGCCATGGCGCCAATGAGCTGCACGTCAAAGTGGCGCATACCCATGGTGCGCTTGGAAGCCTCACGCACGGTGGCAAAGGCCTCGGGGAGCATGTCGTCGAGCGACTCGCCGTTGGCGTAACGCTCGCGGAACTTATCGGTCTGGCCGCGGAGCTCCTCCTCGGTCATCTTCTCAAACTGGGGCTCAAGACCGTTGATCTGGTCGACGATCTTGTAGTAGCGCTTAAGGTCCTTATCGGATCCAAAGGACAGCAGCTTTGACATGAATCCCATGTGGTTTTCCTTTTTGGCCATCGCCCACGCCGTGCAGCTGCGGGCGAGTTAAACACAGATGATTGTACTTTAGCCAAACAAGGCGCGGCCTATACGGTCGACCTCGACCGCCACGTAATAACTACGACCAACCTGCCAAAAAGGGACAGGTTTATTTTGACAGGTTTTATCTGGGCAAACGCCGCCTCTCTGTCATTTGGTGCCATGGGGACAGGTTAGTTTGCACTAATTAAAAAGAAAAGGGCCGCGCACCCAAATGGATGCACGGCCCTCATGCCATGAATGCGAGCGATTCCGCGGCGAGCTATTTACTCAGCAGCCTCGGTGGTCTCGGCCTCGGCAGCGGCCTCATCGACGGGAGCCTCTGCGGGAGCCTCGGCGGCCTGCTTGGCAGCCTCCTCGGCAAACTTAGCAGCACGCTTAGCCTTCTCGGCAGCCTTAGCCTCAGCGGCGGCCTTGCGAGCGGCCTCGGCCTCAGCAGCCTTGGCGGCCTTGGCAGCCTTGGCCTCCTCAGCCTTCTTGAGCTGGGCGGCAGCGGCGCCACCGAACTTGTCGGCGAAGCGCTGGACGCGTCCACCGGTGTCGACGAACTTCTGCTGGCCGGTGTAGAACGGGTGGCACTCGTTGCAAAGCTCAACCTTCATCTCGGACACGGTAGCGTGCGTCTTGAAGGTGTTGCCGCAGGAGCACGTCACCGTGCACTCGACATACTGGGGATGGATACCCTGCTTCATGGTAGGACTCCTTATTGGTCAGGCGCTGGTTACCGATCAGCGCATAAGGCGTCTTGGTTTCCGACCAAGACAACAAACTCGGCTATGGTACCACGGCGCCGCGTGTCCCACAAAAGGTTCACGGTCTTTTCGGAACGACACGAATCTGACCCATCGAAACACATCTCCACCGTTCCTTCAACTGGGAAAATGCCGTCCCCGGGGCCTGAGAAGGACCCCGGGGACGTTCGACTGACTGCGGGAACGGCCTTTCCGCTCAATGTGTTCGGCTGAGATCGGAAATCAACCAAACTGAACTAGGTTCAGTTGACATGGTTAAAAACGAGGGGCGACGCTTTTGCGTCACCCCTCGTCCCGGCCGGTTGCTTTAGTTGTACACACGGTAGTTACACTTGAACTGGGTTATGTGTCCATAGTTGGAGCGGTACCAACCCGACGTATAGCTGATTGCCTCTGCGCCTAGATAGTCGTAGCCCTTGTTGTAGCGAAGCTCACGGTAGGTCGTGTCGTACTCTGCTACGTAAAACGCGTCTCCAGAGAAGGCTTTGTACCGGTCCTTAACCGTCGAAGCCATGTACGCGGGTTCGACATCGCCTTTCTCCCCGTTGAGCGCATAGACGGGTGCCGCGATTCCGCATAAAGCCGTTGCCACGAGGATGGCGTAGACAGCCATGCGCGACGCATTGGACTTCAGCTATTCAAATAGTTTCATGTCATTCACCTCCTTCGTATGTATCGAGGTATTCCTGCTTGAGCGTCTGCGAGGACGACTCGGTCTTTTCCACGAGCGTGCCGGCCTCGATGAAGTAGAACGAGTTGGTGAGGTCTGCCAGGTCGTCGAGCAGATGGCTTGAGATGAGCACGCTTCGTCCCCGCGCCACCTCGCTGCGCATCGCGTCGCAGGAGGTTTTCCGCTTTCCCGGATCGAGGCCGTTCAGCGGTTCATCGAGGATGAGGTACGGGCAATCGGTCGATATCGCCATGGCAAGCTTTACCTGCTGCTTCATTCCTGTCGAGAGTTTACGGGTCGGCTTGTCGAGATATGGGGAGATTCCGAGGGAGCCGCAGAGCGAGTCGATGTCGGCGGCCGATTTCCACGCCTCCCTAACGAAAGAGAGGTGCTCGCGGGCCGATAGCGTGGGATAGAGATCCGCGCTGCCCGAAGAGCTCAGGTAGACGAGTTCTGCAAATTCGGCTGATCGACGTTGGCAGATTCCGTCTGCCGCCAGGCTTCCCGAGCGGATGCGGGTGGGAAATTGGCCCGACAGCGCTTCAAGAAGGGTGGTTTTCCCCGAGCCGTTGGGAGCAACGAGGCCCGCCGCCGTTCCCGGGCTCAGGAAAAGCGACCCGATTGAAAGTATCGTCGTGCTTCCGTATCCCACGCTCGCGTCCAGAAGCTCGAGCCCATGGTGCTTTTTCGCGGGTCCAGACTGTTTGGGCGAACGTGTCGCAACGGCGCCGACCGCAAAAAAGACCGCGACGTATGCCAGGGCCACGGCAAGCATCGATGCGCTGCCCGAACCGGAGCCAATGAATTCTGTCGGGAAGCATCCTACGTAACCCGTTGCCTCGATAGGCGAGAATACGGCCAGCGGCAGGAGATTGAGCGCGGCGTTATGCCCCAGTGCCGAATCGGACAGTAACGGGAATGCCGGGGCCGCGACAAGCAGCGCGGAGGTAAGGGGGCCCGCGAGGACGCGCCTCGTTGCGGTCGATAGGACGGCGGAGCAAACGGATATCAAGGTTCCGCCCGCGAGCAGCGCGAGAAGCAGGGCTGTGAAGACGTTTCCCGCGGTCGTGGTGGTAAGCGCGCCGTCATGGAAGAAGGCGATCGGGTACCCAATTTGCCCGAAGCCGTTTAGGACCAAGGCGTAAATGCCCCCGGGTGCGAGGCCGGCGAGGAGCATCGCGGTCCCCGCGACGATTATCGAAAACACGATCTGAATAAGGCGCCGGAATTTGGGCACGGGCGCCTTTGCCGCCAGGGTCCCGGGCCTTGTGGCGCCGAGCACGAGTATCGACGAGAGAAGGAAGGGGATGAAGGGAAGGAAAGACGGCGCCGTGGCAATGGCGTAGGGCAGGAAGGAAAGGAATGGCAGGTCGTTTGCGGAGGCCGGGATATCCGTGATGCCGGAGCTGCTCAGGGCACGGCAATATGCGAGCGCTGCGTCATTGGTCTCTTGGTCTCCCACGATGGACCCGGATTGGAAGCCTTCGCCCATGAGCGCGTAGTAGCTCTCGGCAGAATCGAGAAAGGCGGCGTCGGTTTGAGCGGCGAGGGCGGCGTTCGCGTATCTTGCAAGCTCCGCGTCATTTTGCTGCTCTGGAGATAGGTCTGTGCCGCTGGCCTGGGGCGCGCGCGTATTGAATGCGTCGACAAAGCCCTGCATGCCCTGCTTCATAAAGAAGGGGCCGTAGATGGGTGAATTGAACGCAATGGGGATGGAGAAGGCTGCAGCAAGAACGAGCGTGGAAATCCATACGGCCCTGTCTCTTAGGATTAGTTTGAGAAGAAGTCGACAGTACATTCAGAAGCACCTGCATTCCTCAAAGAATCGTTAGATTAAAAGTAACAGACCGGATGAAGATGCGCGCGGCGGGGGCGAGGCGAATGGCTGGGCGGTATCGATATGCGGGTTCAACGGTATCACATTGGCCACATAGATTTTTAACTTGCATTTCTACCCGCCCTTTTCGTAGAGTCGCCGATACGTGCTTAGCGCACCCTCGGCGCGTCCGGCAGGCTTTGCGAAATGGGATCCAGGAGACTTCGGCGCAGCATCATCTTGCGGAATGCTTCTAATGAGCCTCCCATCCTTCAAAAACAGAATCTCATCGCACAGCCTATCGACCGAATCCAAGATGTGGGATGACATGATGATGCACGTACCAGAATCGGCCAGCTTCCTGAGAATCTCGGAATGCAAGTCCACCCTGCTGGGGTCGAGCGCGTTCATGGGCTCATCTAATAGAAGGTACCGCGCGCCCGTCGCATACGCAATCGCCAGGGTAAGCTGCTGCTTCATGCCCTGGCTCAGAGTGCGGATCCTCATCTTCGCGAACTCGCCTATCTGCGTTTGTTCCACTATCTCTTCGATATCGCGAGCATGCGGCCACATATCGCAAACCATCTTGAGGTGATCTTCCGCACGCAATCCGGGATACAGCAGCGTCCCCTCACCAGGTGCATAGAAGATCATAGAACGGACCTCTCTCGCACCCGTACCCTGCACCTCATCCAGAACGATGCTCCCGTCCACGCGAGGACCCGGCAAACCTGCCATCGCACGCAGCAACGTCGTCTTTCCATGCCCGTTCGGAGCGACGAGACCGTAGACCGTACCCGGGGCAAACTCAGCGTTCACCGAATCTACGAGCACCTTCTTTCCATAAGAGATCGTCAGCGTTTGAAGGTCAATCATCGAGATCATCCCCTTTCGATCTTTGGAACACTCAGGCGCACCATCAACGGAGATACGGCGCCCAAGACCACCAGCAGAGCGCCCGATGCGCCGACGACCTCTCCAAAAGGCATCGCGTTCGTCCCTCGCCCAAGGAACCCAATCGTCCCCACCTGGGAAGCGGGATCAAACGAGGCGAATGGAGCCAGCAGCGCGACGCCCATGCCCACGCTTTCAACATGAGCGCTCAACGAACCCAACGCCAAGAGAACCGCGCAAACCATTCCGGTGACAACGGGGTTGCGGCTAATCGCTGCTGTCAACGCAGCGACGACGGAAATCACGCCGTATGCCATGACCAGCAACGGAATACTGCACAACACCGCCTCCCCCACCATGGACGTTGTCGAAGCTCCCGCCCGAATGAGAGCGACGGGATACTCCGATCCACCCGCACCGTTCTTAATCACGGACACAACGACAGCGGGAACCATCGACACCAAAAGCAGCACCAAGCCAAGCAGGAGAGCCAGCGCAACAGCCGTCAGAAAACGCACATGCGCTGTTGCGGGGATCTGGAGAACCAGAAGGGAACGACACTGCAGGTGGGTGCACGCGAGCGATGTGACAACCACGGGCAACAGCAAAAATAAGGAGGGAAGCGCTGCCTGGAGATACGAAAGGAGGATTAATGGGGGCATCTTCGTACTTAACTCGTAAACCTTGGGGTCCGGCAAGCTCGCGATCGACTCAAGCAGAAGGGCGCGCGCCTCCGCACGAGAAGGAGTCTCCGGCTCGATTCCGATCGATTGCAGGAGAGTCGCATCTGCCGCGCCCAGCTCACCTCGAGCGCGCTCGTACGTCGCAAGGCTTCGAAACCCCTCCGCAGGCATAGGCGCGTACACGAAACCCGAAAGAGCATCCCGCATGTCTTCCAGGGCCGCTTTGCCCTCGACGTCGATATTCGCAGCGTTCTGCTCTAGATACCGATCTATTGAACGGAGCTCCCCATCCCTATACCGAACAGCGGAAACGTTATCAGCGTCAGGAAACATCTCGACCAGAGCCGGGGCCAGCATCGTCGTCGACATTGCAATCGCGCATACGGCGAGGGTAGGAGAACGCAGGAGCAGTTTCCCCATCGTTCTTACGTATGCAACGGCGGAGGCACAAGCGCTCGAACGAGTTGCCGTTCTCGATGCAGTGAAGGAACCTCTCTCAAGACAAATCGGGGATATCGGGCACGCGCAGCCGCTCTTTCCAGCAACGCAAAGCAGGCTAATTGCCAGCACCTCGATCCCGATTGCGCATACGAGGGCAATCGCGCCACGCTCGAAGCAAAGTCCAGGCAGATTCACTATCTGCGTTGTCGGGTACGGGCTATAGGCGCCGACGGTCAACTCAGTGTTCGCATACGTAAGGGGATTCAACAGGGCAAACTCACGTAAAGCGATGGATCTTCCGTAATACCCGGGAACCATCGTCACCCCCATCAGGGCACATACGAACACGATTCCAAGCGTAGGGTTATTGGCAATCTTCACGGCAAGGTGAACGACAAGCGAGATGAACGCTGCCACCAAGAATTGCAAGATGGCCGTCTGCGCGAACACCAGCCAAGCCGGTTTGATAACCGGAGTCGCATATTGAATGTAGCCTATCGGATAGAACGGCGAGCCCGAGCCATTCTTCACAAGCGCGGCGATTATCCCTGGAAGATTGATGGCGAGGACGGCAAGCATTGCAAAAACACTCGCCCATACGCTCGATGCAACAAGTCTACCCAGCTCGCCCATCGGTGCCTGGATGATGAGCTTTTCACGTTTGTTAAGACGCGCGGCAAGGAACGAGACGGCAACGGCCGTTGCGACCCATAGCAAGTACTCCTTCGATCCGTCATAATAGGTGTACTCTCCATCCGATATCTGCAGAAACGGAAGTAGGGGAGAGAGCGGTGCCAAGATAAGACGTCCCGCGGCAAGAGGGTACAGAAGCGCGGGCATGCTTGATGAAGAGGTATAGACACCGTCCTCCCCCGCATTCACAAGCGCATCCGCATAGGATGCTGACAATTCCTGCTCAACACGGGTTATTCCCGACTCGAGGTATTCGACCCGTCCGTCGATGCCAGCCGCGCTCCTGAAGACGGGCAGAGCACAAAGAACCATCAACGCAACAACGACAACACAGAGCGACCTGGAGGAGAGAAGCGACCTAAAGATCGCCTTCGAGATTTTGAGCATATTCATCGCCAACCTTAACCTCATCCAGTCGGAACAGAGGGGCCGAACAAAATGCTCGGCCCTTATTACTTGTCGGCAAAGTCAATTTAACATAAACTGTTAAAAAGTAACCTGAGTTTTTTAAATTCTTCGGAGGTTATTATGAGTTCCGACAATCGCACTCCCCGGCTTCATTCCTTCCGCATCGCATGTGCGATAGCCTCTGCGACCCTTTGCGCCACCGCCATCGCACAAGTGGCGTTCTCCTTAAAGCCAGCAATCGAAGTGCTCGACAACCCTGTAATTGCAGACTCCCCCGCGTATCCAGCCCTTGCGATCTCGACATTGGTCCCTGCCGTCATCGGTATCGCTACGACCATCCTCAGCGCCGTTCTCGTGTGGACGATCAAGAGCGCAGACCCCTTCAAGAAAGGGTCTGCGACATGCTTGAAGGTGCTCGGCATTCTCTTCGTTGTTCAAGCTGCCACCAGCCTCTACGCCGGCTCACTCAAAACCTCCGTTTCGATGTTTGGCGGCGAGGGGGCCGTCGGCGCCCAAGAGATCGCTTCATCATTCGATTGGACCTCTCTGGTTCTCGGCATCGTCCTGTTCATGCTTTCCCAGCTCTTCTTGTACGCCCGAGAGCTGTACCTCGACTCCGACGAGATTGCGTAAGGAAACGCCATGCCCGTAATTGTTCGCCTCGACAAGATCATGGCCGAGCGAAAGATTTCCTCGAACGAACTTGCCGAAAGGATTGGAACCACGCCCGTGAACCTGTCCCGTATTAAAAAAGGGCATATTCGCGGCATTCGCTTCAACACGCTCGAGCAGCTATGCCTCGCCCTTCGTTGCCAACCCGGAGACCTTCTCGAAGTCATGAGCGAAGAGGATGCCCGAAAGGAGTTCGGACTCGATTGGTCCGCCGAGGATTAGAGGGCGGTCGTACTCGCCCTGCACACGGGGATGCGAATCGGCGAGGTCTGCGGCCTTCGGTGGTGCGATGTGGATTTCGAGACGGGCCTGATCTCGATCAGACACTCGGTGGCGTACGCGAAGGGAATGGGTTCGTTCATCAAGGACACCAAGACCCATGACGCCAGGGGTATCCCCATCGACCCGGTCGGCCTACTCCCCTTCCTGAAGGAGACCCACGAGATCGACTGCGGAAAGCTGCGCTTGCGCGGCCTTACCGGGGCGGTCGAGATCGGGGACTGCTACATCCTGTCGGAGCCGGGCGCGACCTTCGCGACGACAAGCTATATCCGCAGGGCGTTCAAGACGTTCTCGGAGACCAACGGCCTCATGGGCACCAACGACGAGCTGATCACGTTCCACGGCCTTCGCCACACGTTCGCAACGCAGTGGATCCGCCAAGGCGGCGATATCAAGGCGCTCCAATCGATCCTCGGCCACAAGGACGCCATGGCGACGCTCAACGTCTACGCCGACATCGAGCCCATCTCCAAAATCCATAACATGCTGCGCGCCACGCCGTGCCTTTGGCGCGGGCACCTCGGGCCGAGGGTCGATCCGGGTCCCATGTTCCAACAGAGGATCCAGGAGTCCATCGAGACGCTCCAGGCGTTCGGCTACGGCATCACCGAGCCGGACGACCGAAATATCGCCATACGCGACGTGAAGATGAACAGTTGGCTCTAGCTCACCGAGTACGCGGCAGTGCTGGGCCCATCCCAACTGAGGTCACGGTGGTCCGATAGGGGCGCCGCCCGCGGCATGCGCCGCGGAGCGGTATCCCCTACCGAAGGGCGGGGATGCCCTCCGCTTCCAGTTCGGAATCAGCCGTCGGAGGCGTTCGGCTGACTGCGGGAACGGCCTGTCCGCTCAATGTGTTCGGCTGAGATCGGAAATCAACCCAACACGAGCCGGACACGCGCCAGACGGCTCTTCCCCGTACGGCCTTCCCCCTTACGCTCATGTTGCAGGCATGTAACGCCGCAGCGAGCGCGCCTTTTTTGCGCCAGACAGGTACAATGATGAACACTGTACCGTAGCGGAGCGCCCCGCGCGCGCCGCAACCACGCGAAAGGGTTTCCCATGGCCGAGATCTCGTCCTCCCGTATCGTCATCACCGTCCTTGGCAAGAACCGCCCCGGCATCGTCGCCGGCGTCACCCGCGTTCTGGGCGAGGCCAACGTCGACATCCGCGACATCACGCAGTCCATTATCGAGGACATCTTCACCATGACCATGCTGGCCGACACCGCCGAGTCCAAGCTCGACTTCGCCGAGCTGCAGAAGGCCCTGGCCGAGGCCGGCGAGCTTTCGGGCGTCAACGTGTCCATCCAGCGCGAGGACGTCTTTAACTTTATGTACCGCCTGTAGCGAACAAGCCGCTCGGGGCAGCTTGACGTCATATCGTCCAAGCGCGCGGCCCCAAAGCGGACCGGAGAGGAGCGCGCATGGCCTACGACGCCAAGAAAATCTACTACCGCTTCGACGATCACCTGAGCCGCCTGGTTCTGGATTACGAGGCGAGCCGTCAGATTTCGCCCGAAAGCGAAAACCTCTACCACGGCCTGCCGACCGCCCCGTACGACGAGGGTCTGTTCGTAGAGCATAACGTCAAGCGCGGCCTGCGCAATGCCGATGGCTCGGGCGTGGTCGCGGGCCTTACCCGCATCTCGGACGTGCACGGCTACAACAAGGTCGACGGCAAAGTCGTGCCCGACCAGGGCAAGCTTACGCTGCGCGGCTACAGCATCGAGGACCTGGTCAACAACGCCCAGGCCGAGAATCGCTATGGCTACGAAGAGGTCGCCTACCTGCTCATCACGGGCTCGCTGCCCAACAAAGAGGAGCTCGACGGTTTTTGCGGACGTCTGGGCGCTTTTAGGCACTTGAGCGATGAGTACGTCAAAGAGTTCCCCATGACCACGGTGTCGTCGAGCATCATGAATGTGCTTCAGCGCGCCGTGCTGCTGCTCTACGCCTTCGACGCCGAGCCCGACGCCATTACGCCCGAGCACGAAATCGACGTCGCCATCTCCATGCTCGCCCGTCTCCCCCGCATCGCCGCCTTCGCGCATATGGCCTCGGTCGCCAAGCGCCGCGGCTCCGAGGTTCATGTACCGCACCCCACACCCGGTCTCTCCACCGCCGAGACCATCCTGCAGGTGTTGCGCGGCGGCATGGCATTCACCCGCGACGAAGCCATGCTGCTCGACGTGATGCTCATGCTGCATGCCGAACACGGAGGCGGCAACAACTCCACGTTTGCCTGCCGCGTGCTGTCCTCCTCGGCCACCGACCCGTATTCCGCCTACGCCGCGGCTATCGGCTCACTCAAGGGCCCGCGCCACGGTGGCGCCAACGCCAAGGTTGTCTCCATGCACGAGGACATCCGCGCGCATGTCTCCAATTGGGAGGACGAGGACGAGGTCGCAGCCTACCTGGGCAAGATCCTCGACAAGCAGGCCTTCGACGGCACGGGTCTCATCTACGGTATGGGCCACGCCGTCTACACGCTGAGCGACCCGCGTGCCGAGGTGTGCCGTCGTTACGCGCGCACGCTTGCCGCCAAGAAGGACTTGGGCGAGGAGTTCGCGCTCATCGAGCGCATCGAGCACCTGGCACCGCAGGTGATGCGCGACCACGGCATGACCAAGCCCATCTGCGCCAACATCGACCTGTACACGGGCTTTATCTACAAGATGCTCGGCGTGCCCGAGACGCTCTTTACGCCGCTATTCGCCGTCGCCCGCATGGCCGGCTGGTCGGCGCACCGCATGGAAGAGCTCTTCTGCGCGCACCGTATCATCCGCCCCGCCTATCGTCCGGTGATCGAGCCGCTGGAGTACAAGCCGCTCGCCGACCGCTAGGACGCGGACCGTTATAGAACTCGAGCGTGGTCAGGGACCCAAGCCCTCGGCCACGCTTTTTATGCCAGTAGAAAGGATCGCAACGAATGATTGTGTTTTCCGATATGGATGGGACGCTGCTGACGAGCGATAAGCAGATGAGCGATGCCACCTGGGCAATGCTCGACGAGCTCGCACGTCGTGGCATCGAGTTTGTTCCCTGCACGGGACGTCCACTGTCGGGCATCTTTGAGCCCATTCTCGCCCATCCCGCCGTGCACTACGCGGTCTGTGCCAACGGCGCCAGCGTCTGGCAGCTCGACGAGGATACGCCCACCGACGCCTCGCGCGCCACGTGCATCTTGAGCCGTCCGCTCGACCGTGGCATTGCCCACCGCATCCATCGCATTGCCGCCGGCCACGATGTGACCTTCGATATCTTCGCGGATGGGCAGTGCTTCCTCCCCCGCTCGCTATACGGGCGTCTGGATGAGTTCTGTGGCGGCGACCCCCACATCGCGGCTTCGCTCAAGCGCACACGAACACCGATCGACATGGATATCGACAGCAAGATCGACGAGGTCGAGACGCTCGAACGCATCGCCATGTACTGGCACGACCCGGCCGATCGCGACGCCATCGCAGCAGAGCTCGACACGCTCGGAGGCATTGAGGTCACGCGTTCGTACGCCATGAATATCGAGGTCATGGGTGAGGGCGCCACCAAGGGGACGGCCCTCACGTGGTTATGCGAGCACCTGGGCGAGCGTCTCGCCGACGCCTGGGCGTTCGGCGACAACATCAACGACATCCCCATGCTACAGGCAGCGGGCCACGGCATGGCCATGATCAACGCCGAGTCCGAAGACCGCGAGGCCGCCGACGCCATCACCGAATACGACAACGACCATGACGGCGTCGCCCGCACCATCATGGCCGCCCTCGCTTAGTCGTTGGGTAGTCATTGGGGACGTTCTTAAACGACTAGTCGTTGGGGACACTCTTCGCAAAAAGCTGCAAGGATTGTCCCCCACTGTCGGCAGAAAAGGAACGTCCCCATCTGCCGGATTAGGAGAGACTCTCCAGCACGCGACGGAGCTCCTGCTGGACGGCGTGGTCGCGGTTACAACCCACCACGCGATCGGCCACCGCCTTGAGCGCGGGGCGCGCATTTTCCATCGCGCAGCCCGTGCCGACAAAGCGAATGATCTCGTAGTCGTTCATCGAGTCGCCAAACGCCATGACCTCGTCGCGTTCGACGCCATAGTGCTCCATGAGCTGCTCGATTCCCGAGGCTTTCGACACACCGGGCTGCATGGCATCGATCCATGCGTTTCCAGAAGGCGCAAAGGTAAAGAGCTGGCCAAGCTCGCGCTGCAGTACGTAGGCACTGTCCATAACGGCACAGTCATCGCAAAAGATACTCGCCTTGATGATATTTACGCTGGGATCGGGCAGCTCCCAAATGCGCTCGGCATTGGGAAGGTCCTTATCGACCTCACGCACGAACTTGCACTCGTCATCGAGCAGGAAGGACTTGGTTCGGTCAAAGAGCGCAAGATGCAGATTGGGAAACGTCCTGACGGCTTGGGCGAGCCTTCGAATCGCCAGGTGGGAATACACCTCACGGTCCACCATCTTACCGTCGGCGTAGACTTGGGCGCCGTTAGCGGCGACAAAGTCCATCTTGTCGCGAACGGGCGCAAAGAACTCGCACAGGCGATCGTAGCGACGACCTGACGATGCAGCGAAATGCACGCCATGCTCGTGTAGCGCCAGAATCAGTTCGTAGGTCTCGGGAGGCACCTGGCCGTTTTCGTCAAGCAGTGTGCCGTCCATATCGGATGCAATCAGTTTAAACATAGAAAAGCTCCCTTCGGGCTTGTTGGAATCAAACGCGTATCCGATTCCAACGTACCCAAAGGGAGCTCAAATAAGACTCCGCGGGCGTAAACGTTACAAGGACCTGGCAAATAGCTCACACATGTCAGAGGCCCTACGGTCGCGGCGTCAGGCAGCCCGCCAAAGAGCGTCCCCAATGACTAGTCGTTTAAGAACGTCCCCGATGACTAGTCGGCGTAGGTGAAGGTTGTAACGTCGAACATGCCCTCGGGGCGGATGCGGAGCGTCGGGATGACCGGCAAGGGCAGGAAGATAATGCCCATGATGGGGTCGAGCGGCGGCTCAATACCCATGGCGCGCGCCTTGACCATAAAGTCGTCGTGCTGCGCGGCAACGTCCTCGGCCGTGCCCTCGCTCATAAGGCCACCGAGCGCCAGCGGAATGCGCGCCACGACCTCGCCGTTGCGCACCAGCACGTGGCCGCCCTGGCCCACGGCCTCAACGGCAGTCATCATATCCGCCGCATTGTCGCCCACCACGCACACGTTGTGCGAGTCGTGGCCGATCGTGGAGGCAATGGCACCACCGGTGATGGTGAAACCGCGCACCCAGCCGCGACCGATGTGCTTGCCGACAAGCCCCAGGCCAGCGGGGCCGTCGCCATCAGCGCCCTCGGCCTGCAGCGACACGCCGCGGCCATGGCGCTCGATCAGCATAATGCGGCGCAAGTCCTCGGCGCTCTCGGGGCGGGCCATACCCGTGATAGCCATACCCGGGACGACATCGATAACCGCCTCGCCCGGCTTAAAGGCATAATCGAACACGTCAAGCGAAAGCTTCGGCAGCTTAACGGAAGCACGCAGCTCATCGGCAAGGGCCGCAACCTCGGCCATCTCGGGTGCAATCTCGCCCACAAAGGTGCCGTCCTGCGCCACCAGGGCACCGGCGGCATATACGCGATGCGGAGCCGTGGCAAACGTCAGGTCGTTGAGTACCAGCAGGTCGGCACGCTTGCCCGGGGCGATGGCGCCACGCAGCTCATGCGGGTCGCGACAGCCGTGGTCCAGGCCAAATGCCTCAGCCGTGGAAAGGGACGCCATGGAGATGGCGACCACGGGGTCGATACCAGCCTCGATAGCCACACGGCAGGCATTGTCGATCATACCGGTCGAAAGCGCATCGGAGGGAGCGCGGTCGTCGGTCGCAAAGCAGCAGCGGCGGGCACGGGAAGGATTCTCCAACAGCATCGGAGACAGGTTGGCCAGGTCGTGGCTGCACGTGCCCTCACGCAGCATCACATACATGCCGCGGGACAGCTTGTCGAGTGCCTCCTCGGGAATCGTCGACTCGTGGTCGGCGATAATGCCCGCTGCGGCATAGGCGTTGAGGTCCTTACCGGCAACGAGCGGCGCGTGGCCGTCAACCTGCTTGGACGGCGTCTGGTTGGCAGCATCGATGCGAGCACAGGTCTCGGGGTCGGCCATAAAGACGCCCGGCAAGTTCATCATTTCGCCCAGACCAAAAACATCGCCCGGATGCTCGACAAAAAACGCCTGCATATCGGCAGCCGAAATAACGGCACCGGCCTGCTCGTCGGGCAGCGCGGGCACGCACGAAGGCATCATGTACTTGATGGAGATGGGTGCGCGGCGACCGTCCTCGATCATAAAGCGCAAGCCGTCGAGCCCCGCCACGTTGGCGATCTCGTGGCTGTCGGCAATGGCGGTGGTGGTACCGCGCGTCGCCGCCATGCGCGCATACTCGGCGGGACGGATGTTCGAGGACTCAATGTGCAGATGTCCGTCGATAAAGCCGGGGGCGAGATAGCGGCCCTGGCAGTCAATGACCTCGGTCGCCTCGTAGGTGCCGGCGGCATCGTCGCGACCATCGTAGAGCACGCCGACGATTACACCGTCCTTGACGGCAACGCTACCGGGCGCCACACGCTGGCCATACACGTCGACAATCTGCGCATTGATAAACAGCGTGTCGACGGGCACGCGGCCCTCGGCGGCCTCGATCACAGACCTCATGACCTCAACGGACATACATACTCCTTTAACCGTAGAAAAAAGCTGCGGAGCGGACAGACCTTCACCGCAGCAAACCAATAGCCATTGTATGCCCAAACGATGGGTCAACAATACGCCTCTCCGCTTAACGGCACACGCCACTTGGTGCAATGGTGACAGACTACTTTTCGCCAATGACAAGGAGTGCCCCAAAGTGCCGGCACAAAAGGAACGTCCCTAACTGCCGCATCCGGAGCAAGGCAATGCCGCGGGTAGAGGGCGCAATAGTCGTTGGGGACGTTCTTAAACGACTAGTCATTCAAGAACGTCCCCAACGACTGCTTTGCGACCAAAGCGACGCCGATGTTTTGGCAACGCCAGCGAGCGGGCCGCATTTGAGACAAGGTGACGTGAAACGAAAGGGCGCTGACCTTCTGGTCGCGCCCTTGAAGTTGAACGTCAGATTGTCCAAATGCGGCCCGCGCAGCGTCGAGCCGTTACGCGGTTCGTAGAACCGCGTAACTAAATCAACTTAAAGCCCTTGCGCTTGCCTACGGAGAGGGTGTCGCCCAGCTTGAGGGCGCTGGGGTCGATGTTGTAGCTCTTGGGAGCCACGGCCTTGCCGTTGATCTTGACGCCGCCACCGTCAATGTCGCGACGGGCCTGGCCGGCGCTCGCCGAAAGGCCCAGGTCCTTAAGCAGGCCTGCGAGGTAGATCTGGCCCTCGTCGTTGACGGTCAGCTCAACGTGCTTCTCGGGGAAGTCGGCAAGCTGGCCCTCCTTGAACACGCGGTCGAACTCGGCCTGAGCCTCGTCACCGGCACCGGCGCCGTGATAGGTATCGCACAGGTCGCGGCCCAGTGCACGCTTGAGCTCATAGGGATCGGCGGAACCGTCGGCCAGGGCGGCGTCGATCTTGTCGACCTCGGCCGGGGTGAGCGAGCTGGCCAGACGATAGTACTTGCCGATCATCTCGTCGGGGATGGACATGGTCTTGCCGAACATATCCTTGGGAGTATCGGTCAGGCCGATGTAGTTGCCGTAGGACTTGGACATCTTGCGCACGCCATCGGTGCCCTCGAGCAGCGGCATGGTAAGCGCGATCTGCGGCTCCATGCCCATCTTCTCCATGAGCTCGCGACCAGCGAGCAGGTTGAAGAGCTGGTCGGTGCCGCCCATCTCCACGTCGGCCTTGATCTGAACGGAGTCGAAGGCCTGCATCACGGGGTACAGGAACTCGTGCAGGGCGATCGGCGTCTGGGACTGGTAGCGCTTGGTAAAGTCATCGCGCTCGAGGATGCGGGCGACGGTGAACTTGGAGCACACCTGCAGCAGGCCGGCCAGATCCATCGACAGGATCCAGTCGCCGTTGTGCACGATGGTGGTCTTCTCGGGATCCAGGATCTTCATGGCCTGGCTCACGTAGGTCTCGGCGTTGGCCTCGATCTGCTCCTGCGAAAGCTGCGGGCGGGTGGAGTTCTTGCCCGAAGGATCGCCGATCAGTGCGGTGCCGTTACCGATGATGAGGGTGACCTTGTGGCCCAGGTCCTGGAACTGACGCATCTTGCGCAGGGGCACGGCGTGGCCCAGGTGCAGGTCGGGGCTGGTGGGATCGACGCCGAGCTTGATGTTGAGGGGCTCGCCCTTCTCAAGCTTCTTGCGAAGGTCGGCCTCGGGGACGATCTGCGCGGCGCCCGAGGTGATGATACGCATTTGCTCGTCAACAGACAGCATTGGGTATCCTCCTTTTGCTATAGCACCCTCACCGGATACGGCGGTGCTCGAAGTTCATAAACCCACTAATAATAACCAAAACGGCGCGACCGAACACCTACGACAGGAAAATCCTCGTCCTGCCGCACGCGTCAACGGCGACCGGCAGACGCGTACCGTCACGCTCGACCAGATAGCGTACCTGCCGACGACGCAAGCAGTCGCGGCAACGGACCTGTCCCGTCGCATCGGTAGCGCAGACGCCCTCGGCGGTCAGCAGGCAGTGCTCGCACACCATAAGCTCGGGACGGTCGGCGTCGACCGGACCCCAGACGCCGGGTTCAGCAGCCAGTTCGGCAATACGCTCCGCATCATTGCCGAGCAACTCGGCCGGCAAGTACACCCGCCCCGCACCGAGTTCGCGCAGCCAGGCAAGCGTAGCCCGATTCGCGCAGAACACCGGCGCCGCCACGTCAAACGTCACGCCCAGCTCGCGAGCGATCACCACCTGTCCCAGGTTGCGGCAGACGACGCGCCCGGCACGCTGCATCAGTGAGCGGGTCCGGTCAGCGTCACCCGTGCGGCACACCTCGTCAAGCACCACAACGGCGTCGGACAAATCGAGTTCTCCGCGCGGGTCGGCATCCATCAGCTGCCAAGCAAAAACCATGCGAGTGGGAACCGCGCACTCCACCAACTCCGTCGACGCACCGCCATCCACCGCAACGCCCTCAAAGGGCAGCACCTCAACGGCACGCGCAACGGGCGCAATCGCATCCGCCTCGGCCCGCATGCGCTCCAACACCGCCGCCGTCTGATCCAACACGCCGGCGCTGCGAATCAGGTACACCTCGCAGCCCGCGTCCACCTTACGCTTGCAATGCACGACGACGCGCTTCCCCGCTGCGGCATCCACCGGGCAGGGTACCTGCGGCCAGCGCTTGGGCACATCGGGACGCGCGTCGACACCCGGATAGAACCGAATCTCGAGCGTGTCACCCGCCGCCACGGCGGCGTCGAGCTCAACGGTCACCTCTTCGTGGCCCACAGCGACCAAACGCCCCACGCGCACGCCCTGGTTAATTGCGCGCTCAAAGCTCATCAGCTCGGCACCCGAACGCCCTCGCAGGTACGCATCGGTAAACCCACGATTAAACGACCTTCCCAGCTCGCGTTCAAGCTCTTCCACGACACCGGGGTCCCACGCGCCGTCGCGCAGCATATCGAGCGCCCGGCGCCACACCCGCACCACGTTGAATACGTAATCGGGGTTCTTCATGCGCCCCTCGATCTTGAGCGACGCCACGCCGGCATCTATAAGCTCGGGCAGATGCGCAATACCCAGATAGTCGCGCGGGCACAGCAGGCGATCCCCCTCGACGGCGACAACGCTCTGCCCCGCCTCGTCCACCAGGTCGTACGCCAGACGGCACGGCTGCGTGCAGTCGCCGCGCATCGCCGAGCGCCCACGCCGCAGGGCCGAGAACTCGCACGCCCCCGAATAGCCGATGCAAATCGCACCGTGGCAGAACACCTCGATGGGCACGCCCGTGGTACATAGCGCCGCAATCTCGTCGACCGTCAGCTCGCGTGCCGTCGTCACGCGCTTGACCCCCAGCTCATCGGCGGCAAGCCGCACGGCGCCTTCGCTATGAGCGCCCGCCTGCGTGGACAGGTGAATCTCGATCCCGGGAATCGCCGTGCGCAGTACACAAGCCAGCCCGGCATCGGCGACAATCAGAGCATCGGCGCCCAGCTCCAGTGCATGAACTCCCAACGCCACCGCGTCGGACAACTCATCGTCAAACACGAACACGTTGAGCGTTACGTACACACGCACGCCATGGGCATGCGCCACGGCGCAGCCGCGCGCAAACTCGTCATCCGTAAAGCCATGCGCGCTCACGCGGGCGTTAAAGCCGCCCAACCCCGCATAGATGGCATCGGCACCCGCGGCGATGGCCGCAAGCATCTGGTCGAGTCCGCCCGCCGGCGCCAGCAGCTCGGGCAGCGCCGCACCGGCAGCATCCAATCCAGTCTCGTATTGTCCGCTCGGCCCCATCGCCCGAATCGCCATCGACAAACTCCTTACCAAGGTATGCATTCACTCTGAAAAATGCCGTCTTCCAGCATACACGAGGCCTCGCGCGCCCCGTTTGGTTTATCGTGTAATAACTTATGTCCATCCTGCCCAGACGGCACATCCACCGTCCGGCACGACATACCTGGAGGTCAATATATGGGTCCTCGCCAACGACAGGGACGCAGCCGTTCAAAGACGCATGCCCTGCCCATAATCCTGCTCTCGTTTTTGGGCTTTCTGCTTATCGCGGGCGTGGCATTTGGCATCGGCATGGTCGGCAACGTCAACCGCTGGCTGTCCGATCTGCCCGACTACACCGACGCCAACGCGTATCTGGTGAGCGAGCCCACCGAGATCGTCGACTGCAACGGCAACAAGATCGCAAGCTTCTACACGCAAAACCGCAAGTCCATCACCAAGGACGAGGTCTCCCCCTACGTGCTGCAGGGCACCGTTGACGTCGAGGACGAGCGCTTCTACGAGCACGGCGGTATCGACCTGTGGGGTATCGCGCGTGCTGCGGTGGCAACCCTCGGCGGCGGGCACGAAGGCGCCTCGACTATCACCCAGCAGCTGGTGCGCAACACCATCCTGCAGGAGGAGCAGTTCGACTCGACCATCGAGCGTAAGGTGCGCGAGGCCTACATCGCCGTCAAGATGGAGGACATGTACTCCAAAGACGAGATCCTCATGATGTACCTCAACACCATCTATTACGGCCACGGCGCCTACGGTATTGAGGCCGCAGCCGAGACCTATCTGTCCAAGAGCGCCGCCGACCTCACCCTGAGCGAGGCCGCGCTGCTCATCGGCCTTCCCAACTCGCCCTCGCAGTACGACCCCACGGTCAACCCCGACCTGGCGCTGTCCCGTCGCAACAAGGTCCTCGACAACATGTTGCGTCTGGGCCACATTACGCAGGAGGAGCACGATGCCGCACAGGCCGAGCCCATCACCCTCAACGTGACCGAAATCTCGGGCAGCGGCGTCGACGTATACTCGCAGCCCTACTTTGTCGCCTATGTTAAGCAGCTGCTGGAGCAGGAGTTCTCGACCGACGTGCTCTTTAAGGGCGGTCTGACCGTCAAGACCACCATCGACCCCACGATGCAGCAGGTGGCAGAGAATGCCGTCCGCGAGCAGCTCGACACGCTCTCGCTCGACGGCCTGGACATGGGCATGGTCGTCGTCGATCCCAAGACCGGCTACATCAAGTGCATGGTGGGCGGCTACGACTACAACGCCGACGAGAACCACGTAAACCATGCCACGGCCAAGCGTCCCGTCGGCTCCACCTTCAAGGCCTTTACGCTGGCAACTGCCATCCAAAACGGCATGAACCCCAACGTCACCCTCAACTGCAACTCGCCGCTCAAGGCCAAGGGCACCACGACCGAGGTCCAAAACTACGCCAACCATAGCTATGGCAACATCACGCTTAAGCAGGCGACGGCATACTCCTCCAACACCGGCTACATCCAGGTGGCGGAAGCCGTCGGCAACAGCAAGATCATCTCGCTCGTCAAAAAGCTCGGCATCGATCCCGCCAAGGACAACATCGAGGACGTTCCCGTCATGACCCTCGGCACTGGCTCGATCTCGCCGCTCGAGATGGCCGCCGCCTACGCGACGTTTGCCAACGGCGGCTACTATCGTCAGCCGATCGCCATCACCGAGATTGACTCTCGTACCGGTTCGGTGCTGTACCAGCACACGGACAATCCCTCACAGGTGCTTACCGAGGGCGAGGCCGCCGCGGTCACCGATGTTCTGTCCGGCGTCATGCAGGGCAGCGGTACAGGTGCTGCTGGCGCCCTGAGCGTCAACCAGCCCTATGCCGGCAAAACGGGCACCACCGACAACACCACCAACCTGTGGTTCTGCGGCTATACCCCGCAGCTGGCGTGCGCCCTGTGGACCGGCTATTCCGCAGGTGAGATCCCCATCCAAAAATACGGCACGGACCTGCTGGGCGACAGCACCAACCTGCCTGTCTTTAAGCGGTTTATGAACACCGTTCTGACCGGTACCGAGCGCGAGGAGTTTGCGACCGGAACGGCGCCCACCTACAAGAACAACAGCGTCTGGAAGTTCTACGGCACCAACAACACCAAGAAGACGGAGAACGACGACAAGGACGAGAACGAGGACGAAGAGGAAACCACCACAACGACCACCACGACGACCACGACCACCGAGACCACGGGCGGCGACACCACCGGCGGCACCGGAACGACCGGTGGCTCGACGGGCGGCTCCACCGGTGGCTCGACGGGCGGCTCCACTGGTGGTTCGACCGGCGGCGATGGCGGCACGCCTACGCCCACGCCCACTCCCGACCCATCGCCCACGCCTGACGATACTGTTGGCTAGAAATTCATCCGGCCATTAGCAACAAGGCCCCCGAGCAGCTTATTAAACTGCTCGGGGGCCTTTTAGTTTGAAGCGACCTGGCAGGCGGTCTTTATACCGACAAACAAAAAGGGGGCACCGACCAACGTCGATACCCCCTTACAAGCCACCATGTCACGCACACAGTGCCGAGCGCACGACCCGCACGCCTACTTGCGAGAATTGCTCAGCTTATTGATCAGCGCCTCGAGACGCTCGCCGTCCTCGGCCGTCTGGGCAATGACCAAAATCGTATCGTTGCCGGCAAGCGAGCCAAGCACATCGGGCAACTCTGCCGCATCAACGGCGGCGGCGATGCCGGAAGCCGTGCCAGGCTGAGCCTTGATCATAACCAGATTATCGGTACGCAGAACGCCCGTAACGAGCTCGGAAACCATACGCTGCAGGTGCAGGTCCTCTGCCAGAACATAGATGCCCTCAGGGAGCTTACGCAGCCCCATGTCGGCAATATCGCGAGAGACAGTCGCCTGCGTGCAATCAAAGCCCATAGCGCGGAGCTCATCGACCAGCACGCGCTGCGTGCGGACGTCCTTATTGCGCACAATATCTCTAATGGCATCCTGGCGCCCATTGCGTTTTTTAGCCATACAAACCCTCTCTCCAAAAGATGGCGGAGACAATCAATCAGTGATTGAATAGTTTAACGCTATTTGAAGGCTTTTGTGTATAAGAACGCATTTCGAAACAATTCTATGCAAGTTTGTTTCGTAATGAGCCGTTTAGGCGGTTTTTGCGCCCGTCCGGTTAAGAAAAGCTGCCAGATGCGTACACATCACGCAGCGCGCGGGCTTGGCGCTGGCAATCGGCCCAAACAACAGACCGAGTCCCCGATGGTTGTCCTTGAGCGCGGCGACCATCTGACGGGTTCGAGGCGCATCGAGCATATCACGCATGCGGGCGGAACGCTCGATTGACGACAACCCATGCGGGCTCAGGCACAAATTCTCGATGCAGGCGACCAGTCCGGCAAAGTAGAACTTTTGGCTTGTCAGCTTGAGCCGACCACCGCTATCTGCTTCCGAGAGTGAGTCCGCAAGCTCGTCGAGTGCTCGGATGTCATCGGATACCTTGGCATACATGGTGGGATCAAAGGCATCTGTAAGCTTAGGTGCCGCGGCGTGGAAACAAGCGTCGCCGCAGCCGGAGACGCGCTGCGCCCGCGAGAGCGCGCACGCCATAAACCCAACTGTGCGAAACACCTTGTCGCACAAAAGGCATGCCTCAAACAGCGAGCGGCTGTACATCACGCCAGAGGTCTGAGCGACTAGGCCGCCTAAAATCAACTGGGACAGCCCGGTCACCATCGAAGACTTGTCTTCAATGACAATAGGGGCAACATCCAAGACGCGCGAATGGCGCTCTCGATGTGCATCATAGCGGTCGAGCGACACCGTGGGGAACACTATGTCTGCCGCAGTATCGCACGCGATATCGACCATCTTGGAAAGGGACTGCGGAGCTAACCACTCATCGGCGTTCATAGCGATGATTTGAGAGCCACGCGAGGCAGCAAAACCGGCACGAAGACAAGCACCGCGCTTCGCGTCCTCGACGTCAATCAAATCAATATGGATGTCCCTGTCGGCAGCAACTTGAAGCGAATGGCGCACACCGGGCGCAGCATCGCGGCAGACAACGACAATCTGCAAATCGTAGAGGTCTTGGTTCTGGATACTCTCGAGCGCACGCATCGCATAGCTGGGCGAACCTTCTACCACAAGGATCACCGAAAGTCGCGGATGCGAGCCACGTCGAACCAAGTTATCCGTCCTCTCGACAGCAATGAATCAAACCGTGGTTCATGGTACACCCCGGCAATAAAAGCAATGAGACACCAGTTGTATTGCACGTCAAGAACAGATGTTGCACACGCGCAGCCCACAGATGACAGGTGTCGACGCACGACGCGTCGAGCCCTCCCCTAGTCGAGCACGACAAGCTCGGCGGGATCGTAATCCACGCCCATAAACGTAAGGCCGCAGGCAGGAGCCGTGGGGCCCGCAGCGGTACGGTCGCAAGCATCGATGACCTCGCGCATCCACTCGGGTTCACGGCGATGCATGCCAATCTCGACAAGCGTGCCCACGATCGTGCGGACCATCGAATGCAGAAACGCATTGCCCTCGATGGTAAACGTCAGGATGTCCTCGCCAAACGCAACCTCATGGCCAAACTCGGCACGCATCACGCAGCGATGCGTGGGCTTGCCAACGGCAGACGCCACCTTGCAAAAGCTCTTAAAGTCCTGCTCACCCAAAAGCGCGGGACAGGCCGCAGACATGGCCTCGACGTCCAAGGGATAGCGATGCCACCACACGGCACCGCGGGACAGCACGGGGCGCGCGTCGCGATCGGCAATACGGTACGTATACGTACGGGAACGCGCATCAAAGCGTGCAGAAAAGCCTTTACGGGCCTTGTAGACCTCGTTTATGGCGATATCTTTGGGCAGGAGGGCATCCATAGCCCTCAGCCACCTACGGCGCGTCAAAGCCAACTCCGCGTCCGTTACGGGCACGCTGATGAACTGAGCCACGGCATGTACGCCTGCATCGGTACGCCCCGCACACGTCAGGTCGATCGGACGGCGCAGGAGCGTCTCGATAGCGCGGCGCAGCTCGCCCGCAACCGTCGTCTGTCCAGGCTGCTCGGCAAAGCCGCTATAGGACGAGCCATCGTAGGCCACGCGGAAAACGAGCGTGGCGTCGAGCTCGGGAATCGAATTGAAATCAGACGGCGCGGTCATGGGCGCTCCCAACAAACAATCAACGGTATCGCGACAAAAAAAGAGGGGTACGCGAACGTACCCCTCGAATATAGCCTATGCAGACGGATTGTCTACTCAGCGGTCTCCTCAGCAGGAGCCTCCTCGACAGCCTCGACCTTCTTGGGAGCAGCGGCCTTCTTGGGGGCCGGAGCAGCCTTCTTGGCCTTAGGCGTGCAAGGCTCGGTGACGAGCTCCATGATAACGATGGGAGCGTTGTCGCCCTTACGGTTACCGAGCTTCATGATGCGGGTGTAACCGCCGTTGCGGTCCTGCCACATGCCCTGGGCAGCCTTGTCGAAAATCTCGGCAACGAGCTGCTTATCGCCGAGCTTGGCGATGGCCAGACGACGAGAGTGCAGGTCGCCCTTCTTGGCCCAGGTGATGATCGGATCGACGACCGAACGCAGCGCCTTAGCGCGGGTCTCGGTGGTCTTGATGCGGTCGTTCTCGAAGAGGGCCTTGGCCAGGCTCTTCTTCATGGCCTTGGTGTGGCTCGCATCGGTGCCGAGCTTCAGGCCCTTCTTAACGTTGTGACGCATGGTCTAGTTTCTCCTCAAATATGCGAAGCATTAAGCCTTCAGGCTCAGGCCCATGGACTCAAGCTTGTCCTTCACTTCCTCGATCGACTTAACACCGAAGTTACGGATGTTGAGCAGATCGTTCTCCGAGAACTCAACGAGCTGACGGACCGAGTGAATGCTGGCGCGCTTAAGGCAGTTGTAGGAACGGACGGAAAGGTCCAGATCCTCGATCTGCTTGTCCAGCTCGGCGTTGTCGTTGGTGACCTCGGGAGCGAAGATCGAAGCCTCCTCCTCGACCTCGGGGGTCTCGGCAAGGTTCATAAAGGCGGCCATATGCTGGTTGATGATATTGGCAGCCTGGACCACGGCGTCGCGCGGAGCGATGGAGCCGTTGGTCTCGATCTCGAGGACAAGGCGGTCGTAGTCGGTGTGCTGACCGACGCGGCAAGCCTCAACGAGCTTGGCGCAACGGGAAACCGGCGAGTACAGCGAGTCGACGTGGATCACACCGATGGGATCGTTGTCGCGCTTGTTGGCCTCGCCAGAAACATAGCCGCGGCCATAGCCGATGCGCATGCTCATGGTGAGATGGCCACCCTCGGTGAGCGTAGCGATATGTTGCTCGGGGTTGACCAGCTCAAACTCGGACGGAATAAAGAAGTCCGCACCGGTGACCTCGCAGGGGCCGTCAACCGAGATGGTGGCGGTCGCCTCGTCGGTCGTGCCGAGAGCCCTGAAGACAAGACCCTTGACATTCAGGACGATGTCGGTGACATCCTCGACCATGTTAGGGATGGTCATGAACTCGTGCTGCGCACCATCGATCTGAATAGCCTCGACGGCGGCACCCTCGAGCGAGGACAGAAGAACGCGACGAAGGGAGTTACCCAGCGTATCGCCGTAGCCACGCTCGAGCGGCTCGACGGAGACACGAGCAGACGTCTCGTTGATCTCTTCGACCTGAACCTGAGGCCTAATGAATTCTGACATGTATTACCTCCAGCCTCAGCAGCCCGGATGGACTACTTAGAGTAGAGCTCGACGATGAGCTGCTCGTTGATATCACCGCTGATCTGCTCACGCGTCGGCAGAGCGAGCACGTTACCAGACAGCTTCTCGATATCGACCTCGAGCCAGCCAGGGACCTCAAAGCGCTCGGAGGAAATCAGGGCCTCCTTGATGGGGAGGAGGTCACGGAACTTCTCGCCGACAGCGACAACGTCGCCGGCCTTGACGCGGTAGGACGGGATGTCCACGCGCTTGCCGTTCACGGTGAAGTGACCGTGACGGACGGACTGACGAGCCTCTTTGCGGGTGCGGGCGAAGCCAAGACGGAAGACGACGTTGTCGAGGCGAGACTCAAGGATGATCATGAGGTTCTCACCGGTGACGCCGTTCATCTTGCGGGCCTTGTTGAAGTAGCCGTGGAACTGCTTCTCCAGAACGCCATAGATGAACTTGACCTTCTGCTTCTCGCGCAGCTGCATGCCGTACTCAGATTCCTTGCGACGGCGCTTGGGCTGACGGATAGATTCCTTCTTGCTGCTGTAACCGAGCTCAGCGGGATCGATCCCGAGCTGACGGCAGCGCTTAAGAACAGGAGTCCTGTCGATTGCCATATTGATACGATCCTTTCAGTTACACGCGGCGACGCTTCTTGGGGCGGCAGCCGTTGTGCGGAATGGGGGTCTTGTCCTGGATGCTCGAGACCTCGAGGCCAGCAGCCTGGAGGGAGCGGATGGCGGTCTCACGACCGGAGCCGGGGCCCTTGACGAAGACGGAAACCTTCTTCATACCGTGCTCCATGGCCTGCTTGGCAGCAGCCTCGGCAGCCATCTGGGCAGCGAACGGCGTGGACTTACGGGAGCCCTTGAAGCCCACCTGGCCAGCCGACTTCCAGGAAATGACGTTGCCCTGGGGATCGGTGATCGAAACGATCGTGTTGTTGAACGTAGAACGAATGTGAGCCTGGCCCACGGAAATGTTCTTACGGTCCGCGCGCTTCAGACGGGCAGCGCGAACGTTCTTCTTAGCAGTAGCCATCTATCTAGCGCTCCTTATTTCTTCTTCTTAGCACCGATCTGACGCTTCGGGCCCTTGCGGGTACGAGCGTTAGTGTGGGTGCGCTGGCCGCGGACCGGGAGGCCCTTGCGGTGACGAAGGCCGCGGTTGCAGCCGATGTCCATAAGGCGCTTGACGTTCTGGTTGCGCTCACGGCGGAGGTCGCCCTCAACCATGATCTGGTTCTTATCGATATAATCGCGGATGGCGTTAACCTCATCCTCGGTGAGGTCCTTAACGCGCGTATCCACGTTAACGTTGCACTCGACGCAAATCTTCGTCGCAGTGGTGCGGCCGATGCCGTAAATGTAGGTCAGACCGATCTCAACGCGCTTCTCACGCGGGAGGTCGACACCATTAATACGGGCCAACGTAGTCTCCTCTCTTAACCCTGACGCTGCTTATGACGGGGGTTCTCGCAAATGACGAGGACCTTGCCATGGCGCCTAATGATTTTGCACTTATCGCACATCTTCTTGACCGAAGGACGTACCTTCATCGTTCTTCCTTTCGGTAGCGCTCAAACTACTTCCCTACTATCTACTCGCCCAGCCGCAGGCGTTTAAAACTATGGCTGGTCTTCACACACAATCCGACCGTAGGTTGAGCTAAGCCTGCAGTCGGAAATGGAGTGCGTGTATGCGTGCCGCTATTTGTAGCGATAGGTGATGCGGCCGCGGGTCAGGTCGTACGGGGAAAGCTCCACGACAACCCTGTCACCGGGGAGAATACGGATGTAATTCATTCGGATCTTGCCAGAAATGTTGCACAGAACCGAATGACCGTTCTCGAGCTCGACCTTAAACATGGCGTTGGGCAACGGTTCCTTTACCGTACCCTCGAGCTCAATTGCGTCTTCCTTCTTCACAAGCAATCATCTTTCTCTAGAAAACGACAGCGATTGAGTATTCTACAACACGTATGCACGCATCGTAATAACTTCGTAATGGCTCCACAACTAAATGGAACTTGTTACATTTCTCCGCCTTGGAGGGAGCACCAAGCACCTTGGGCATCCGTGGTGAGAATCACCGGACCGTCATTGGTAATGGCGACGGTGTTCTCGTAGTGCGCAGCGGGCAGGTGATCGTTGGTCGTAACAATCCAACCGTCGGAGCCCGTGCTCACATGGTTGGAACCCATCGTAACCATCGGCTCGATGGCAATGACCATGCCGGCCTGGAGGCGAACGCCCCTCCCCTTCTTTCCATAGTTAGGAACGTTGGGGTCCTCGTGCATCACACGGCCGATACCATGCCCCACATAATCGCGAAGCACGCCGTAACCGTGAGACTCGGCGAGGGACTGAACGGCATAGCCGACGTCCCCGATATGGTTACCGGGAACAGCCTGCTCGATGGCAGCCTTTAGGCAATCTCGCGTAACCTCGCACAGGGCCTTGGCCTCGGGCGTGGGGGTGCCGACGAAAAACGTCCAGGCGTTATCGCCAACCCAACCGTCGACAACGGCTCCCGTATCGATGGAGATGATATCGCCATCGCGCAGGATCATGTCGGGGTTGGGAATACCGTGGACCACGGCATCGTTGATCGATGCGCAAATGGTCCCCGGGAACCCGCCGTAACCCTTAAAGGCCGGGGTGCCGCCATGCATGCGGATAATCTGCTCCGCGAGCTGATCGAGCTCAAAGGTGGAAACGCCGGGGCGCACCATGGCTCCAACGTGGCGGAGCGCCATCTTAGATAGCGCTCCTGCCTTCTTCATCTGCTCGATTTGCGTTGCAGACTTAATCTTGATCATAGACCGAGAGCCTCTTTGACATCCCCGTACACGGTCTCGCGAGCCTGGTCACCGTTGACCGACTTGAGCAGACCCTGGCCACGATAGTAGTCGACGAGCGGGCTCGTGGACTTCTCGTAGACGTCGAGACGGTTCTTGATGGTCTCGGGCTTGTCGTCGTCGCGCTGATACATCTCGCCGCCACACTTGGGGCAGGTAGCATCGGCAGCGGTGCCGGTGTAACCGCATGCGCGGCAGGTGCGACGCGAAGACAGACGATCGATAATGACCTCGGGAGCCACATCGACCAGAAGGGCGCAATCGATCTCGCGACCCATGGCGGAGAGCTCAGAATCGAGCGTCACAGCCTGGGCGGTGTTGCGCGGGAAGCCGTCGAGGATGAAGCCCTGCTGGGCGTCATCGGCGGCAAGGCGCTCCTTGACAAGGTCGATCACGAGCTGGTCGGGAACGAGCTCGCCAGCGTCCATGTACTTCTTAGCCTGAATACCAAGCTCGGTGCCACCCTTGACGGCAGCACGCAGCAGGTCGCCCGTGGAAATGTGGGCGACGCCAAACTCGGCGACGAGCTCCTGTGCGACGGTGCCCTTACCGGCACCCGGAGCTCCGAGCAATACGAGGTTCATGAGCAATCCTCCTCTAGCCTATTTAAAGAATCCATCGTAATCATACATCTTGATCTGGCCTTCGAGCTTATCGACCGTGTCGAGCACGACGCCGACCATGATGAGGATGGACGTGCCGCCAAATGCCTGGATCAGATGGTTACCCGTGAAGGAGAAGATGATCGAAGGCACGATGGCGATGAGCGCCAAAAAGACAGCGCTGGGAAGCGTAATCTTGTTGAGCGCGTTCTTGATGTAGGCCGCGGTAGCCCTACCCGGACGCACGCCCGGAATAAAGCCACCCTGCTTCTTAAGGTTGTCGGCCGTGTCATCGGGGTTGAACACCATTGAGGTGTAGAAATACGCGAAGAACACGATGAGGACAACGTTAAGCACCCAGTTGAGCCAACCGGTCGAAAGCGCGGAGGCAACTGCCTGAATCCAGCCGATGCCGGGGAAGAACACGGCAATCTGAGCCGGGAAGTACAGCAGCGCCGAAGCGAAGATGATCGGCACGACACCCGCGGTGTTGACCTTGATGGGCAGGTAGGTGGTCTGGCCACCCATCATGCGACGGCCCACGACGCGCTTAGCGTAGGAGACCGGGATGCGGCGCTGGCCGCGCTCAAGGAAAACAATCAACGGGATAACCAGCAGGATGATGGCGCAGATGATCACCATGGTGATGATGCCACCGGCATTGCCCTCGGTGCTGGAGAAGATAGCCTGCGGCAGACCGGCCATGATGTTCGCGAAGATGATCAGCGACATGCCATTGCCGATACCGCGCTGGGTGATGAGCTCACCAATCCACATGATCAGCATGGCGCCCGCAGTGAGCGTGCCGACGATCATGAGGTCGAAGATGATCTCGGGAGCGCCGGCGCCATTGAAGCTGATGCCGAAGCTCTTAAAGAGGAAGAGGTAACCAACGGAGTTGAGGATTGCCAGAGCCAGGGTGAGGTAACGCGAATACTGCGTAATCTTGGTCTGACCGACCTCGCCCTCGCGGGCAAGCTCATGCAGGGAAGGCACGACGGCCTGGAGCATCTGGAGGATGATCGAGCTGGTGATGTAAGGCATGATGCCCAGCGAAAACACCGACACATAGCTCAACGCGCCGCCAGAGAAAAGATTCAGGAGGGCCATAGCACCTGCGGCGACCGAATTGTTATCGGTCGAGAAAAGGCCCAGCATCCCCTGGAAGGGAATGCCGGGCACAGGAACGTGCGCACCAATGCGGTACACGACGAGCATAGCTATGGTAAAAAGAATCTTTTCGCGCAATTCTTTGATGCGGAAAGCATTCTTAAGACCATTTAGCACGGCAGCTCGACCTTTCCGCCGGCGGCCTCGATCTTGGCCTGCGCAGAAGCGCTGACCTTGTCGACCTTGACCGTGAACTTCTTGGTGAGCTCACCATTGCCGAGCACCTTGACGGGCTCGAACTCGCTCTTGGTGATGCGAGCGGCCTTAAGAGCGGCACCGTCGATCACAGCGCCGTCCTCGAACTTACGCTCGAGACGCTCAACGTTAACAGCGGTGTACTCGATACGACGGGGGTTACGGAAGCCCGGAAGCTTGGGCAGGCGCATAGCCAGCGGAGTCTGGCCACCCTCGAAGCCGGCACCCTTGGTGCCGCCAGAGCGGGAACCCTGGCCCTTCTGGCCGCGGCCAGAAGTGGTGCCGTGACCCGAAGAATTGCCACGGCCGACGCGCTTGCGGTTCTTGGTGGAACCGGGCGCGGGAGTAAGATCGTGAAGCTGCATTTGCTACTCCTCTACAATCTCGACAAGGTGCTTGACCTTGAAGATCATGCCGCGGACGGACTCGTTGTCAGCAATCTCGCGAACCTCGCGGATCCTGTGGAGACCGAGGGCACGGACAGTACGGACCTGGTCCTGCTTGCAACCGTTGGTGCTGCGGACCTGCTTGATCTTGATGGTGTCAGCCATGCTTAGTTCTCCTTACCGACGAACATCTCGGAGACCGTCAGGCCACGGCGAGCCGCGACGTCCTCAGGGCTGGAGAGCTCCTTGAGGCCCTCGACGGCAGCCTTGATGATGTTGAGGCCGTTGTCGGTACCGAGGGACTTGGACAGGACGTTCTTGATGCCAGCAAGCTCAAAGAGGGGACGCACAGCGCCGCCGGCGATAACGCCGGTACCCTCGACAGCGGGCTTGATGATGATGCGGCCGGCACCAAAGTGGCCGAGAACCTCGTGCGGGATGGTGCCCTGCTCGGTCACCGGCACGTGGAACATGTTCTTCTTGGCATCGAGAGATGCCTTGGAGATGGCCATGGGCACCTCAGCGGACTTGCCCATGCCAACGCCGACGTTGCCCTTGCCGTCGCCAACGACGACGAGAGCGACGAGGCTCATGCGACGACCACCCTTGACGGTCTTCGACACGCGGTTGATGTAAACGACGCGCTCCTCGAACTCGGAGGCCTCGCGCTGCTGCTTCTGATTACGAGCCATGTGCTACATACCTCCTAGAACTCGAGACCGGCGGCACGAGCACCGTCGGCGAGGGCCTTGACGCGGCCATGGTAGATACGGCCACCGCGATCGAAGGCGACCTTGGTGATGCCGGCCTCGATGGCGCGCTTGCCAACGAGCTGACCGACCTTCTCCGCAGCCTCCTTGTTCGAGGTGTGGGTGCCCTTGAACTCGGCCTCGAGGGTCGAGGCAGAGACGAGCGTCAGGCTGGAGCCCTTACTGTCGTCGATGATCTGGGCATAGATGTTGGCGTTAGTACGGGTCACGCGAAGACGCGGACGCTCGGAGGTACCCGAGACCTTGCCGCGAACACGACGCTGACGACGCTTGAGGCCTTCCAGCTTCGCCTTATGCTTGTTCATACGTAAACTCCTAAAAAGGTTGATCTTGCCAGCACCTGACGGGGTGCTGGTCTTATGCGAGTGAGTCGGTTACGACTACTTGGCGGCCTTACCCAGCTTGCGGCGGATGTGCTCGCCAACGTAGTGGATACCCTTGCCCTTGTAAGGCTCGGGAGGACGATGGCCGCGGATCTCAGCGGCGATCTGACCGACCTGCTGCTTGTTGATACCCTTGACGTTCACGTGGGTGTTGTCGGGAACCTCGAAGGTGATGCCCTCGGGAGCCTCGACGATCACGGGGTGCGAGAAGCCCAGGGAGAACTCGAGGTTCTTGCCCTTCTGCTGCACGCGGTAACCGACGCCGGCGAGCTCGAGCTTCTTCTCGAAGCCCTCGGAAACGCCAACAACCATGTTGTGGATGAGGGCGCGGGTGAGGCCGTGGCGGGCACGGGTCTCACGCTCGTCGTCGGGACGGGAAACGGTGAGGACGTTGTCCTCGACGTTGATAGCGAGCTTCTCAAAGACATCGAGCTCGAGCTGGCCCTTGGGGCCCTTGACGACAACGTTGTTGCCGTTGACTGCCACTTCGACTCCGGCGGGAATCTGGACAGGCTTATTACCGATACGAGACACGGTGATCTCCTTTCCTTCTACCTACCGAGCGAATTACCAGACGTAAGCGATGATCTCGCCGCCGACGTTGTGCTTGCGAGCATCGCGGTCGGTCATGACGCCATGGCTGGTGGAAATAATGGCGGTACCAAGGCCACCGCGGACGCGGGGCATGTCGGCAACGCCGGTGTACTTACGCAGGCCCGGCTTGGAAATGCGGCGGATGCCGTTGATGACCTTAGCCTTCTTGGGACCATACTTAAGCGTGATGTGCAGAGTCTTCTGGGGAACGGTGTCCTCGACATCGTAGCCCTCGATGTAGCCCTCCTCGTGCAGAACACGAGCGATCTCGACGAGCTTCTTGCTGCTCGGCATGGAGACCGTGGCCTTGTTCACAGAGTTAGCGTTACGGATGCGCGTAAGCATATCTGCGATCGGGTCTGTAAGGTTCATACAGATTCTCCTTCGTTCTTGATGAACACGTGCTCTTGGTTCTTCGCCGCCCTTAACGGCAAAGCCTTTTTAGCGCGTTTTCCCTGTTCCAAACTGATGCTTGAAACGCTGGTAGTGACTTACCAGCTGGCCTTCTTAACGCCGGGAAGCTCGCCCTTGAGTGCAAGCTCGCGGAAGCAGACACGGCACAGGCCGAACTTGCGGTACACAGAGTGCGGACGGCCGCAGCGCTGGCAGCGCGTGTACTCACGAGTAGAGAACTTCTGCTTGCGATTGCACTTGACGATCATCGATGTCTTAGCCACTTATATCCTCCTCACATAGAGTATTGTTCGCCCCAAGCGCCGCCCCCTTGTGGGAACGGCGCTTATAGGGCAGGTGAACCTATTTCTTGAACGGGAAACCGAAGGCGTCCAGAAGGGCCTTGGCCTCCTCATCGGTGTTGGCGGTGGTCACGAAAGTGATGTCCATACCGCGCTGGTGATCGACGGAGTCGAAGTCGATCTCGGGGAAGATGAGCTGCTCGGTGACGCCCATGGAGAAGTTACCACGGCCGTCGAAGCTCTTGGCGGAGATGCCGCGGAAGTCGCGGATACGGGGGATCGCGACGGAGGTCAGACGATCGAAGAACTCCCACATACGGTCGCCACGCAGGGTAACCTTGCAGCCGATCGGCATACCAGCGCGCAGGCGGAAGGTAGCGATGGACTTGCGGGCACGGGTGATCATCGGCTGCTGGCCGGTGATGGCGCGCAGGTCGCGCACGGCACCGTCGATGGCCTTGGAATCGGTAGCGGCCTCGCCGACACCCATGTTCACGACGATCTTCTCAAACTTGGGGATCATCATGACGTTCTCGTACTGGAACTTGTCCTGAAGCTGCTGCTTGACCTCGTTGTTGTACTTGGTCTTCAGACGCGGCACATACTTCTCTTCTGCCATTGTTCACTCCTTCTTGGGGTTTTAAGCACGGGGCGTGGCCACGATGGGTTGTCCTCGTGCCTCCTGGCTGCATCCGCGCCGCTCATGGCATTTTGCGGTTTGGACTCGACGCAGCAGGAGCCGACAAAACAATCGGTACTATACGCGCATCGGGAGCGTATTTCCAGAAAAACCTCGTCTGCCTGCACAACTCCACAACTCCCCCGCACAAATGGATCCCAAAAAGCAGTTGCGGTGAAATAGGGACTGTTGGGCGGCCTTACAGGCTTAAACAATCCGTATTTCACCGCAACTTATCGGTGGGAACGGGGATTAGCGCTTACGGGGGACGAGTTTGGTGCGGCGCAGGTGGATCATCTCGGCGGCGATGGAGATGGCGATCTCCTCGGGGTCCTCGGCCTCGATGGCAACGCCGATCGGAAGGTGCAACTCGTCGATCTGGTCCTGCGTAAAGCCTTCCTGCTCCAGGCGGGCACGCACAAAGGCCGTCTTGCGGCGCGAACCCAGACAGCCCAGGTAGGCAGGCTTGGCACGCATGGCCTGAATCACCACGTCGATATCGGACTTGTGACCCGCCGTGGCGACGACCACCAAGTCGCGCGGACCGATGGGACACAGCTCGCTCAGGTTCTTGTAATCGACCAGGCGACGGTCGTAGACACCGGGCACCCAATCGGGGGTCAGCGTGCCGGGGCGGTCGTCGCACGCCACGACGGCAAAGCCCGCCGCCGTGAGCACCCGCGCCGTCGCGGCGCCCACGTGGCCGCAGCCAAAGATATAGGTCAGGCCCTCGGGGCAGAGCGTCTCGATGTGCGCCGCGGGAATCTCAGAGGCCGCGTTGGTGTAGGTGACCTTACTCCCCTCCTCCACCAGCGAAAGCCCGGGGCAGCCCGCAATGGTGCGGCGCGATTCCTCGCCATGGTACTCGGCCACATCGCCCTCGAGTGCGCTCGCGATAAACGGCTCAAAGTCGATGACGAAGTCGCCGATGCGCCGATAGACCAAGACGTCGGCAATTTCCCGGAACAACGGTGCCTGGGTCGCATCCAGATGCAGATAGCACAGGTAGATGGCTCCGCCGCAGATCATGCCGGTATCGGAGTTCTCGCCGCCCATGGTGTAGCGGACCAGACGCGACTGTCCCGCGCTCAGGAGTTCGCGCGCCTCATCCAGCGCAAAGAGCTCAATCTTGCCGCCGCCGATAGTGCCCGCCTGGCTGCCGTCGACAAAGACGGCCATCCAGGCGCCCACGCCGCGCGGCGACGACCCCGCCGTGCCGGCCACGACCACGAGCTCGCACGTCTCGCCAGCACGCAGGGCGGCAAGCGCCGCATTCACAACATCGAGCTTTTCCATTGCCGCCTTCTATCCTCTAAAGATATCGGTGAGCATAGCGAGTGCCTCGAGCACGCCGCCGCCGACCGACGTCGCCTTGTCCGAAATGTAGTTGATATAGCTAGCATCGCCGCGCGGATCGACATCGGCGCATTTAAAGCCCTCGGTCACCTGCACGCCGTTCGCCAAAAGCCCGCGTAGACAGCCATCGATCTGCGTGCGCATGGGCGTATCGCCCGCGTAGCCAATCACGTCTCCGGCGCGCACGATGTCGCCGATTGCGCGGTCGGACCGAAACACGCCGGCGGCGGGGCTGTGGATAACGCGCTCTTTGCCATAGCCAGCGATAATGCCCGGCACGCCCGTGTTGGGCTGGGGTGAACCTTGGGTAATGACACGGCCCAGGAAATGCCCGCGCATGGTCTCGACCACGGCGTCGCAATCGACCGGCGCGGTAAAGCCCGGCCCCACAGCGATGACGGTAGGCGCCATGTCGCGCGTGGTGCCCAGGTTGCGCTTGGCCAAAATCGCGTCGACCACAGCCGCGGGTTTAAGCTCATCGAGCATCTTGGCCTGAGGGTCCACCACGACGGCAACATCCCCCGCTTGGGTAATCTCGAGCGCCTCTGCCGGCGTCTGCGCCAAGCGAGCGCGAATGCCCTCGACCTGGACCTCGCCCAGGCGAATAGCCTCGCAAAAACTGATTGTGCGGCGGATGCACGTGGGAACCGCGATATCGGCCATAACGACCGACACGCCGGCGCGCACCAAGCGAGCGGCGACACCCGTGGCGATATCGCCGGCGCCGCGAACATAAACGAGCATTCCCGGGGCACCTCCCTGTGCTACGGTTTGAGCAGAGCAAAAGCGGTTCGACCGCTACTCTGATGATTATTTATTATCACAGTATTATACGGCGGTGAACAGATGGAAACGGTTAGCGGCAATCTTGCCTCGGCGCTCAGGATCGAGCCGGGCATTACCGCGATTATCGGCAGCGGCGGCAAGTCGACGTTGCTCAAAACGCTGGGTCTTGAGCTCATGCGCGCTGGCGGACGCGTGCTCCTCTGCACCACCACGCATATGTTCCCCGTCGCCGGCGTGCCATGGGACGGGTCGAGCCGTCGCCTGGACGCCGCGCCTTGGAAGCCGGGTGCCGCGCATGTTCCCGGCTGCACCTGTGAGGCGTGCGCGGGACTTGCCCGCGGGAGTATTTGCCAGGCGGGTGTCTTAGACCCGGAAACAGGCAAGCTCTCCGCCCCCGCCGAGCCACTCGGCGGGCTGGCACAGCGCTTTGACTATGTGTTGGCCGAGGCAGACGGTAGCAAGCGACTCCCGCTCAAGGCCCACGCCGCCTGGGAGCCGGTGATTCCCTCTGGCACGGCCAACATCGTCTGGATCGTCGGCGCCTCGGGGCTCAGCAAGCCCATCAACGAAGCCGTCCACCGCCCCGAGCTCTTTTGCGAGCGTTGCGGCTGCGAGCCCACCGACACTGCCACCCCAGAGCGCGTCGCCATGGTGCTCAATGCCGAGCTGCAGATGCTGAACCTCAACAATGCCCGCATCATGCTCAACCAAGTCGGCACGCTCAGCGACCCCACAATGGCCGACCGCTTCGAGGCAGCTCTCGACCGCCCCGTCGTCGCCAGCAGCCTCAAATAGCCGGCCCCATCTCGTCAGTTGCGGTGAAATACGGACTGTTTGGCCGTATGACGGCCGCAAACAGTCCGTATTTCACCGCAACTGCGGAGGGGACACGGCATCTTTGCTGCTAGCGGGGGACGTAGCGGCCGGGTTGGGCTCCGGTGGGCTCGCCATCGCGCGCCACCAGCACACCGTTGACGTAGACGGCCTTGGCGCGGCCATGTGCCTTAAAGCCCTCGAGCGGCGTGTAGTCCACAGCCTGATGCTGCGTCGCGGCACTGATTGTCCAGCGCGCTTTGGGATCCCACACGCACACGTCGGCATCGGAGCCCTCGGCAAGACAGCCCTTGCGCGGATACATGCCAAAGACGCGCGCCGGGTTCTCGCTCATCAAGCGGCAGAGGTCCTCGGGGCCCAGCTGGCCCTCAAAGCTCGTGGCAATCGCGACGGGGCGATGCTCCACGCCGGGCCCGCCGTTGGGAATCGCGCGGAAGTCGTCGCGCCCGCGGTCCTTTTGCCCGTGCAGGTTAAAGCTACAATGATCGGTCGCAATCGTATCGATCTCGCCGGCCACAAGCGCCTCGCGCAGCGCGGCACGGTCACCCGCATGGCGCAGCGGCGGGCTCATCACATACTTGGCACCCGCAAAGCCGTCCTCGCCCTGCTCCAAGTAGCAAGTATCGTCGAGCATCAAATACTGAGGGCAGGTCTCGACATAGATATTTTTCTGCCCGCGCGCTTTGGCAGCACGGATGGCCTCGAGCCCCAGCTTGGTCGAAAGGTGCACCACATTGACTGGGGCGTCGCCGGCCAGGTGCGCCAGATACAGTAGGCGGCTCACGGCCTCGGCCTCACACACATCCGGACGGCTGAGCGCATGCCCCTCGGGCCCATGAATCCCCTGCTCGTACACGCGCTTCTGCAGTTCATTCACCAGCGTACCGTTCTCGCAATGCACGCACAGGATACCGCCCACGCGCTTGAGTTCCTCCAGCACCTCGAGCGTCTCGGCGTCGTCCAGGCGCAGGTGGTCATAGGCAAAGTAGGTCTTAAACGACGATACGCCCGCCTCGCGCATAGCCGAAAGATCGGCGCGGTTGCGTTCATTCCACTCGGCGAGTGCCATATGAAAGGCGTAGTTGGCCGTGCAGGTTCCGTCGGCACGGCGATGCCACTCGGCCAAGGCATCGGGCATGGTCACGCCGCGATCAGCCGTCGCGTAGTCCACGATGGTCGTCGTACCGCCGCAGGCAGCCGCACGCGTGCCGGTTTCAAAGCTATCGGCTGTCCAATCCATGCCGGTCCAGCACTGCATGTGCGTGTGGCCGTCGATAAAGCCGGGGAACACCCAGCAGCCCGCGGCATCCTCGACGGTATCGCCCTCGGCCGGCTCAATCGCTGCGGCGATCCGCACGATCTTATCGCCATCCATGGCAAGATCGGCGCGGCGAAGCCCCTGGGACGTCACGAGCGCGCCGTTTTTGATGATGATCATAATTGCTCCTTATTGATTGATGCAGTTGGCCACGCGATCAAAATACGAGCAGGCGGCAATATGCTCCGTTATGCGTCGCTGTCCCTTGACGGTATCGACGTCCCATAGCTCGTAGGCACGCGCCTCGACCAGCGCAACGTCGACGCGACCTTTGAGAATCGAGCCCCCGCCGTCCTTGCCCTCAAGACACATAAGCGCATCGAACAGTTCCGCCGGAAAGAGCACCGGACTCGAAGGCTCACCGCTGCACGCCAAGCGCACCGGATGTTTGCGGCCACGCTCGTCAAACGCGTGAACCATGGCCTCAAAAGAATCCGCGCTCACAAGCGGCTGGTCGCCCGGCAAAAAGAGACAACCTTTCCAGTTGCGTTCGACTCCCCACGAAAGGCCCGCACGGACGCTTTCGCTGCGCAGCTCGCCATCGTGCAGCACGCACGGGCAATGCTTGTCCTCGCAAATCTGGGCGACCTCGGGCCAACGCGTCGAGACCACAACGTCAAAGCCCCGGGGAACCGAATCGATGGTCCGGGCAATCAGCGGCTCGCCATAGATATCGGCAAGCATCTTGTTAGAGCCAAACCGCTTGCCCTCGCCCGAGGCCATAATGACGCATCCAAGTTTCATGGTGATACCTCCCCTGAAACCATCGTACCCATAACTCGCGCCGCGGGCATCCACATCGAAAGCGCTTATCCCGCACGCCCGCGATGCAAAAAAGGGGCACCCCGCCGGTTGGCAGAGCGCCCCCTTTACATGGCTTACCTCAACCCGGCTTTAGGCCTGGAGCCAACGAGCGGTGTTGCGCTCGTCGAGGGCCTTGAGGGTAGCGGCGGGATCGGCAACCTTCTGCAGGAACATCATGGCTGCGATGGCGTACGGCTTGTAGCTGGCCTCCTTGTACATGCCCACGCGGTGCATGTCGAAGACGTCGGCGTTGACCTCGCCGTGCTCGCAGGAGACACCGGAGATGTCGGCGGGCAGCGGGTGCATAAAGATGGTGTCCTGGCCGTTGGCGGTCTTCTCCATGAGCTCGGTCGTGGAGCACCAGTCCTGATGGGTAGCGTTCTGGGCGAGCAGCTCCTTCTCGAGCGCTGCGATGCCGGCGTCGTCGCCCTCGGCGTACAGGTTGGTACGCTTCTCCATGGCGGCAAACGGAGCCCAGCTCTTGGGGATCACGATGTCGGCGCCCTCGAAGGCCTCGGCCATGGTGTTGACCTGCTTAAAGGTGGTGCCGGACTCGGCGGCGTAGCCCTTGGCGCGCTCGACGACCTCGGGCATGAGGTCGTAGCCCTCGGGGTGAGCCAGGGTGACGTCCATGCCAAAGCGGGGCAGCAGGCTGATCAGCGACTGCGGGCAGGACAGCGGCTTGCCGTAAGAGGGCGAATAGGCCCAGGTGACGGCAACCTTCTTGCCCTTGAGGTTCTCAAGGCCGCCAAACTCGTTGATGAGGTAGAGCATGTCGGCAGAGGACTGCGTGGGGTGATCGGAGTCAGACTGCAGGGAGATGAGCGTGGGACGGTGATCCAGAACGCCGTCCTCGTAAGCCTGCTGGACAGACTCGGAGACCTCGGCCATGTAGGCGTCGCCCTTGCCGATGTACATGTCGTCGCGGATGCCGATGACGTCGGCCATGAAGGAGATCATGGTAGCGGTCTCGCGGACGGTCTCGCCGTGAGCGATCTGGGACTTCTTCTCGTCCAGGTCCTGCAGCTCAAGGCCGAGCAGGTTGGCAGCCTTAGAGAAGGAGAAGCGCGTACGGGTGGAGTTGTCGCGGAACAGGGAGACGGCCAGGCCCGAGTCGAAGATCTTGGACGAGACGTTGTTCTCGCGCAGATCGCGCAGGGCGTCGGCGACGATGTAGAGAGCCTTGAGCTCGTCGGTGGTCTTGTCCCAAGTGTGCAGGAAGTCGCTACCGTACATACCCTTAAAATCGAGGCCGTTCAGCTGCTCGACGAGCTCGGTAAACTTAGCGTCCATGGAAATGTCCTTTCTAAAGATGAAACGATCGCAATGAGTAGATGTGCTCCGGCATGCGCGTGTGGCTAGAACATGCAGAGCACCATGACGAGGACCCGCCACCGTTGAGGAAGCATGGGAGATAACGACCGCGGGCCCCAAGTCAACAGGGGGTGCCGGGGACACGAGCGTCCCCCGGCTCAACAAAATCGAGGAATGGGACTAATCGATCTTGTTGTTGGTCAGACCGGCACGGAACACGGTGGCGTCGCCATCGGCCTGGCTCGGATCGTAGAGGTTCAGGGCAGCCACATACATGGCGGCAGCGGTGACCAGGTCGTCCTTGTAGGTGACCTCGTTGGGAGCGTGAGCCTGAGACTCGGTACCCGGGCCAAAGCCCACGCAGGGGATGCCGTAGCGGCCCTGGATGGAGACGCAGTTCGTGGAGAAGGTCCACTTGTCGCACAGCGGGCGACCGGTGCGCTTGTCCATGCTGGGCTCGCAGCCGATGCGCTCGTCACCAAACATGGCCTTGTGGGCGTCGACGAGGGCCTTGACGTGCGGAGCGGTCTCCTTGTTGATCCACGTGGGGAAGTAAGCCTCGGTCTCGTAGACCTCGCCGGTCCAGGACGGACGGTCGTACATGTACATGGAGACCTTCACGTCGTCGCCGTACTTCTTGGCGGCCGGCAGGTTGCGGATCTCGTCCAGGCAGGACTCCCAGGTCTCGCCGGCGGTCATGCGACGGTCGATGGAGATGGCGCAGGAATCGGCCACGGCGCAGCGGCTGGGGCTGGTGTAGAAGATCTGGCTGACGGTGCAGGTGCCGCGACCCAGGAAGCGGGCATCCTCGTAGTGCTCGGGGTTGTACTTGGGGTCGAGCATCTTGACGAGGCCCTTGATGTCGGTCGACTCGTCACAGCCGTTGTTGTTGAGGGCGCGGACGTCGGCGATGATGTCGGCCATCTTGTAGATGGCGTTGTCGCCGCGGTCGGGAGCGGAGCCGTGGCAGGAGGTGCCGTGAACGTCGACGCGGATCTCCATGCGGCCGCGGTGACCGCGATAGATGCCGCCGTCGGTGGGCTCGGTGGAAATGACGAACTCGGGCTTAATGCCGTCCTTGTTGTAGATGTACTGCCAGCACATGCCGTCGCAGTCCTCTTCCTGGACGGTGCCGACAACCATGATCTTGTAACCCTCGGGGATGAGGCCCATGTCCTTCATCATCTTGGCAGCGTAGGTAGCGGAAGCCATGCCGCCCTCCTGGTCAGAGCCGCCGCGGCCGTAGATGATCTCGTCGGTCTCGTAGCCCTCATAGGGATCGGCGTCCCAGTTCTCGATGTTGCCGATGCCGACGGTGTCGATGTGGGAGTCGATGGCGATGATCTTGTCGCCCTCGCCCATAAAGCCCATGACGTTGCCCAGGCCGTCGACCTTGACCTCGTCATAGCCAAGGCTCTCCATCTCGGCCTTGATGCAGGCAACAACCTCACCCTCCTCGCAGGACTCAGAGGGGTGGGAGATCATGGCGCGCAGGAAGCGAGTCATATCAGCACGATGAGACTCAGCAGCAGCCTTAATTGCCTCGAAATCGAGTTCCTTAGTCATAACAGTCAACCTTTCTACAAGGGTTTACCTACAGGTAGATATTTCAGATAGATCACTTGTGCCAAGCAGCGTGAGGTCGAGTACCCGGCAAGCAAGTAAACGTAGGGTGGCGGAGCATATGTTTGCTCCGTCGCGAGTTCCGCACGAGCCGGAGAGCACTTAATGTGCTCTCCGTGCGAGCAGGACTGTTCGAGCAGGGAGCAAACATATGCTCCGCCACCCGGACAGGTCATCCTGCTAGCAGGTCGGATACTCGCCTTCCCAGACGATGCGACGGTACTGATCCGGATCCGTGTCACCTTCCGTGGAGAAGCAGAGCACGGAGCTCGTCTTGTCCAGGCCGATGAGCTCCTTGAGCTCGGCGTACTCGGGATCGAGCATGAGGGTCTCGACCAGGCCGGTGGTCACCGCGCCGGACTCGCCGGAGATGACGCGCGGGTCGCCCTTCTCGGGAGCGCCCAGGGTGCGCATGCCGCGAGCGGTGACCCAGTCGGGGCAGGACACGAAGGCGGTGGCGTGGTTGCGCAGGATATCCCAGCCCAGGATGTTGGGCTCACCGCAGCACAGACCGGCCATGATGGAAGGCATGTCGCCGTCCACGATGCGCGGATCGCCGTCGCCGGCGGCAGCGCCCTTGTACAGGCAGGCAGCAGGCGCGCACTCAACCACGACGAAGGTGGGCGGGTTATCGGGATACAGGTTGGTGAAGTAGCCCACCACGGCGCCGGCGAGCGAACCCACGCCAGCCTGGACAAACACGTGCGTCGGGCGGTTGATGGCCATCTCGCGCAGCTGCTCGGCGGCCTCGGAGGCCATGGTGCCGTAACCCTCCATGATCCAGGACGGGATCTTCTCGTAGCCCTCCCAGGCGGTGTCCTGAACGATGACGCCGCGCTCGCAGGCGTCGGCCTCGGCGGCGGCCATGCGCACGCACTCGTCGTAGTTGACCTCTTCGATGGTCACCGTGGCGCCCTCAGCGGCGATGTTGTCGAAGCGGGGCTTGGTGGAACCCTTGGGCATGTGCACGACGGCCTTCTGACCCAGCTTGTTGGCAGCCCATGCCACGCCGCGGCCATGGTTGCCGTCGGTGGCGGTAAAGAAGGTGGCCTGGCCAAAGTCCTTGGCAAGCTGATCGGAAGTCAGGTAATCGAAGGTGCAGTCGGCAACGTCCTTGCCGGTCTCATCGGCAATGTAGTTGGCCATGGCAAACGAGCCGCCCAGAACCTTAAAGGCGTTGAGGCCAAAGCGATAGCTCTCGTCCTTAACGCACAGGTTGGACAGGCCCAGGCGCGCAGCCTGACCGTCCAGACGGGCAAGCGGAGTGACGGTATATTGAGGGAACGACTGGTGGAAGGCACGGGCCTTCTTCACGTGGTCGAGGCTCATGATTCCCAAGTGCTTGTCATCGCTCTTGGGCATCGTGTTGCCCGCCCACTGGATCTTATCGGCCATACGGTGAACTCCTTAAGTCCTCTCTTGCCGGCCCCCGCATACGCGTTTCAGCCCGATCCCATTCACACGGCTGAACTTTTATGTGGATGCCAAACAAAAAGTTTGTTAGTAATGTTCTATCACACTTTTTGATTGGCATACCTAACGAATTGTTTGTTGCCGTAATCGGTACTTTTTCGCCGCCGAACGGTCATGAATTGCCTTGTTGATGGATTTGTTTGCGGTCAAGTGTGGTTTATGGCAAAGTGTGCCCAAACTAATTTTTAGGAAGGCACCCATGACCCCCGCACAGATTGAGTTTTACAAGCGCCTAGCACACGGCCTGGCGCTCCAATTTGGCCCCAACTGCGAAGTCGTCGTCCACGACCTAGAGACCGAGGACGTGGACCACTCCATCGTAGTGATCGAAAACGGCCACGTCAGCGGGCGCAAACTGGGTGACGGCCCCAGCCATATCGTGTTTGAGTCCATGCACGAGGGCACCACCGACGTGCACGACCGCGAGCCATACCTCACCAAAACCACCGATGGCAAGCTGCTCAAGTCCTCTACCATCTTTATCCGCAACGACGAGGGCAAGCCCGTCGGCATTTTGGGCATCAACTTTGACATTACGCTCATGAAGGCTTTTGAGCGTTCGCTCGACGCCTTTACCGGCACCGGCGGCACGGGCTATACCGAGCCCGAGCCCATTACCAAGAACATCGGCGACCTGCTCGAGGACCTGCTGCACGAGTGCGAGCAGTTTGTGGGCAAGCCCGCGGCACTCATGACCAAAGACGAGCGTATTCGTGCCATTGGCTACCTCGACCGTCGCGGCGCTTTCCTCATTTCCAAGTCGAGCGAGCGCGCCTGCGAGTTCTTTGGCATCTCCAAGTACAGTTTTTATAGCTACCTCAATGAGGCCAAGGCGGCGGCCGGCGACAAGTAGGCGCTCGCCTGGATTGCCCCTCCCCTTTTGGGCGCGAGTTCTGGAAAGCACGAATCCAAGACCGAGCCGCTTGGGAAGTTCCATATAATCGATGTCATTAGTATTTCGAAAGGATGGAACAGAATGGCGTTGAGCAAGGCATCATGCACCGGTCGCGGATTGATTCCGGCAATTGGTGGACATGTGCACCGCATGTTCGATGAGGGTGAAGACGACCTGTTTTCGCTGAGCCTTGACGATGTGATGGATGATCGCCCGTGGACCGCCGACGAACTCATGGGCGGCGGCGGGGCTCGCCCGTCAAGCCCCAATCCCGCACTTGCGCCTAAGACCGCATCTGCGCCGACTCCTGCGCAGTCGGCTGTTTCGACGCCCGCGCCTACACCCGCACCCACTTCGGCGCCCACGCCCGCTCCCCGCCCCGCAAGTGACCCATCCGAGACGGCGGCATTTCTCGCAGCAGCGACGCAGGGCAAATCGGCCGACAGCACTGTTATGTACAGCGCCCAGCAGTTGCCTGTTCCTGCGGCACGCAAGCCTCCGGTCGCAAGGCTCGATGAGCCCGTTGCCCATCAGGTTGCCTACGATTCCTGGGCTGCAGCCGATCTGGATGAGACCTCTACCGGCATGCCGGCGCTCGACGTCCCAGTTAACCCGCTTTTTGCCGCCAACACGGGCGCCGCGGACCATGAGGGCGGTGCGGCATATTCCGATTATTCCGATGGCTATGCTGGCAACGGTCGCATCGAGACCGAGGATTATGGCACCGCATCGAGCGATTATCTCAACGATCCGTACGCTGCCACGCCCGCACCGGAATATGACCCGGAGGCCGCGTCCGCGCCGGCGTATACCAAAAGTACGGGCGAAGAGCGCTTCGCCGATTATTACGCCGAGGAAAAGGCGCTGCGTTTCTCGGAATTTCCGCAGGCAGTCAAGGTTGCCTTTATCGCCATTGTCATTGCCCTGCTCGGCGCCATTGCGTTTGAGGGATTCCAGCTGTTCCGCGGCCCCACCCAAGCGGAGTCGGAAACCCAGCAAAAAGAGGACGATAACCAGTACCTGGACATCAACACCCTCAAGGGCGACCCCAACGACGGGGACGACGAGTAGCGAGGGCTGAAGGCGGCCACAGGATTCCGCATCCAGCGCCGGCTTCTAAGTGCTGTTTTGTCATCCAGCCACACTTTTCCGGATAATTGTGCTATCAAATTTGACACTTTTTCCGAAGTTTTAAGGTGCCTATTTCGACACTTTTCCGGATTTTATACTCTGTCCCTCCAGATGCGCTTTACGGTGCAGGCGTTGGAAGAAGGGCCATGTGCCGCTGGCGGCCCACTTGTTTTGCAGATCAAGCTGCCCGGAGACGACTCGCGCGAGCCGTCCAGCTGGAAGCTCTTTGCCGACGGCGCGTGCGTTGCGGACGGATCCGGCGCCTTTGCCCGCGAGTGCTTCTGCGAGGGCGCCGAGGTGTTTCTGGATCTGTGCCGCGACGCCGTACGCGCGACCGAGCTGTACCAGTGGAGCCAGAGGGAGTACGAGCTGCTGAGTGCGGCCCGCAGAATCGTAGGGGTGTAGACGGGCGGACGAGCCATCGACGATTTTGAGCTGGCAAGGGCCGGGAACTAGATTCCCGGCCCTCAACCTAGCACTGCTTTATGAGATCGAGCACCGCAGGAATATCATCGGCATTTCGAAGCGCAACGTAAGTGGGTAAGCCCGGGCCAAATCCACCCTGCGTACGCTTGTCCTGGCACATGTCCTCTGGATCCGTTAGATCATCCACACTCTTTGCCAAGCCAACGGCAATCCAACCACCGTTGCTGGTCCTGCCTTCTAGCACGGCATGCAGTTTTCGCTTGCCCGACCTGAAGCCTACATAGTACTTAGCTATGTAGGACTCCCACGAAGGGTTACCACTCAGAACGGACTCGCGCACCTCATCGAAAAGCTTCTGGTTGAGCCCACCTTCGGCAAAGGTGGGGTGGTTCTCCCGCAGAGTCCAGACAGGAGCCTCGTCAGACTCCCCACGAGAAGGACGGTACTTGTCGACGACGTCTGCCGGAAGGTCGGGATACTTCCATATCTCGCACGCTTCTTTCGCCAGCTCGTCCGCGCGCTGCCCAATCTCTTCCTCACCCCATTTTTCATGCGAGACAATCGATTTGTTTAGGTAGAGCGGGCTGCACTTAAATCCGACGTCAGGCAGATTGAGCTTGTCCGAGAACGACCGGTTTGAGTACTCCTGGTTGTAGCCCGTCAGCGTAAGATTTCCCAAGTTGTTGCACAGCCTGTCGTGGACGTCTTCCCAGTTCTCACCAAGCGATTCCTTCCAGCCGTGCTCATCATCGATCGTCTGGGGCATGATGTGCTCGATCTGGTAATCGTCGGCTGAGATGGACTCCTTCGGGTGGTGCCAGTTCTCCATGCGTTCCAGGTAATAGCGCTTTTTAGAGAAGCGGTTGTAGCAGTCACGCGTCTTAAACTCCTCGACAAAATGCTCGTCTGTCGGAAAGTATGCGGTCATACCGCTGCTGTGGATAAGGAGCATCGCCGTAACGTACTCCTCGATATCGTCCTGCTGCTCGAGATTGCGATACATGCCGGCAAAGAAATTATTTAGGCCCGTGGTAAGTCTGCCGCAAACCGCTCGCCTGAACAGAAACGACTCGATAGTCTCGCAGATACGTAAAAACGCATTGCGGTCTAGTCCATTCCCCTCGTAAACCGAATAAAGCAACATTAAGAGGGGCCTTATCTGCTTCACGTCGAGGCTTACGATTCTGCCGAACACTCGGCGCAGTCCGTCGTCCTTCTCCTTACCAAGGAACAGACTGGCGTATCTATGTGCATACCCGCGCAGCTCCTTAAGCAGACCCTCGGTGTCACCATCGTAGTCGTCGGCGAAATAGCGCTTAAACTCGTAGTAGGCCTCGTTCTCCTTCGGCATCCTATTGGGAACTTTAAGCCACAGCCAGTACCAGATAAATGCATTGAACTCTTCTTCGCCGCCTTTTCCGAACAAGCGCTCGAGCGGATGCCAGTAACCCTCGTAGAGCTTGGTCTGCTCGTCGTTGGGAAGCGACATAAGAACGTAGTTACGAATGAGGTCGATAGGCGTGAGCGGCTTACCCTTGGAGTTCATGGACTCAAATATGAGCTGGGCATTATCGACGCCAGCGGTGAGCTTAGTGTCGATGACCTGCACGCGGTTTAGCCCCGCCCAAAGCCTTGCAGGGTCGAATGATTTCCCGTGCATCTTTTCACGGAAGAACGCGTGGTTCTCGACGATACGATCCGATTTTTCATCCGGCACGGGAGATCTAGATACGATGGAGAACAGCGTCTCTTTATCGTCCTGCGAGAGCACCAATTTGTAGCGCGCTAGACCGTTGTAGTCGTCATCGTTAAAGAGGTAGTTCTTCCGCAGCGCCGAAATCTTGAGATCGCCAAGGAAGCCAGCCTTGTCGGGATTACTCTCCAGATAGTCAGCCAAGGCAGCAATCATCAACGAAAACGTCGTCAGACGCTGCTGTCCGTCAATCAGAAGCACTCGCGAGATACTCGTGGCAGAGCTCTCGGACTCGGGGATATAGAGCATCGACCCCACGAAGTGCGATGCGCCATCACGGCCAGCGCGCATGACGTCATCCCAAAGCACCTCGCACTCTTTCACACTCCACGAGTAAACTCGCTGGTACACGGGAATGACGAACTGCATCTTCGCCACGCCCATAAGGTCGAGCAGATTCGCCTCGGTTGCTTTCATTTACGCTTGTCCCCTTTCTTGTTTACGCCGCTTGCGGTCAGTCCCCCACTGAACGAAAGGCGCTAAAGACCAGAGCATCGAAGCGCTGGAGCAACCGGGATGCTCGTCTCACTAGATTTTACAACGCTTGTCGCGAATACAGTTGAAAGCCAATCCGGTTCCGATGGCTCCCCCTATGAGAA
>CATWQC010000009.1 GCA_958352845.1 uncultured Collinsella sp.
CGGGTGCCCTACCGGGAGTAGCCCCGACGGTTGACAAAACTATAGGAACACCCAATGACTAAGAACGTCCCCAATGACTAGGTGAATAGCAAAAGCCCCGCAGTCGGAGCGGACTGCGGGGCTCATGAAGAGAGGCTAGTTTGTGGGCGCCTTGCCTGGCGCCCACGAGAGAGGCAACAGAGTAGAGACTACTCGTGGATGCGGGTACCGGAGAGGCCGGCCATGGTCTCGGCGGCCTTGTCCAGGGCGCCGATGATGCAGGTGCGGCCCTTGCGGGAACGGGCGAACTTGATGGCAGCGCGGACCTTGGGCTCCATGGAGCCCTTGCCGAACTGACCCTCGTCGGCCAGGCGCTCGGCCTCGTCGGCGGTGATGTCCTCGAGCTCCTCCTGGTTGGGCTTGCCAAAGTTGATGGCGACATGCTCAACGGCGGTCAGCAGGAACAGAACGTCGGCGTCGCAGTCCTCGGCCAGCAGCTCGCCGCCCAGGTCCTTGTCGATGACGGCGGGAACGCCCTTGTAGCAGCCCTTGTTCTCATAGTCGCGGACGACGGGGATGCCGCCGCCACCGCAGGCGATGACGATGAACTCGTTATCGAGCAGGTTGAGGATGGAGTCAGCCTCGACGATCTTCTTGGGATCGGGGGAAGCGACGACGCGACGCCAGCCGCGACCGGAATCCTCGACGAAGACCTTGGAGGGATCCTCGGCCATGAACTCCTTGGCCTGCTCCTCAGTGTAGAAGGGGCCGATCGGCTTGGTCGGGTTCTTGAACGCGGGATCGTCCGGGTCGCACTCGATCTGGGTGACGACGGTGGCGGCGTGCCAGCGCTTATAGCGCTTGTGCATCTCGCGGCCGATGCCCTGCTGCAGGTGATAACCGATGTAGCCCTGGGACATGGCGCCGCACTCGGGCAGCGGCATCTCGGGGGTGCCGATGGCGTCGTGGGCAGCGGCGAAGGCGTTCTGGATCATGCCAACCTGCGGGCCGTTGCCGTGGGTGATGATGATCTCGTTGCCCTGCTCGATCAGGCCGAGGAGAGCGTGAGCGGTGTTGCTCACGGCCTCGATCTGCTCAACGGGGTTGTTGCCGAGGGCGTTGCCGCCAAGGGCGACGACGATACGATCGGGCTTGCCAAGAGGCTTAGACATTGCTGGAATCCTTTCTGTAAAAGGCCTACAACCCATTAATAACCCGCGCCCGTGCGATACGCGAGTTTATTAAGGTTTATATTCTCTTTATCGCTCATTTTATTCATTTTGAAAATAGTTGAACGGTGAACGGTCGCTTTTACCCGCTCAGCGTAAAGAAACCCAGCTCAAGCATATCTACGTCATTTACGTGCAACTTTATTTTAATAGAGCAGGGATTAGACCAGATTATGCAAACTATATCTTTGCTAAACATAAAACAGACAGCGCAAAATCTTACTCGCACTATACGAGATTCTATGCACTTATTGAACGAGTATGCAGCCCTGCAATAACATGGCGTTTTTCATCCAACTTAAGGAATAGACAAGTGCTCATACCGCGCGTCGGCCGGCAGCCGGCGAGCCGTCTCGTCGATTGCCGCTTCCAGAAATTCAAATACTGATATTGCGCGCGCAATTACGGCATGGTACTTTAGCGAAGAACAGCGCGGGCTGGGGCGACAGAGATCTGTCGTGAAGTTTGGGTTCGGCGACCCCGCTGCTGTCTTCTCCTTATCCGCCAGCGAACCCCTTGAGCGACGGATTGAGGAGGTCCTTACTATGACAAAAATGCTCAAGATCACGCTGAATGGCGAGACGTTTCTCGCCGACATGCTCTGGGACAAGGCTCCCGAGACATGCAAGCTGTTCGAATCGTCCTGTCCGGTCGAGTCACGTATCTTTTCGGCCAAGATCTGCGATGCCGAGGTAACCTATCCCGTATCGGGCCCCATCGCCAATTATGAGCACATCGAGAACCCCGTTTTTCACGAGCCGGCAGGCGCCGTGAGCTGGTATGGCGGATGGTCGTCAATCTGCATCTTCTTTGACGTGTGCGAGCCTTTTGGCACCTGCAACATGTTCGCCCGCATCTGCGAAGCCGACCGCAAGCGCTTTGCCGCCGCCTGCCGCAATGTCTGGGACAACCAGGGCATGTACATCAAAAACGAAATCGTCGAGATCGAAGCGGAGGCCTAAAGATGATGGATATCAACACCCTGCTCGCACTCGACCTTGCCGAGTACACCACTGCACTTGAGGCCCTCGCCGACCAAATGATGCTCGAGGAGCCCCGCGACATCGACCTGATGCGCCGCCGCAAGCTCGACACCGGCCGCGAATTCGCCGTCTGGAACTTCACCGTCGGCTACTGCATGAACGCCACCGACGCCCTCTCCCTCCTGCGAGCCCAGGCCAACGAAAACGCCAACGACGGCACCGCCGACCTCGAAACGATCAACAACAGCGCCGCGCGCCTGTGCGACTGGTTCTCGGGCGCCTTCGACGTCACTGGCAAAATGGATGACACCACGGCAATCCTCGCCCACAGCCGCGACCTCTACGCCCAGGTAGAGACTCACGAACAGTTCGCGGCCCTCACCCGCGCCACCGAGCGCTATCTGGTCCAGCTCCAATTTTGGGTTGATCGCCAGATTCCCTGGCCGGCCATCAGCGACCTCGTCCACGGCTACCGCCTACGCACGGAATCCGGCGAGACAAGGTAACCAAGCAAGCAGCACCGACAACACCCCACCATCGGGATCCAAAGTAAGAATCAGAGGGCTGGAGACGCACCCAACAGCGTCCCCAGCCCCTTCGCAAAGTAGAGCACTGTTTCAGTGGCTTTGAGACCTTATCGGACCTTTGCTATCTTCCAATTTTTGTATATTTACGCACGCTATTATCCGCAAATTTTTGTATGATTTTAGGCAATTCTATCTGCCAATTTTTGTCATTTGGGGGTTTTATGCTACGCCGTAAGGTCACTGATAGGCTTTTGAGCTGGAAGAATAACTCCAATAAGGCATTACTTGTTACTGGTGCGCGTCAGATCGGCAAGAGCTATGCGATTCGCGCGTTCGGAAAAAGCAACTACGCTTCGTATTTTGAGGTCAATTTACTACTCGATGTCGAGGCAAAGAATGTGCTTATTGGCGCAAAGAACTCCGTTGACTTTATCAACCGTGTAGCCCTTCTTGCGGATGCGCCGCTTACTGAGGGGGATACGCTTGTCTTTGTCGATGAGATTCAGGAGTATCCGCAGATCGTTACGCTCATGAAGGCGTTGGTCGAGGATGGGCGCTTTAGCTATGTCTTCTCGGGGTCTATGCTTGGGACTGAGTTTAAGGGAATCTCTTCTTTTCCGGTGGGGTATGTCGAGCACATTGTTATGCGTCCAATGGATTTTGAAGAGTTTTGTTGGGCAAACAGCGTCAGTGAGAATGTGCTTGCAGGCATTCGCAGCTGCCTTGTCGAAAAGCATCCTGTCGAAAACTATATTCATGAGGCGATGCTCAAGAACTATAGAGCTTATATCGTTTGCGGCGGCATGCCGGAAGTCGTTCAGAACTATATTGATTCGGGTTATTCGCTCGTGAGCACACGTGAGCTTCAAACTCAGCTGGTCGATCAGTACAAAAGCGATATCTCAAAATATGCATCGACTCGAGCGTTTAACGTTCGGTCGATTTTTGAGCAAATTCCCGTTCAGCTTGAGGCGGAGTCTCATCGCTTTGTCGTTTCGTCTCTGGGCGAGGGAGCTCGCCTTAAAAAATATGAGCAGGATTTCCTGTGGCTTGTTAACGCAGGCGTTGGATTGATGGTCGCCAGGGTGACGGAGCCACGGAGTCCTCTCAAGAGGACGGAGAAAACGACAGCCTTCAAACTATACGAGTCTGATACAGGCATGCTCGCATCGCGATACCCCGGCAGCACTGCACGCGCTGTCTATCTTGATATGAAAACTCCCAACCTTGGTGGTCTCTATGAGAACGTGGTCGCGCAGGAACTCGTTGCCCTTGGGGCGGATGCATGGTACTACCAAACGCGTGAGGTCGGTGAAGTTGACTTTGTGATCGAAGGCGCCCACGGGCATGTTGTCCCAATCGAGGTCAAATCGGGCAAGAAAGTTCGAGCGCATGCGGCCCTCGATCGTCTGATGAGTGTGGGCGAGTACAAAATTCCCGAGGCCGTTGTACTGAGCCACGAGAATCTCAGCAAAGAGGGCAAGGTTCTGTACGTTCCAATCTACATGACGTTTTGTCTCGATGAGTTTATGGAAAAGGATGACCCCAATAACGATTTCTCGTTCGCGCCCATATCTCTCTAGCCATTAGAATCCACAATCCAGCCTCGTCCACGCATCAATGCATTTCCCAAGGTGCCGCGCGTTTCGCGCCAAAGGCGCGAAAAAGCAAAGGGATAAGGCGTTGCAACAGCCACGCCCCCCATCCATCCCCAAAGTAACGAGCCTTTCGCGGCAAAGCCGCGAAACAGCGAAGGGGACGGAATACCCGACCAACTACGTCCTTCATCCGCCCACACAATCCGAGGACGTAGTCGTAGCAGGGTCTGAGGGCTGACCTTCGCGGACACTCCGCAGGACGAAAGAACCCCCGCCGCACGTAGTGCGCAGCGGGGGTTCTTTCATGTCCGAGGACGTCCGCGAAGGTCAGCCCTCAGATCCTGCGGTGGGAGACCTAGGCCTCGTTGTACACCGTCTTGAGCTTCAGCAGGTGAGCGTAGCGGTCCATGGCGGCCTGCTCGTTCTCCTTGAAGAGCTCCTCGGCGCGCTCGGGGAAGGAACGCGTCAGCGAAGCGTAACGGGCCTCGTTCATCAGGAACTCCTGATAACCGCCCGCGGGCTCCTTGGAATCGAGCGAGAACTTCTTGCCAGCAGCAGCCTCGGGGTTGAAGCGGAAGAGGTTCCAATAACCGCACTCGACAGCCTTCTTCATCTCGGCCTGGCAGTTCTGCATGCCGCCCTTCTTGATGGAGTGCATCTCGCAGGGGCTGTAGCCGATGATGAGGGACGGACCGTCGTAGGCCTCGGCCTCGTGGATGGCCTTGAGGGTCTGAGCCGGGTTGGCGCCCATGGCGACCTGCGCCACATAGACGTAGCCGTAGCTCATGGCAATCTCGGCCAGGGACTTCTTCTTGGTCACCTTACCGGCAGCGGCGAACTGAGCGACCTGGCCCAGATTCGAGGCCTTGGAGGCCTGACCGCCGGTGTTGGAGTAAACCTCGGTGTCGAAGACGAAGACGTTGACATTGTGGCCGGAAGCCAGGACGTGGTCCAGGCCACCGAAGCCGATGTCGTAGGCCCAACCGTCGCCACCGAAGATCCAGAAGGACTTCTTGGTGAGGTAAGCCTTGTCGGCGAGGATCGCCTTGGAAGCGTCGCAGCCGCACTTCTCGAGCTCGGCAACGTAGGCGGCGGCAGCGGTCTTAGAGGCCTCGGCGTCGTTGACGGAGTCGATCCAAGCCTGACCGGCGGCCTTGAGCTCGTCGGACGGACCGTCAGCGGCGATGATCTCCTGCGTAGCAGCGATCAGCTTCTTCTGGACGGCCTCGTAGCCAACGGCCATGCCCAGACCGTGCTCGGCATTGTCCTCGAACAGGGAGTTGTTCCACGCCGGGCCGTGACCGTCCTTATCCTTGCAGTAAGGAGCGGTGGCAGCGGGGTTGCCCCAAATGGAGGAGCAGCCGGTGGCGTTGGAGATGAACATGCGGTCGCCGGCAACCTGGGTCACCAGACGCGCATAGGCGGTCTCGGCGCAGCCGGCGCAGGAGCCGGAGAACTCCAGGTAGGGCTGCTTAAACTGGCTGCCCTTGACGTTGGCCGCGATGAGCTCCTTCTTCTCGGAGACGTTCTCGACCATGTAGTCCCAAACGGGCTGCTGGTCCATCTCCTGCTCGGTGGGAACCATCTCGAGGGCGCCCTTGGGGCAGACCTTGACGCAGTTGGTGCAGCCCATGCAGTCGAGCGGGGACACGGCCATGGTGAACTTCATGCCCTTGGCCTTGGGACCCATGGCGTCGAGCGTGCGAGTAGCCTCGGGCGCGGCGGCAGCCTCGTCCTCGGTCATCGCGAACGGACGGATGGTGGCATGCGGGCACACATAGGCGCACTGGTTGCACTGGATGCACTTGGTCTCGTCCCAGTGAGGAACGACCACGGCGACGCCGCGCTTCTCGTATGCGGAGGCGCCCAGCTCAAACTGGCCGTCGGCGCAATCGACAAAGGCGGAAACGGGCAGGCTGTCGCCATCCATGCGATCGATGGGCTCGAGCAGGTTCTTGACCTGCTGGGCGATGGCGGACTTGGTCTCCTCGGAGAGCTCGACGGGAGCGACATCCTCGGCAGTTGCCCAGTCGGCCGGAACCTCGAACTTGCGGAAGGCGGTAGCGCCGGCATCGATGGCCTTGTGGTTGGCGTCGACGATGGCCTGGCCCTTCTTCATGTAGGACTTGGTAGCCGCGTCCTTCATGTACTGCAGGGCGTCCTCGGCGGGCAGGACCTTGGCCAGCGCGAAGAAGGCGGACTGGAGCACCGTGTTGGTGCGCTTGCCTATGCCGACCTTGGCAGCCAGGTCGATAGCGTCGATCAGGTAGACGTTGACGTTGTTGTTCGCGATGTAGCGCTTGGCCACGGCGGGCATGTGCTCGGCGAACTCCTCGTCGCTCCACTGGCAGTTGACCAGGAAGGTGCCGCCCGGCTTGACGTCGCGGACCATCTTGAAGCCCTTGACGATGTAGCTGGGGTTGTGGCAGGCGACAAAGTCGGCCTTGGTCACGTAGTACGGCGAACGGATCGGGGAATCACCAAAGCGCAGGTGCGAGACGGTGACGCCGCCGGTCTTCTTGGAGTCGTACTGGAAGTAGGCCTGAACGTACTTGTCGGTGTGGTCGCCGATGATCTTGATCGAGTTCTTGTTGGCGCCGACGGTGCCGTCGCCACCCAGACCCCAGAACTTGCACTCGATGGTGCCGGGGGCTGCGGTGTTGGGCGCATCCTCGACCTCGGGCAGGCTCAGGTTGGTCACGTCATCGACAATGCCGATGGTGAACTCGCGCTTGGGCTCGTCCTTCTTGAGCTCCTCGAAGACAGCGAACGCGGACGCGGGAGGCGTGTCCTTGCTGCCCAGGCCGTAACGGCCGCCGACGACCTTGATGCCCGTCTTGCCGGCCTCGTAGAGAGCGGAGACGACGTCCTGGTAGAGCGGCTCGCCGATGGAACCCGGCTCCTTGGTGCGGTCCATAACGGCGATCTTCTTGACGGTCTCGGGGAGAACGTCGACAAAGTGCTTGATGGAGAACGGACGGAACAGGCGAACCTTGACCAGGCCGACCTTCTCGCCGTGAGCGTTGAGGTAGTCGATGACTTCCTCGAGCACGTCGCAGAAGGAGCCCATGCACACGACGACGCGATCAGCATCGGGAGCGCCGTAGTAATTGAACAGGCCGTAATCGGTGCCGAGCTTCTCGTTGATCTTCTTCATGTAGCCCTCGACGACGGCGGGAAGCTCGTCGTAGACCTTGTTGCAGGCCTCGCGGTTCTGGAAGAAGATGTCGCCGTTCTCGTGGCTGCCGCGGGTATGCGGGTGCTCAGGGTTGAGCGCGTGATCGCGGAAAGCTTGGACGGCGTCCATGTCGCACATCTCGGCCAGATCCTTGTAGTCCCACATGGCGACCTTCTGGATCTCGTGGCTGGTGCGGAAGCCATCGAAGAAGTTAAGGAACGGGGTCTTGCCCTCGATGGCGGCAAGGTGAGCCACCGGCGAGAGGTCCATGACCTCCTGGACGTTGCCCTCGGCGAGCATGGCGAAGCCGGTCTGACGGCAGGCCATGACGTCGGAGTGATCACCGAAGATGTTCAGGGCATGCGAAGCGACGCAACGCGCGGAGACGTGGAAGACGCCCGGGAGCTGCTCGCCCGCAATCTTGTACATGTTCGGGATCATCAGGAGCAGACCCTGAGAAGCCGTGTAGGTGGTGGTCAGAGCACCGGCGCCCAACGAACCGTGAACGGTACCGGCTGCACCCGCCTCGGACTCCATCTCGACGACCTTGACCGGGGTGCCAAAGATGTTCTTGCGACCCTGGGCCGCCCACTGGTCGACATGGTCGGCCATCGGGCTGGACGGCGTAATGGGATAAATTCCCGCTACCTCGGTGTACGCATACGAAACATATGCGGCCGCCTCGTTGCCGTCCATAGACTTAAACTTACGCGCCATATACCCCTCTCCTCTCATATAGGTATACAGGCCCCGGCGATCGCCGGGATGTTGGCGTGATGGGATTTTCGTTGTTGCTTCCGATCATCTGACAGGCGGACTCAGCGGCAGGTACATGGCGTGGAGAGAAGGCATGCCGAGGCGAGGAGAGCTGCACGCGCTCCACAGGCCCAGCTACCCGTCTTGCACATGACCGAGCGCCGCAAAGGCCGCATGCCGGATGCTCCCGGGCACGCCCCGGCGATGGGAAGCGCCCGCAACGGAAATCCGCATGCGGGTTTATTGTACCCCGCCGTCAGGCCATATTTCGGCAAATATAGGTGGGCGGTAGAGGTTTACCTTAGGTGACTGCCAAGGGCCAAAATGGTCCCTCCATCCCCGGGCGACTGGCTCTGGCGCGCCAAGGAGTGTCCCCAAGTGCCAGCAGAAAAGGAACGTCCCTATCTGCTGGCTAGAGGGCGCCGAGGAGGATGGCGTAGGTGGTGGATTCGCCGAGCTTGAGCTCGTCGCCGGGGTTGAGCTGGGCGGAGCGGCCAGGCTCTACTTGAATACATACACTCGTGGCCCCGTTTACCACCACGGTGCCGTTGGTGGACGCCAGGTCCTCGACAAACCATGTGCCAGAATCGTCGCACCAGATATGGGCATGGCGGGCCGAGACGTCGTCGCCGACGTCGGTGATGTCGCCTTCCCCCGTCGCCAGCGCGCCGATCTCGACGCCCTCCTCACTCGGCTGAATCCAGCGCGGGGCGCTCACCACGTAGCCGTTTTGCACGCGCAGCAATCCCAGCGGATGCGCCGGCGCGACCTCGTGCTCGCCCGCGACCGAAGACGTGCTCAGCGAGCGCGGCGTCGACGTGGCGCCGCCACAGGTCGCATGAGCGCGGCGGCTCGCCCGACTTGGAACTAAGGCGGGCGTGAGAGCAAACGGCATAGGGAACGAATCTTGCGGATGTACTCCTCGACGTCAGGCAGGTAAGCCCCACGAAGTCACCGGGGAGGCCCAAGCGGCCCGGCACCACTTCCAGATTCTGACCAGGGCGAGTCGTTCGCCGGTGGCTGAAGGCTCGCTCCCACCCAAAAGGGGAGATTCGCGTTGTTCCCCAATCGCTCTCGCATCTTTCATTTTGCTCGAGGTGGGCTATAAAAACTTTCCTGGTGAAAGGCGGCGATTGGTTTCCTTTCTTTCTAGAGGAGCGCGCCTGTAATCTGTTTTCATCCTAAATCAAGTTAAGATCGGACCTTCCAGAGGCAAGTCGACTCAAACTGCGAGGCTCCATGTTGGAATAAAGAGCGCTGTCGAAGTGCCAACAACACAAAGCTTGCCAGTCTCAAATAGAACCTTTTGGGAGTCCGATTGGGCCGCACACCGAATCCCCGCTGGTGGTTTTTTATAGCTGCGCAACAATAAACAAGGTTAGTGCCAGTCCAGCATGAAATTGAGGAACGTATGCATTTTTTCTCAGTAAGTGATCGTCGTTACTGCTTCGATGAGGTCACTCGCAATTGCTTTCAGGTTGACCAAGCATCAGAAGATGCGCTTCGCATATTTGAAGCATCGGGAAGAACGGTCAACTCGAAGTTGCTAACAAAGTCACTTGCTGCGAAAGGCTACGACCAAACGACCATAGCAGAACTTGAAGACGACATTGATGAGTATCAACGATTGTCTGAGCGGACTTTCTTAACAAAAGACACGCCTCGAAAACTTAGATCCATCGAACTCCACGTTTCACATGCATGCAACCTTGGTTGTAGTTACTGTTTTGCCGGTAAAGGAGATTATGGAACGTCTCCTCTGCTGATGACAGACGAGATAGCCTTCAAGGCGGTCGACTACCTCGTCGCAAGTTCATCGGAAAACGAAACGCTTGCGATCGTCTTTTTTGGTGGGGAACCCATGATTAACGAGCCGCTGATATGGAAAACGGTCGACTATTCAAAAAGAATATACCCCAATAGAAACTTTACCTATTCTATTACGACCAACGGAACGCTTTTGAATGACACTGCTGTGAATTCTTTCAAGGAGCACGGGTTTTCTGTTCTGATTAGTCTCGATGGTACAGGATGCAAGCACGATGCATCGCGCCCGTACAAGACGGGAGGCGGCTCTTTCTCCGATATCGACAAAAACGTTCGTCGTTTTTCCGAGTCGTTCCCCTTCGGCGCAAGAGCGACCTTAACAAATAATAACTGTAACCTTGTTGAAGACTATCTTCAGTTTAAAGAGATGGGCTTCAGAAGGATTTACTTCTCGCCCGTGAGCTCATTCGATGAGAATATCAAACTCGACGAACACTCATTAAACAAAATCAGGGCGGGCCTAATAGATTTGGCGGATCAATATCTCAAACAGATTGATCAAGGGGAAAAGCCCTTGTTTAGAACATTGAAAACTGCAGTTGATTTGATTATGAGCAACAGGATCGCCTTTGTCGGATGCGGGGCTGGCAGGCGTTTTATTTCCGTGACTCCCGAAGGGGACGTATACCCCTGTCACAGGTTTGTCGGGATGATGCGATTCAAAATGGGCAACATCGTCACCGGAATTGACGAAACTAGGTATATTGAAAACTGGAGTCAGGGTGTCGAAAAAAGAATTGACTGTACGGACTGTTGGGCTCGGTCTTTCTGTGGTGGGGGCTGTAGCTGGGAGGCTGCAGACGAGCACGGCTACTTGCCCAAGAGTCTACACCCTGCATCATGTGAATATAGAAAAATGTGCTACGAGATGGCTTTTGACCTTATTTCCCGCCACTCATCTTCGCAGGAGAAAAATCAACGAGAAGCTACTGTATCGGAATAAGCGGTTCAGCGCATTGCTGTCACCATTGTGGAGGTGTTCGTTCTTCTGATTACCGTCTGCGAAGCTTATTGCTACGTTCGCCGAAACCATTCTAGAAATATGGTGAACTAGACATCTTGGTTTGTTATACACAATATTGAGGTTTTTCTGCACTCAAAGGGAGGTAGTCGTGAAGCATATTCATCCGATTAATCCAGGAAGTGGCGACGAGGCAGGCGTGAAGCCGATGTCTTTTGACTGCCTCTTGGGCATTACTGACATCTGTACTGTTTATGATAAAGCAGATGGCTGTGGTGCATACGATTACTGCGACTATGACATGGATGGCGGCAGCATCTGCGTTGTAGATCACTGTGGCATTGATCAAACGTAGTCTCTAATTGGATTAAGGTGAGGAGCTGTTATGAAGCATATCCATCCTGTTGGTTCAAATGAACATCCTCCCGTTGAGCCTTGTTGTCTTGGAGTTGATATATGCAATTTTTACGACATCGCCGAGTGCCCTGTTGCGGATTGGTGCTATGTCGATAAAGAATCAAGCTGTGTTTTGCCAGCAGATTGGTGCGATCCAGTTGACGAGTAGTTTTGTGGCTAGGAACTATTTGGTCCAAATCAGAATAAGATGGGAACAAATTCCAAAATCTCGTGTCTGGGAGGAGTTATGCCATTATTGCAAGGTCTCGTTGGATTAGCCTTTATACTTGCGTTATATCTGGCACCTTTTTTAATTCTATTCTTCATTATCCGACTCTTTCTTCGGAGAAAATAGGAGTGTCACGCAAACATTAGCGTAGCTTTCTTCCAATATGAGCCGAGCATTGGCAAGTGGAATAAGAAGCCCGACCGTTCGCCACATGAAAGTGATCGGACGGGCTTCTCTATTTAACCCGGGCCGCCACCCATAGCGGCTTTCCAAGCGTATTCTCAGTGCAAAGCAATCGTCAGTTTAATCCTATGCGCTGATACCGCATTTCATTTGTTCGGCTCGAATTCTACGGCCTGGCAACCCTCGCACTCTCCGGCAAATGGATTGAACGCGAAGGCAGAGATGATGTGTGCGTGGACATCGAGGCTGCTGTAGGCAACATACTGGGACATGGACCCCCGCTGCGCGTGGTATGCGGCCCGGCATATTCATTGCCGTCCAACCCCGTGTAGTTGCAGCAAAGGGTGGAACCTCAATGCTCAGCTCATGTTGTCCGTGGGACACGAGAATCGTAAGTACACTTTGGTGCGATTCTCACGCTGATACTGAGCCACCTGGAATAAGATACGTCGCGACAACACTTCGCTTCACCTCTGTCTCGACAAGATGACGTAGACTAAAGTTTCCTTTAGTAAGAGAACGAGAACTATATCTGAAAGCGTTGCGATGGCGTGAAGGCACCGAGTCCGAACCGCCTGAATGCTACGTGCATCTGCATCGCCTTTTTGTTATCTCTGCCAGTTGGGTAGCACTACACTTGTCATCATTTACCCTGGTACATGCTGCCTAAATCCACTACCCCTTCTACCGCGCCGACCATCTCGTCATCGTGAGAGACAACGATGATCAGCTGGCTTTGCTTGTTGCGCTTAACATAGGCCGCAAGCTCGGCGCGGCTTACAGCGTCTAACCCAGTCGTGGGCTCGTCGAGTACCAAAACTGACGACTTGCGTGAAATCGCCGACCATAAGTACACTCGGCGCAGCTCACCGCCCGAAAGCGCGGAGCAACGCTTCCCGAGCAACTCCTTCACGCTGTTTTCCAGCGAAAGTAGGCCATCTACACCCCGGTGATAGGAAGAAAAGGGCGTGTCGAAATACTCTAACAGCTCTTTCACCGTTTCGTCCGGCGCGAAGCACGACTGTGGGCAGCACGATATCTCTCTCGCACGTATGTAATCCAAGTCGCATTCTTCGATTGGCACGCCGTTGTATTTTACTTTGCCTTTCGATGAGTATAGCCCGAGCATCAAGTAAAGAAGTGACGTCTTGCCTCTTCCGTTTTCCCCAACTATGCAATATGTACCAGGACCGGAAAACTTGAAAGAAAACCCGCCGAGGACCTCTCGGACAGATCCGTCTGGAAGGGCAACCGAGAATTCCAAATCAGATACCGAAATGTCATTTATTTCATCGAGTTTAGCTAAATCGGTCCGATTCCACCCCGATCTCTCCTTTTCTCTCGTCGCGATAGCCGTCCTATCCCATGATGCTTTGGCATCTTGATAGGATTTGAACAATGACATCATACTTTTCAAAGTCTTAAAGAGAACCGCGAAGTATGTACCGATGATAGTGTACTCGCCTATTGACATAGTTCCGTTAATGATTCGTACTCCGGAAACAACAAGTATCACCGCTTGAAACAACGCTGCGAAAAGACCATCGAGCGATGTCAGAGAATATGATAGCTTTCCGGAGCGCAAAACTTTGGGAAAATAGCTCTTAAACCCAGCGTCGAGCGCTTGTTCGCTCTTGCCGTACGAAGATGTCAGTTGAATGTTGAGAATCTGATTAAGCTGCGATGCAATTGCGGCGTAAAAGGCGCTGTCCGCCTCTTTCTTCTCATACGTGACCCTATACAAAAGTTTCCTCAACCCAGTAATTACACAGAAATACACGATGAGGAGAATGATGGAAAACACCGCGAGAGTTGAATCAATTGACCATATGATAAGCAATACGATGGGAATGGCTACAATGGACAGCGGCGCACTGATAAAATTCGCCAAAACGAAGGATGAGACCACGCTGGAGTCGGAAATAATCCGTTGCGTTGTATAGGCTGGATCGATGGTCCGACTCACCAAGTAATCCTCTCTTTCAAAACGCAAGACGGCCTCCCTGAGAAGATCAAAGGAAAGTCTCGTGGTTATGCGAATGGAAAGTGTTCCTGCAAAATAAGTAAAGAGGGTGGAGAAAACTCCTATTGACGCAACCAGGAGCGCGAAGAGTACGGCGTCTCTTTCGCTGCGGTTACCGAGAAGAAAATCTAAGAATTTCCCGTTCACGTATGGCATGGCATAGGAGAGAGCGGTTCCAATCACCGTGATAGCAATGAAGACGAAAGCCCCTTTTGCTCTGATGAACCTCGAGAGAACGCATCGAATCAAGGAAGGCCCCAATCTACCCGCCACAAAACATCAATCACTGATACCTTACACCTCAACACAACAGGAGCGAAGATTTGCCAATGAGACTGCTTTAAGATTGCCTTGGGCCAATACGATCTCAAGCTCTTCCTACAAGAGAGTCGGAATCGGACATCTCCTCCGACGAACCTGGCAATCGGGCGGTTGAAATATCTTTTTCAACCGCCCGATTGCCACAATAGATTTGAGCATCCGCCCACAAACGTCCGCGTTTTATACCCATCAAATCCTTTGCCTTTTGTCGTCTAGACTAGAAAAATCGCTCGAAATAACGCAACCGGCCTGCTCGCTTGAAGAAACCTAAGCCCGTAACGTAGATGTGCAAACTTCCGAAACGCCTTGCGCGGCATAGTGCGTATAAACTTCGTCAACCGCCTCAGAAATATCTGAGTATCGCGCCGGGTCAAAAGCATACGATGTCGCAGCTATACCCTGCACCCATTCGGAACGCGGATTAATTGAATAGCCACACAGCATCATCATACATGCATCTAGACCTGATTTCCCAAGTATCCGACGTATTGATGAGAGCATCGCGGGTCGCCCCTGCACCATCGTCGTCACCCCTATTAGCAGTATTTACCGTTTTTCTCTAAATGCGTATCGCCACCCTTAAGAATACGAAGTGTTTTATCCAGACCCGATTGTCCTCCATCTCAAACGAAGGGATAAGGAATCTCATCCGGAATCGGCAGTAACGGAGGATTCACAACGACAAGCGAAAAACATGAGTCATCTCTCAGAGGGGAGTAAAGGCTCCCCTCAAGCACCCTAGTTTCGTCATCCAAAGAGTTGATGGCAGTGTTTTTCTTACAAAGGTCGACAACAAAAGGGTTGATTTCTACAGATGTTACATCCATGCCACAGTTGGTAAGTATCAGGCCCTGTATTCTGGGGCCAGAACACAAATCGAGAGCCTTCCGTGCGCTCTGCGGTGTAAGGCGCCAATCTCAGCAAATCTGTCCCACAATACTGCGCTGAAGAACAAGACGGAACCCCTGAGCCAAACTCCCCTATACCTTATTAAGGCTAAGACAGGCAAGTTCACGCACCCGGCATATTCCAGAATAACATCCTATTGTTTTAGATGCTCTACAAGCATGAACAGCCGCGAATCGGAAAGATCTTCTAGTTTCGCCCCGACTGACCGCCAAGGGCCAAAATGGCCCCTCCATCCCTGGGCGACCGGCTCTGGTGCGCCAAGGAGTGTCCCCAAGTGCCGGCAGAAAAGGAACGTCCCTATCTGCCGGCTAGAGGGCACCGAAGAGAATGGCGTAGGTAGTGGATTCGCCGAGCTTGAGCTCGTCGCCGGGATTGAGTTGGGCGGAACGGCCGGGTTCGACCTGAATGCAGACGCGCGTGGCCCCGTTTACCACCACGGTTCCGTTGGTGGACGACAAGTCCTCGACGTGCCAGATATTTTGAGCATCGCACCAGATATGGGCATGGCGGGCCGAGACATCGTCGCCGACGTCGGTAATATCGCCCTCGCCAGTGGCCAGCGCGCCAATCTCAACACCCTGCTCACTCGGCTGAATCCAGCGCGGGGCGCTCACGACAAAACTGTTTTGTACGCGCAGCAAGCCCAAGGGGTGCGCCGGGGCGGGTTCGCGTTCGCCCGCGGTCATCGACATGCCAAGCGAACGCGGCGTGGATGTGCCTCCGCCACAGGTCGCGTGCGCGTAGTCGATGGCATAGTTCACCGAGGACCGCACATCCGCCGAACAACCGACGGCGACAAACAGCACCAGCACGGCCTCGGCGCGCTCGGCGGGCATGAGTTCCGCCGCCTGGGACAGGCGATCGAGCGCGTTGCGATAGAGATTCGTGTCCTGGTGGCACTCTTCGAGCGCGCGTACCATCGGTTCACCTGCAGGACCGCACACCATATTGATCACAGCCGTGGAGTCCATGGGATTGCGCTGGCGCAGGGCCAGTTGCGACATAATACGCGCAGCCGAGGTACCGTATTCGGCAAAGTAGCGATGCTGAAGCGTGCCGACCGGCGCGCGAACGATAAAGCGGGAAACCCAAGAGCGATCGGCGGCTCGGCTCTGTGGGCTGCGGCCGTCGGCGAGCGGACGGGACGAAAGCACCAAGCCGCACAGCTCGATATGGCTCAGATGCGCCGCGCGCTTAAAGATGTCAAACATGGCCCCGCATGGGGTGAGCTCAACTTGAGATGCCATGACCTAGGCCTCCTTAGTCGTAGAAATAGAATCGGACGATACTTCGACAGGTCCGCCAAAAGTACGGGCAGCTGCGGCTCCACCGGCAAGCGGAGTCGCCATCTGGGCTTTTGTGCGTCGTGGTGCCGAAACGGGAAGTTCAAAGGCAAAGCCCATCGCAAGCAAAAACCACGTAAGCGTATAGGTTGCAACCAGAGCGGCAACAAGGCCGCCATCACGGCGCGTTGGGAAAATACGCTACATGCAGCCACAACCAGCACCGGAACCTCGCAGACAGAAAGCGCAAGCACACCCTGCAGGAAGCCCGAGCGCCGATCGCGCGCAAGCGCCCCCGCGGCAACGCCGGCTATGCCTGGCAGCGCCAACGCCAGTGCGGCAATAATACCCGGTAGCGACCCAGACCACACGAGCGATCCCAAAGTCGCCGTCACGCGAGCGCCCGACGCCAGCAGCGCGGCCGAAACCACGATCACAGCCCAAACCACGCCACAGACGACCGTCGCGCCGACCATCAGCGCGCGACGAACCGCGCGGCCAGACGCATCCATGGGGCACGGCGTGAGCGGCTCGCCGCGGAGCGAACGGCCGACATTTTGCGCATAGTGGTCACAAAACGCTGAGAGCGCCGCCTCGACCGCCGCCGGCTCGGGACGATCTTTTTGATGGCTGGACAGACAGGCCATCACCACGTCGAACAGCTGGGCATCGACAAACGCCAGCGCATCGCGTAGCTCTTCGGAATCCGGCTCAAGCCCTAGCTGCTGGGCCTGCTCGGCCGCGGCGAGCGCCACATCGGGCTCACGACGAAGCAGCTGAGTCAAATCACAACCGGGCGCATGGGCACCAATGGGATAGTCGGGCCGCGTGTCCATCTTGAGACGGTAGGGGCTCGCGATGTCGCGCGTCTTTTTGCGCGAACCCGAGGTGCCCGAAGTGCTCGGCGCGGCTTCGTATGGCGCGACGCCGGCAATGAGCTCGTAAACCGTGCTTGCCGCGGCATAGACGTCGATCGCCGGCGACATACGCAAAGCGCGCAGATCGGGAATATCGTCGGTGAGCATCTCGGGCGGGGCATAGGCAACCGTCGCGCGACGCAGCGTGGCATAGCGCTCGGTAAAGGATGCCTTGCCGCCGGTACCGGCCACGGCCGACGCAGGCTCAAGCGCCAGCGACGAGCCAAAGTCGATCAGGCACAGGTCAAAGGTGCCCTCGGCAAGCTGCCGGTCAAGCGGTAGACGCGCCGTGCGCACCATAATATTAGCGGGCGAGATATCGCGATGGACAAAGCCCTCACCCACCAGGCTCATACGGCAGAGCAGATCGAACAGGTCGCGACCCAGACGCGCCGCCACAAGCGGCGACAGGCGTCCGGCATCGTCCACGGCGAGTCGCGAACGCAAGCGGGCAAGCGTCTCGCCCTCGATCCATTCCATGACAATTGCAGGCACACCGTCGACCTCGCCCCAGCCATAGAGGCGGGGAAAGCCCTTAAGGCCCGAAAGGGCGCGATGGCATTCGTATTCCTCGCGAAACGCCGCCTTGAACTTGGCGACCAGCGCCTCGTGAGCGGCATCGTCGTCAAACTCATCGCGCGTCGGCAAGATGAGCTGCTTGAGTGCCACGGCCTCGCCTTGGGCGTTGACGGCACGCGTCACGCGGCCGATACCGCCACGGCGCATGGTGGCATCGTCGGCAAACAGCATCGTAAAACGACGCAGATAGGCAGGCAGTTCGTCCTGACCGAGCGCAATGGCCGGCTCAAACCCGTCGACACGCGCCAGGCGCAGGCCGACCATCGGATCGCGACCGAGCGATTGCGGTACGGTGGATGCAAGATCGGTCATCATAGGGCAAGCGCCGCCACGTTATTGTTGAAGTTACCGAGCGCGACGTCATCATCGCCGTAATGGCCGACCCATTGACATAGGTTGGTATAACAGCCCCACAGATTGGCATACTGCTGATACCACTTTGACCGGGGCGAGAATGTCTGACGACCGAACTCGGCTCGAATGACAAACATCTCCCCGACCAGGCTGTCGCACGGCCTGGGATCTCCCGTAGAGTTATAGGTCGAGACCACGTCATTGGCACGAGAAACGTAACTGTCGAGCATGTTGTACTTGGTCACAAGCCAACTGTGAATGCTCTCTTCCTCAGCAGCGGAAAGGCCACCGGAGTTTGCATCGTTGTCAGTGTTGCCGCCCGTCGAGCCGCCGTTTCCAGGCCCTCCGGTAGAGGAACCCGCCCCAGAGCCGCCGCCCGAACTCGATGAATCCGAGCCGGAGCCAGGAGTATCCGAGCTACCGGGCTTTCCGGACTGCTGGGCGTCCTGCTCCTTTTGCTGCTCGACCTTATTCACCGTTGCCACCACGCTATTGTTGGACAACCGATCGATGATCTTGGTGTTGGTGAGCACGATGGTTTTGCCATTGGCAAGCGTGACTTCGTTGTCCGGGGCCTCGGCGCCGTCCGCATCGTCGGTGCCAAACACAATATGCGCGACCACACTTGCCCAAGCATATCCAGTCGTGGTACCCAGGTCACTTTTGACCTCATGCCCCACGCGCGGTTCGCGTGCGGCATGCGCCTGCATCATGGACGGCACGGTCATGCCATAGGCGGAAACGCCAGCTATGACCAGCACCAGCGAGCACGATAGCAGTGCGTACGCCCGCGGCGCCAAGCCCAGTCGGCGTCGCATGCGCACTGCGGCGCCGCGCTTTGTCTGAGTGCCACCGGGCCGCATGCGTTCTCCTCCAAGAAAAACACGCCGCTCAGAAGCGGCGCATTCATTCAAATCCATATTTGAGTGTATCAGCGAACCCAAAAGGTTGCGCAACGAATGGGCAAATTAAGGATGCGAGCGGAAGCATCCATGCGATAAGCGGATACGAAGCATCTTTGTTGCACAACAAACTCACAGTCGCACGGGGAAATTATGACTACCCCGTGCGTCGCGAGGAAAACATACGGCAGGAGCAGGCTCGCCACCTAAATCGTGCGACGGGCCTCGATGGCGCGCCCAAGCGTAAGCTCGTCGGCATACTCCAGGTCGCCGCCCACGGGAAGGCCGCTCGCCAGACGCGATACCTCGACGCCCAGCGGCTTGATAGTGCGGGCCAGGTAGCTCGCCGTGGTCTCGCCCTCGATGTTGGGGTTGGTGGCGATAATGACCTCATGGATATCCTCGTGGCCCAGACGCACCAGCAGCTCGCGGATGTGCAACTGCTCGGGACCAATCTTGTCCATGGGACTGATCACGCCGCCCAATACGTGGTAGAGGCCGTGGTAGCTGCCCGTGCGCTCGATCGCCTGGACATCGCGCGGCTCGCCCACCACGCAAATGCGAGTGGTATCGCGCATCGGGTCCTGGCAGATGGAGCACTCGTCGGCCGTGGCGTAGTTAAAGCAGCGGCTGCAAAAGTGGACCTCCTGCTTGACCTCCAGGATGGCCTCGGCCAGGCGGCGCGCCTCCTCGGCGTCGGCCTCCAACAGGTAATAGGCGATGCGCTGGGCCGACTTGGGACCAATGCCCGGCAGACGGCCCAGCTCATCGAGCAGTTTTTGCAGACTGTGGTTGGCACTCATATATATGCGTGTCTTAGAACGGCATGCCCGGGATGTTGAGGCCGCCGGTGATGGCGCCCATCTGCTTGTTGGCGAGCTCGTTGACGCCGCGGACGGCCTCGTTGACGGCAGCCATGATCATATCCTGCAGCATATCGACGTCCTCGGGATCGAGCGCATCGGGATCGATGGTGAGGTTGACGAGCTCCATCTCGCCGTTAACGGTCACCTTGACCATGCCGCCGCCGGCAGAGGCGTCGACGGTCTGGGACTTGAGGTTCTCCTGCGCGGCGGCAAGCTGCTCCTGCATCTTGCGAGCCTGCTTCATCATCTGCTGCATGTTCATACCGGCCATGATGGCTCCTTTACGTGCGGCCGCACGCCGAGCTGCAAGGGCAGCCGGAGCACGGCGGGACTTTCAAACTCAAAAATCGTACCACGGCGCGCGGCGAGAGAGCGGGGCGGACGTGTTACCTCAGTCGATATACATGTCCTCCAATACAAACCGCACTCAAAGATTATGCAAGGTCGAATTATGCAAGGTTGCATAATATCGCACACTCAATCTAGTAGAGCCGAATCCGGCATTTCATGTGCGCCACTAAATAGCTAAATGCCGAACCGCTGCTCGAGGCGGCGCACATGGCGGCAGGGTATAATTTGATTGCCATAGATAGTAATTTGGAGGTGCCCCATGAATGCCCCCAACGCGCTCCAAAACATCCGCTCAAAACACCCCGTTGCATATGTGGTTCTCTATCTCTTTGTCGGCTGGGCATTGCTGGTTGTCATCACCCATGCCATAGCTTTTGGAGCAGAACTGCTGATAGCCAGCTCGGACCAGCCCGTCGTCAAATGGGAGACGACCGATGAGTGCACCGACGGAACCCGAACCGTCTACTACAACAGCCCGTCCCTCTATCAAGAGTTCAAGGTCAAGATAAAGGACTTCAAGATTGTCGATGCCGAGCTAGGCGTTTATTTGGCAATCGGAGCAACCATTAACGCCGAGCAAGTCGAGTACACGGACAGCCATGCGACGTATCGTATCGACCTCAGCATCCTAGGCCGACCGTCACGCACCTGTCTGCTCAAATGCGACATACGCGGCACCACACTACACATGTCCGAAATACAGATGCGCCCGGACAAGGGGTCCTCTTCTTGAGCAGTATACCCGCCTGCGCAGCTACTCCACCGGCTTGAAGATGGTGGCCTGACCGAAGACGCTGCGGATGAGGTCTTTGGCCTCGTCCTCGGTCTGCGGGATGCTCGGGGCTGCGCCCTGGTGGCCGAAGGGGCTGCCGGCGCCGGGGTTGGACTCCCAGGGAGCTGCAGGAGCGTCCTCCTCTTTGGGGGCAGCTACAGCGGACTTGGGCGCGGGCGTCGCACCCGGCACGTCGAACGGAGGAAGATCGTCCCCGCCAGCATCGGCAGCAAAGCCGCCGACCATGGCGTCGTCGTAGGGTACCTGCTCGGATTCCCACGGCGCGGACTGCGCGACAGGCTGAGCCTTGGGGGCAGCCGAGCGCTCGGGCGCACGGGGTGCGGGCTCGGTCGGGAGCTTACCCGTGGCAGGAGCACCGGCGGGGTTGTCGGAGCGTAGCCAGGGGGCTTTGCCCAGGTCAGACGACTTGGGCGCGGGCGAGACGGGCTTGGACGCGGGTGTCGGAGCAGCCGGTTTGGGCGCCGCGGGCTTAGGCGCCGACGGGGTCGATGCCGCTACCGGTGCCGTTTGCTGCTGCGGCGCGCTGGCGCTCGAGGATACAGGGGCCGCCGAGGACACGGGTTGCGGGTCCGCAGATGCCGCAGCCCGTGCAGATGGAGAATGCTCCTCATGTTGAGGAGCCGGCGTGCCACCCCCATCCAGGACATAGTCGACGGTGCGATGACCGAAGACCGCACTGACTGTCGGCAAAAACACCGCCTGTGTATCAGCACGCCCGAGCATCTTGATAGCAAATGCCGTAGGGAACGAGACCGTGAGCTTAGAACCATCGTCTGCCGTAGCGCGAGCGTTCAACAGGAGAGCCGCATAAGAAGGTTGTTGGGCCTTGACGCGCTCGACGACCTCGCCCCATTTGCGCTGGAGCTCGCCAGCGTCCTCGACCGCGGGGGTCTCGGCAGCACCGGCGGCGGCAACCTGAGCGGCGTTGTTGGACTTGGACACCGGCACGGTCGATGCAGCAGGCGCGGGAGCCGGAGCCGCAACGGGTTGAGGTGCAGGCGTTACAGGTTTGGGCGCGGGAGCCGGAGCTGCGGACTTGGGCGCAGGCTGGGCCGCCGGAACAGCAGCGCCGCGGTCCCAAGGCATGCCACCCTGATGCGCGGGCGTAGCAGCGGGGGCGGCAGTCGCCGCGGGAGTAGCAGCTCGGGCACCCGAGATCAGCGTCGGTTGTTGTGTCGTCGCAGGCGCAGCCGCGACAGCCGCAGGCGCACTCGCTTGAGCAGCAGCCACGCTCGCCGGAACGGCGGCGTTGGCAACCATGGCCTCCAAGCGTGCCACGCGCTCGGCCAAAGCCTCAATCGTTAAATCGGCCTCGGGACGCGCCAGACGCGTACAGGCGATCTCGAGCACCAGGCGCACGTCGCTCGCGCCCCTCATCTCCAACGCGGCATCGTCGAGCACCGTCAGCACGCGGGCCAGACGGTCGGCCGGATGCTCGCCAAAGGCAGCAGCCTCGGCAGCAAGCGCCTCGGCCTGCTCGGCCCCGCCCTCAAACAGCTCGGCACGGGCACCGGCAACGCAGGCCACATACACGTCGCGCACATGCGCCACCAGGTCGCGCGTCAGCTCAAGCAGATCATTGCCCTCCTCGACCTGTGCACGAATGAGCCCATAGAGCTCAGCAATATCACGCTCGGCGATGGCGCGGGCAAACTCGCCCAGAATCTGGTCGGAAACCTCGCCCAAAAGCGAGCGGGCATCGTCCGCATGCACGGCGCCGTTGCCAAAAACGCTCAGCTGCTCCAGCGTGGAGAGCGCGTCGCGCATGCCGCCCTTGGCATGGCGTGCCACGATGGCCAGCGCCTCGTCGTCGTAATCGAAGCCCTCCTGCTCACACACGTAGGACAGGCGATGCTCGATATCCTCGTTGCCGATACGGTGGAAATCGAAGCGCTGGCAGCGCGAGAGGATGGTCTCCAGAATCTTTTGCGGGTCGGTGGTGCACAGCACAAAGATCACGTGCGCCGGCGGCTCCTCGAGCGTCTTGAGCAGCGCGTTGAACGCTGCCGTCGTGAGCATGTGGACCTCGTCGATGATATAGATCTTGTACTTGCCGCGCACCGGGGCAAAGTTGACGGAGTTGATGATCTCCTCGCGCACGTTGTCCACGCCCGTGCGGCTTGCGGCGTCGAGCTCGTAAACATCGGGATGATTGCCCTCGGCGATGAGCTCGCACTCCTCGCAGGTGCCGTCGGGCATGCAGCCGCTTGCGCCCTCGGCGCGCGCCGCCCCGGCGTTGCGGCACAGCAGCGCCTTGGCAAGGATGCGCGCCATGGTGGTCTTGCCTGTGCCGCGCGGTCCGCAGAACAGGTACGCGTGGGACAGGCGTCCCTCGGTGATGGCGTGCTCGAGCGTCGAGACGATATGCTGCTGGCCCACCACGGAGTCGAAGGTGAGCGGGCGATACTTTCGGTACAACGATTCCATGGGTGCTCCCCCGGGTATACTGAGTCTTGTTGCCGCGACGGCCATGCGGTCGCACGGCATACTTCACTCATAATAACCCGTACGGCGAGCCCGCCGCGATAGGAGTCCAAAGAGCATGGCAGACGCAGAGAGCAACCTCGTTCCCTCCGAAGCAGCCGACCAGGTCGAGGTCGCGCTCGAGAAGCAGGCCGCAGCCGACGACGGCATCCTGTACCTCAACGAGTACCAGTACGAAAACGACCTGGTCACCGACTTCGCCCGCCTGGTCGCCTCGCCCAGGCGTCGCGGTTCGCTGTATGTCGCCGCGGCAATTGCCGCGCTGATCGGCATTGGCATGCTGGTGGCCGGCGGTAACTGGATCAAGTTTGGCGTCGTCCTGATCGTATTCGGCGCCTTTTTGGCCTGGTGGAGCAAAAACCTGCACCACACGCTCGCCCGTGACTTTATCGACGCCGTCGAGGCCGACGAGTCCATGGGTGGCCGCTATCGCCGCGTCGCTGCCAACGAGGACGGCCTGATGGTTTGGGGCAAGAGCGGCAAGTCGCAGTTCTTCCCGTTTGAAAAGCTCGACCACGTGCTCGACGGCGAGCGCATCTTTGTAGCCATGTTCGCCGACCAGGGCGTGACGATCCCTAAGGACACCTTTGTCCGCGGCAATGCCGAGCAGTTTGGCACCTTCCTTAAGGCGCGCATCAACAAAAAACTCCGCATCGAGACCAAGAAGAAGAAAATGAAGGCCGAGAAGGCTGCCGCCGAGGCCAAGCGGGGCGACAAGGCCGACAAGCCCCAGGATAACAAGGGCAAGCGGCGCAAGCAGAAGAAGAGCAAGAAGAAGCGCTAAGGCCAAGCCAGACAGGCAGCCTCGCATCCCGCCATCCTCGCCATCCGCCTGAGCGTGCTACACTAGCAGCATCTATGCCACCGCGAACGGCTCGGCCCCGCGCCCGCCGCTCACAAACGAACTTTAAACGCACGAGGGTTGGCCATGCCGCTTTTCTCGCAACATACCGCCCGGTTCTCGCCGGACGTTCCCTTGGAGGGCACTAGCTCTCGCGAGCTGCTCAAGCGGTACCAGCCGCTCGAGACGCTTGCGACCGGCGGTTTTGGCTCCATCGAGATTTGCCGCGACACGCATCTGCGCCGTCGCGTGGCCATTAAGCGCATCCCCCTCACAGACGGCGCCGGCATGCCCGCCAGCGACATCATGGACGTGCTGCGCGAGGCACATACCGCCGCCATGCTTCAACATCCCAATATCGTGCAGGTTATCGACTTTACGCACGACACCGCCTATGCCTACCTGGTTATGGAATATGTCGACGGTATGTCGCTCGCCGAGTTTTTACATCGCGTGGACGGCCACTCGCTCACCTTTGACGAGGCCGCTGCCATTGCCGACGCGCTGGGTCAGGCACTCACCTTTGCCCATGCAAACGGCGTGCTTCATCTGGACATAAAGCCCGCCAATGTACTTATCGACCATTCGGGCAATGTAAAGCTCACCGACTTTGGCATGGCGCGGCTGTCGTCTGCCGGCGGCTTTGGCGGATCGCGCGGCGGCACCATCGGCTACATGCCGCCCGAGCAGCTCGACATCGAGACCGGCACGGTCGACGAGCGCGCCGATGTCTTTGCCCTTGCCTGCGTGATCTACGAGGGCCTGTGCGGCAGCGCCCCCTTTATGGCGGCCACGCCCGCCGACTCGCTCGACCGCATCATCGGCGGCGCCACCTATCCCAGCGAACTGATCCCTCACTTTCCCCCGGGGGCCGAGGCAGCGCTCATGAGCGCTCTCTCCCCCATGCCGCAAGACCGCCCCGATAGCATTGAGGCATTCTGCGACCGACTCCTTGCCGGCTTAGGAAGCGTGCGCGAAGGCCGTCGCAGCTTGGAGCAGATGGTGGGCGAACTTTCAGATGACGAGTGCGCGGCAGACGATATGGAGTCGCTACCCTACGAAGATGACACCGTCGAGATCGACCCCGCGCTTGGCTGGGCGGGCACGCGCTGGAGCCACGCGCGCAACTACACCATGCGCGGCATCTCAGCGCTCTCATGCGGAGCCTTTAGCTTTTTGCTTATGCAGACAGCCGGCGTCGCGGCGCTTCCCGGGCTGGTCGTGGCGGCCGTCGCCATTGGCGCGGCGGCAGGCTTGGCCCCGCAGATTGGCTCGGCCATCTCGGCCGTGGGCTTTTTGGTGCTCATGGCCAACGCCACCATGCAGGCGCAGGGCATCCTGTCGATGCTGCCGGTCGCGGTCATTTTTGCCGCTGCCATGTCCGGTTGGTGGATTGCTTGGGGACGCACCGAGGCAGCTGCGAGCACGACGCTCACCTGCGCGCTTGCGCTGGGTTGCCTAACCGGCGACGCCCTCCTTGCCGCCGGAGCCGCCGCGAGCATCGCGGCGTTTTGGCTCGGCCCGGCAAGCGCAGCGGCGGCCACGGGCATGGGCGCACTCTTTGCCCGCCTTGCTGCAGCGGCTCTCTCTGCGGGAGGCGTACTGGGGCTTAGCAATGTCGTCGCAGCGCTGGGAGACGCGCTCCTTCTCGCTGCAATCGTGCTGGTTGCAGCAATAGCCGCGGCAACATCGCTGCTGCTCAATGCTCATGCCAAGCGCGCCGAGCAGGGATCGAACCTTGCCGCCATCGTCGCAATTGCCGTCGCCGGCATCGGCTCGGCCGTATCGTTTTGTCTTGCACACCATATGGAAATTGCCAGCCTTGCGGGCCCGGTCGTCGCCAAGGCGGCGGTTACGGGAATCCTATCCTCTATAATCGTCGGGATATGCCTTTATTTGCTCGGATACCAAAGAACCTATACGGAGAGTGATCTTTCGTGAACTTCCTGAACATCTTCGAGGACCACGTGGCCGGCATCTTCGGTGCCACCCGTGCCCCGTTCTCCTTTAAGAAGCTTGCCAAGCAGGCCGCTCGCGACATGGAGGATCAGACTCTGGTGATCAACGGCGTCAACACCGCGCCGGCGCTCTATACCATCCTGATTGCCGCCGACGACGATCCCATGCTCGCCCCGTTCTATCCCGAGCTTTCGCGCGAGGTCCGCGAGTTTGTGAAAGCGCAGGCCGAAAAGCGCCGCTACGTCTTTGTCGGCGAGCCCCTCGTTCGCTTTATGATCGACCCGCAGCTGCGCGGCGGCAAGTTCTCGGTCTTTGCCGAGAACGTCGATGCCCCTACGCTCGGTCGCCTGTACGAGGAAGAGCGCGCCTACCAAAACGGCCTGGGCCAGAACAACTCAGCCGCGAGCCGTGCCGCCAGCGCCCCGCGCGCCGGCCAGCAGCAGTTTGCCGCCCCGCAGCAACACCCCGCTGCTATGCCGCAGCAGCAGCCGGCACCTCGTGCTGCCACTCCCGACCCGCTTGCCGTGGCCGACCCCTTTGCGCCCAATATGCCCGACCCTGCCGCCGCACCCATTCCCGTGCCCCAAACCGTCTCGCGCGACGCGCTTGCCGGCATGGGCGGAGCCGCCGCGACCGGCGCCGCCGCTGGCCTTGGCGCCGCAGCCAGCATCGCCTCCAACATGGCAAGCTCTCGCGCCCCGCAGCGTCCGCTCGCCCAGCTCGTCGACGTCGTGAGCGGCGAGAGCCATAGCATCACCTCCGCACAGGTGACCATCGGTCGCGAGCGCTCAGTTTCCGACATTGCCCTGCGCGACCCCAACGTGTCGCGCCGCCACGCCCAGCTCACCTTTACGGGCTCGGATTGGTCGATCGAGGACCTCAATTCCACCAACGGCACGCTCGTCAACAACCGCCGCATTACGCGCTGCCCGCTGCGCAACGGCGATCTGCTGACGTTTGGCCTGAGTACCTTTGAATTTAGGGGATAGTCGCTTATGAACATCGATATCGTCCTTTTTGCAGGCCGCATCGTCCTGGTCGCCCTGCTCTATATCTTCCTGTTCGCCGTTATGAAGACCGGCGTGGGACTTGTGCGCGGACAGCGCCGCGACTCGGCCATCTGGACAATCGATGTGGACAAGGGTCCGCGCGGCATCCGCGGCATCCACGTAGACATGCTCGGCCCCGTCATCGTCGGTCGCTCGCCATCTTCGGACATCTGCATCAACGAACCGTTCGTCTCGGCCTCGCATGCGCGCTTTTCGCTGCAGGGCCCGGCGCTCATCATCGAGGACCTCAACTCGCTTAACGGCACGCTCGTCAACGGCCGCCAGCTTGTTGAGCCCGCAACGCTGCGCGAGGGCGACGAAGTCCAGATTGGCGACGTGGTCATGAAGGTGAACCGTCGATGATCGACGAGGAGAACAAGTCCGCAACCATGCCCGAGACGTCGACCGCCCCCGCGGCCGCGCCGGCTCATGCCGCCCCGACGGGCCCTGCGCCCGTGGAGCCCGAGGACACCGCGTTCTCCCTGCCTCTTTCGCATGTAACGCAAGAATATCCGACGCTTAGCGACGACGAGGATGCCAAGGACAACGCCGACGGCGGCACCGCCCCCATCGGCGCGCACGCCGCTGCCGAGCAGCCCGCGGTCCCGCAAGACACGCCCGCACCGGCTCACTTTGCAGAGCCCGTCGCCGCGGCAATCAACGAGAGCGCTGCGGTGTTTGCGGCACCCGAGCCCGCCGCGCCGGCGTTTCCCATAGCCCCGGCATCCGAGGTTGCGCCCGCGTCTACGTCGGCGCCCGAGGCAGGGCCATCCCCCGAGGACGGCCCTGCACCCAAGACCCCGCAGTCTGCGCCCGCAAACGAGTCCGATGCCGTGGCCGAGCCCGCCGCCCAGTCGCAAAACACGCCCGCGCCGTCGCACTTTGCGACGCCCGAGCCTATAGACGTCAGCCCGCAAGATGACGAGTCGACCGCCCGCGCGTCCGAGGAGCCCGACTCCCCGGACGCCGGCGATTCCGAATCAAACGCCGAGACCGACACCGTCTCTCCCGGTGACACAGCCGAAATCGACGTTGCCGCCGTTGAGGCCAAGCTCAAAGACCCCGGCTCGACCATGAGCTTTGAACCCCTAACCGAGGAGCGCATCGAGACCGCCTCGACCTATGATGCCGGCACCACCACGCAACTCATGTGGGGCGCCCGCTCCGACGTTGGCTGCGTGCGTCCGCACAATGAGGATTCCTACCTGGTGCAGTCGCCGCTCTTTTGCGTATGCGACGGCATGGGTGGTCACGCTGCCGGCGAGGTAGCCTCCTCTATCGCTGTCGAGACCATCGCCAAGACAGCTCCTCAGTCTGCCGACGCCGCACGCCTGGCGGCAGCCGTCGAGGCCGCCAACGCCGCCGTAATCGAGGCCGCCTTGAATGGCCTGGGCAAGCCCGGCATGGGCTGCACAGCCACTTGCGCCTATATCGAAAACGACACGCTCGCCATCGCCCACGTGGGTGACTCTCGCGCCTACCTGCTCCACGAGGGCACGCTCATCCGCGTGACCCGCGACCACTCCTATGTGGAAGAGCTCGTGGACGCCGGCGAGATTACGGCAGACGAGGCTCGCGTCCACCCCAACCGTTCGGTCATCACCCGTGCACTGGGCTCGGACCCCGCCATGTATGCCGACCACTTCACTCTGCATATCGAGGAAGGCGACCGCCTGATCCTGTGCTCCGACGGCCTTTCGAGCATGATTCCCGATAGCGATATCGAGAACATCGCCACGCAGTCCTCAACCGCGCAAATCTGCGTCGACAACCTAGTGGACGCGGCGCTTGCCGCCGGCGGCCACGACAACGTGACCGTAGTAGTCGTTGACCTGGTTGACGATGGCGTTATGCGCGAGGCGCAACGCGTGCGTCGCCGCAACATTACCATCGCCGCCATCCTGGCCCTCGTCTTTGTGCTGGCAGCTGGCATCTGGGCCTACACGGGTGTCACCGGCTCGTACTACCTGGGTACCTACCAGGGCAATGTCGCCGTCTGGCGCGGCCTGCCCGGCAAGCCGCTCGGACTCAAGCTCCACTGGCTCGAAAGCGAAACCAGCATTAAGCTGTCCGATCTGCCCGAAGACACGCAAAACCGCCTCAAGGCTGGCATTCCGCAAACAAGTGTCGACGATGCGCAGGACACGATATCCAAGTACCGCCACCAGATCGACGAGGAGCAGACCCGCCAGGTGATCGACGCGCAAACGATTCGCGACAACACCAATCAGGGATCGACCTCCGAATCAGATTCCGAGAAAACCGCCGAACAGTCCGCCGAGGCCGAAGCCTCCGATAAGAATTAGAAAGGGAGTGCCGCTTATGAGTCGCCGCAACACCGAGCTGCTCTTGCTCATCGCCTCGGCGTTCCCCGTCATCCTGCTGTATGCGATGTACGTCCTCACCGCGGGCGCTGCCATCTCCTTTGAGACGCTCGCCGTACCGATCGGCCTCTTTGCCGCCTTTGCCGCGGCCCACATTGCCGTGCGCATCTTGGCGCCCGGTGCCGACCCCGCCATCCTGCCCATTGTCTTTGTGCTTTCGGGCATCGGCATCACGTTCGTGACACGCCTCGCCCCCGCTCTCGCCATCTCGCAGCTCATCATCCTGTTTGTCTCGGTGGCGCTCATGGTGGGAACGCTTGCACTGGTCAAAAACCTCGACGTGGTCATGCGCTACAAGTACACCTTTGGCATCATCGGCATCATTCTGCTGATGCTGCCTATCTTTATCGGCACCACGATCTCGGGCTCCAAGCTGTGGATTCGCATCGCGGGCTTTACCATCCAGCCCGGCGAGTTCGCCAAGGTCTTTATCGTCCTGTTCTTGGCCGGCTACTTGGCCGAGAACCGCGAGTTGCTCTCCATCTCCAACCGCAAGATCCTGGGCTTTAAGATCCCTCGTCTGCGACTGCTGCTGCCGCTGTTTGCCGTGTGGGGTGTGTGCCTGCTCGTCGTCGTCTTCGAACGCGACCTGGGTTCGGCCGTGCTGTTCTACACCATCTTCTTGCTGATGCTCTACGTTGCCACGGGACGATTCTCGTATGTCGTTATCGGTCTTGCGCTCTTGGCCGTTGGAGCCGTGGGCGCCTACAAGTTCCTGTCGCACGTTCAGGTGCGTTTCCAGGTTTGGGTCGATCCGTTTAAGGACGCCCAGGGCCAGGGCTACCAGATCGTCCAGTCGCTCTTCTCGCTTGCCGATGGCGGTCTGGTCGGTGTTGGCATCGGCAACGGCATGGCCAACAACATCCCTGTCGTCGAGTCCGACTTTATCTTCTCGGCTATCGGCGAGGAGATGGGCCTTTTGGGCGGCGGCGCCGTGCTCATCCTGTTTATGCTCTTTGCCGTTCGCGGCCTGACCACAGCTGCCCGCGCAAAGTCCGACCTTGCCGCCTTTAGTGCCACGGGCCTTACGGCAGCCATCAGCTTCCAGGCCTTTTTGATCGTAGGCGGCGTTACCCGCCTGATCCCGCTGACCGGCGTCACCCTGCCCTTTATGAGCCAGGGCGGCTCCTCGCTGCTGGCAAGCTTTATCATCGTCGCGCTCCTGCTGCGCGCTGGTGACGAGGCGACCGGACGCGAGGCAGAACTTACCGGCACCGGCACCATGGCCGCCATCACCGATGATCAGGTCGCATCTGCCGCCGCCCCGACGGGCACGCGCTTTGCCACCTCGTCTTCCTACGGCAGTGGCAGCCATTCCGTCGGCTCGCGCATGCGCCGTCGCCTGCTCGACACACCTGAATCCGGTGTGCTCGGCCGCGTGGCGCTCGCCAACCGTCTAACCCGCGCGGTGCTCGCCTTTACGGCGCTGTTCGCCATCCTTATCGGCAACCTCACCTATGTCCAGGTCATCAAGGCCAAGGACTATCAGGACATGCCGACCAACAACCACACCATCGCCCGCTCCAAGTACATCCAGCGCGGCTCCATCATCACGTCCGACGGCGTGACGCTGGCCGAGTCGCTGCAGCAGGAGGACGGCACCTACGTACGCTCCTACCCCAACGGTAACCTGGCAGCACACGTGGTTGGCTACGTGAGCCAGCAGTATGGCACCACCGCCATCGAGAGCGTCATGAACGACACGCTCACCGGTTCTAAGGACTACTCCAGCTGGAACAACGCCATCGCGTCGCTCGCGGGCCAGACCCAGCCGGGCAACACCGCCAAGCTCACCATCGACTCGCGCATCCAGACGGCTGCCGAGCAGGCGCTCAAGGGCTTTAAGGGCGCTGTAGTGGTCATCGACCCGCGTACCGGCGCGGTTCTCGCATGTGCCAGCTCGCCCACTTACGACAACACCAACATCGATGCCCTGCTGCAGACGGGCGGCGGCGAGGACGGCTCCATGTACAATCGTGCCATGGACGCGCTGTACACGCCGGGCTCAACGTTTAAGGTCGTTACGCTTTCCGCGGCACTCGAGACCGGTACCGCCAGCCTTACCAGCACCTACCAGGCGCCCGGCTCCATGGACATCGGCAACGCACCGGTCACCAACTATGCCAACGAGAGCTACGGCACCATCAGCCTGCAGCAGGCCTTTGCCGTGTCCTCCAACGTCGTCTTTGGCCAGGTGGCAAACGAAGTTGGCGCAAACACGCTCGTGCAGTTTGCCAACGCCTTTGGCTACGGCCAAAAGCTCGGCCAGGACCTGACCTCCGCGGCCTCCATCATGGCCGACCCGTCGCTCATGACCGAGTGGGAGACCGCCTGGGCCGGCGCCGGCCAGCCTGTCGGCATGGACCACACGCCCGGCCCGCAGACCACCGTCATGCAAAACGCCGTAATTGCCGCCGCCATCGCTAACAGCGGCGTGGTCATGGACCCGTACTTTGTAGCCCAGGTACTCGCCCCGGACGGAACCGTGGTCAAGACCACGCAGTCCCGCTCGCTGGGTCAGGCCGTCAGCTCCGCCACGGCCGACCAGGTCAAGCAGGCCATGCTTGCCGTCGTCCAGTCCGGCACCGGCACCGATGCCCAAATCCCCGGCGTCAAGGTCGCCGGCAAGACTGGCTCGGCCGAGACCGGCGGCACCAACGTCAACTCGATGTTCGTTGGCTTTGCACCTTACGATTCACCCACAGTCGCTATCTCGGTGGCCTTAGAGGATTACGACAAGCATGACGTCAAGGCCGCCAAGATCGCCGGCATCGTCCTGACCGCGGCGCTTGCCGCACAGGGAGCGTGATGCCCATGATTGAATCGGACACCCGAGGCGCGCCGCGGCCGAAGAGTTAGCGGCAACGCGCCACACGGCCCCAGCGGCCACATCGTAGGTACTACACACATCGTTGAGCGAATAGTTATGTTAGGAGCAGGAATGGAACAGAGGGTCCTCGGGGGAAGATACCTCCTCAAGGATAAGGTGGGAACAGGCGGCATGGCGACCGTCTACCGTGCACAGGACCAGGTCCTCGACCGCACGGTAGCCGTCAAGATCATGCTGCCACAGTATGCTGGCGACGCAACCTTCGCCGCACGCTTTAAGCAGGAGGCACAGGCAGCAGCCGGCCTCTCCTCCCCCTATATCGTGGGCGTCTACGATTGGGGCAAGGACGGCGACACCTATTACATCGTCATGGAGTACCTGCGCGGCACCGACCTTAAGAGCGGCATCAAGAGCCACGGCGCCCTCGACCCCAAGAAGGTCGCCCAGATCGGCTCGCAGATCAGCTCTGCGCTTTCGGTCGCCCACAAGCACGAGATCATCCACCGCGACATTAAGCCGCAGAACATCATGGTGCTGCCCGACGGCAACATCAAGGTGATGGACTTTGGCATCGCGCGTGCCAAGAACAGCCACCTCACGCAAGATAACAACGTGCTGGGAACCGCCCACTACGTCAGCCCCGAGCAGACCCGCGGTCAGGACCTCGGCCCCACCTCGGATATCTACTCGCTGGGCGTCGTGATGTACGAGTGCGCCACCGGCCGCGTTCCCTTTGACGGTGACGACGCCATCTCGGTCGCACTCAAGCAAGTCAACGAGTTGCCTATTCCGCCGAGCCAGATCAACTCCGGTGTCGACGCCGACCTTGAGCGCATCATCCTCAAGTGCATGGAGAAGGACCCGGCAAACCGCTTCCAGACCGCCGACGAGCTTCGTCAGGTGCTCAACAGCTACCTGTCGGGCCGTGCCGTCAACGTCTCGGAGCCCACGCGCATCATCGGTGCCCCCGGTGAGCTGGGCGCCACCAAGACTCGCGAGCTTTCCGATCAGACGCGCGCCATGGTGCGTCCCGTCTCGGGCGTGAGCGGCCAGAATACCGCCCGTAGCTCGGTTTCGGGCTCCACCGGCTCCTACGAGGTCGAAAAGCCCAAATCCAACAAGAACAAGATCATCGCCGCCGTGGTGGCAGCCGTTGCCGTCATCGGCATCGTGGTGGCCTTTGCCACAGGACTCTTTGGCGGCGAGCAGGTCACCGTGCCCGATGTGCTGGGCAAGGACCAGCAGACTGCCGTCGAGCTGATCAAGGAAGCCGGCCTGGAGGTCGGCACCGTCGACCAGAGCTACAACGACGACGTCGACGAGGGCAAGGTTGCCGAGCAGACCCCCAACGGCAACGCCAAGAAGCCCAAGGGCACGCGCGTGAACCTGGTGGTCTCCAAGGGCCCCAAGCCCTCCGAGAAGGTTGAGGTTCCGCAGCTCGTTGGCCTGACCAAGGACCAGGCCGAGGCAGCGCTGGCAAGCGTTGGCCTTAAGGGCAGCGCTTCCGAGGAAGCCAACGAAGCCGAGGAAGGCCAGGTCTTTGAGCAGGGCACCGATGCCGGCAAAGAAGTCGAGAAGGGCACGACCATCTCGTACAAGGTCTCGAGCGGCCCGGATACCACCTCTGTTCCCGATCTGACTGACATGACCGAGTCCCAGGCGCGCAATGCGCTCGACATGGCCGGCTTTGGCGTTAACGTGAGTTATCAGGAGAACGACTCGGTTACCGAGGGCACGGTGATTAGCTGGAACCCCAGCGGCAAGCAGAAGCCCGGCGCCACGATTACCGTCGTCATTGCCAAGAAGTCCGGCAAGGCGAGCGTTCCGGGCAATCTGTACGGTAAGAGCATCTCTGCCGCCGTCACCGCGCTCAACAATGCCGGCTTCTACAACATCGCGTTCTGCGACCAGAACGGCAACCCCGTGAGCGGCAACGAAAACGCCACCGTCACGGGCGTCTCCCCCACCGGCAAGCAGTCCACCGACAGCACGATCACGTTGACGGTTTCGCTTTCTGGCTCCGATTCGGGCGACGATTCCGGCACGACTAACTAGTCGAGGACCCATCACCCGCAGCGGCTAGGGCCGCAAACATATTCGCTCAACGGCGCCCGCTTGCTCCCCCGCAAGCGGGCGCTTTATTTATCGACAGACCATGGCCCCTTAGCAACGCAAAGAGGCCCGCAAAAGCGAGCCTCCCAGGTGACAACAGAATATGTAATGCAGTAATTACTGGCCGCAGAACTTCACCATGATCTCGACCATGGACTCTTGCCTATGGACAAAATGTCCATAGGCAAGGAGATGAAAGAGTAAGGACAACGCCCTCTAAAAGAAGGCCGTATATGAAGATTGCATATCCCTTTTGCCTTCATATACTCAAGAAGCACCCCTCGAAGCGCTCCTGAGAGGCCCCCTTGGATGCAACCCAGGGGATCCAGATTCTGGTAGACATCGGCGCAGCAAAATCCTGCCGCGCAGGCACGAACGGACATCTTGACTCCTAACGCAATGCGGGGCGCCCCAAGACACCCCGCCACGACAAAAAACTAGTTCTCGTAGACCAGCGGGTGGCCCCAACTGCCCTCGATCTTGCAGGTCTCCGCCGCAAAACCGGCAGCGAAGTCCAAGCTCTCGCGAATCGCGGCCTCGCCGCACTCGCCGGCCTTCTTCTTGGAAAGATAGGTGACCAAAAACGCCGTCAGCAGTGAATCGCCGGCCGCCATAGCGTCTTTGAGCTCCTCGGGCGCCACGGGCTTGATGCCCTGCTCGTAGAAGTTTTCGCCGTCATAGGCGACGGAGCCCTTGCTCCCGCGCGATGCGCATACGATTTGAGGGCCAAGGGCCTTCACCCACTCGAGCTTCGCCTTGATATCCTCCAGGGAAGCGTCGCCCATGGACATAAAGGCGTACGTCACAAATGGCGCAATCTGCCCGAAGTACTCGTCGGTGGAGTCATCGGAGAAGTCGAAGCTGATAGGCACGCCGGCAGCCTTGATCTTGGGGAGCTCGCGCTCGGTGAAGCAGTAGTTGCCGCTGTGCACCAAATCGAAGCCGCTGACGTACTCGGCGGCGAAGCGGTCTATCACGTAGCGCATGTCGCCACGTATGCCGCCTTCATTGGAGCCCAGGAAGATACGGTCCCCGGTCTCGTCAACGGTCACGCGAGCGGCGCCGTTGACGCCCAGGACCTGCTGGCAGCGAAGAAGCTCGACGCCCTCGTCCTCGAGCGATGCTATAACGTGCTCGGCCTCCTCATCTGATCCGAAGATTCCCATGTAGGCGCTGCGATCGACGCCGAGCTTCTTGGCGAAGACGGCGAAGTTAACTGCATTGCCGCCGGGATACATGGTCTTGATGTGCTCGTACTTATCGACAACGTTGTCTCCAAAGCCAAGCACGCTTATAGGATAGGCTGCCATGGTTATCTCCATTCAGGTAAACCGCCGTGGTTACGGCGAGCAGACGGGGCGCGAGGGATTCGCACGTCTCAACGCGCCTCGCGCCCCGTTTTAAAATCGCTAGTACTTCTCGATGCCCATGTAACGACGCACGTCCGGGTGATGGTCGAACACCTTGCCGCGAGCGGAGCGCAGCTCACAGTTCATCGCGTAGAACAGGATTGGATCAAGGAACGCGCGAACGCTCGCCGGTACTTGGTCCATGCCGTACTCCATGGCGTCGAGCACCATAAGAGTGTCGGTATGGGTCTCGAGGAATGCGAGGGCGCGCTCATCCATGGCTCGGCACTCACTAGAAGACATCTGCAGGAAGTAGAAGACTCCGGGCTCGGTCACCTCGAAGGGGCCGTGGAAGTACTCGCCGGAGTGGATATAGGCGCAGCTCTGCCACTGCATCTCCATAAGCGAGCAGATAGCGAAGCCATAGGCCTGGCTAAACACGGGACCGGACCCCAAGATATACAGGAACTTGTGGTCCTGGCACAGGGCGGCAAAACGGTCGCAGAGTTCGGCGTTGACCTTCTCGCGAGCTGCAGGCAGGATCTGGTCCATCTTGGCGATGCCTTCGTACATGTCGGCAAGGTCGGCATAACCTTCCTGCTGATCCAGGAGCTCGGAAGCGAGAGCCAAAGAGATGCCGGCGGGCACCTCCGCCTGCGGAACTCCCTCGCCCCACGGATATACCCAGCACGTCCACTCACCGTTATCGATGCCGGAACCCGCGTTGTCCGTCTGCACGATAACGGTCGCGCCCGCCGCCTTGGCGATCGAGCACGCATCGATTACCTCGGGGGTGTTGCCGGAGTGGCTGCAAGCGATGACAAGGGACTTTTCGCCCAGGCGCTTGGGACGCATGATATCGAACTCGCGGGCGGTATACGCCTCGCTGGCAAACGTAGTCGCCTCGCGCTTGAGCAGCTCGTGGGCGGGCAGCAGGTCGATGAGGGAGCCGCCGCAGGCAACCCAGAAGACGCTATCGAAACCGCCCTTTTCAGCGATTGCGTCGGCGATAAGATCATGTGCGTTCATTGTTATTCTTCCTTTCGATACGGCGGACGAATCCGCCAACGTTTACTGCGAGTCTTCTCGTCAAGCGTGTTGACTTCCCCACGCGAATGGGAGCTACGCGCTAGTCGACAAAATACCTCTCGAAGGCGTCCATGTTGTGCCGGTCCGCTGCTGCGGGATCATCGAAATACCTTCCATCGGTGATCTCCTGACCAAGATAGCCCTCGAACCCATGCGCGTTGAGGACGCGTACGAAATCGTCCATACTGTGCTTTCCATCGCCCCAAACCAGATGGCCATATGGGTCGCCATCAATGAAGCGCATGTTCCTTATGGCACCATCGCCAAACTCGGCAAACCACTCTTCAAGGCTCTCGCCGGCGACTCCCATAGCGGTAGTGTCCACCATTGGAGTAAGGTGCGGGCTGGCTACTTGGTCAAGCATGCGCCTGGCGTCCGCGAGTGTAACCACCAAGTTGCTCTCTTCCGGCCTCAGGCTCTCCATGCAGAGGGTCACGCCGTGCTCGCCGGCATAGTCCGCAAGAATCGCCAAGTGCTCGGCAGAGCGCTTCCAAGCCTCCTCGCGGTCCTCGTCCCAATCGCCCCAACCGGAGTTGATGGACATATACGGGGCGCCGAGCACCTCGGCGAGCTCGATGCCGTGCTTAAAGTAAGCGAGGCTCCGCTGCGCGTGGAGGGGCTTTCTGGCAGCGTACTGCCACGGATACACCACGTTCTCCGGACACAGGGAGCTCACGGAGAGTCCGCGGGACTCGATCTTGCGGCGAAGCTCGTCGGCCTCGAAATACCCCGTGTGGTCCAGCGTCACGTGCGGCTCGGCCACCCAAAGCTCGATGGTTTTGAAGCCAAGGCGCTGCTGAGCATCAAGGAAGTAATCGAGCGACCACATGATGTAGTGAATGTTCATGCCGGCGACCTGCTCGCGACGCAGACGGGGTGTGGAAGCGCTTAAATCCATGCTGGGCACCTCCTACATCGGCAGTAGGCCGGAGATCACAGTCGCGACCAATCCGAACAGAACCATGAAGATAAAGAACTTCCAGATGGTCTTCCACCATTGCCCGAAGGAGATCTTCGCCACGGCAAGACCCGCGACGGTCATGCCCGCAACGGGGCTGATGGTGTTGACGGTCTGGTTCGCGAACTGCAGAGCGGTGACGGCAGCCCCGGGATTGAGGCCCATAAGCTCGGTCAGCGGGCCCATGACGGGCATGGTGAGTGCAGCGAGGCCGGAGCTGGAAGGAACCAGCAGCGAAAGCAGGCCGAGGACGATGTACATGAAGGTGGTATAGATGAAGGACGGAGCGCCCGCAAGGAGTCCGACGAGCCAGTTAAGAATAGAGTCGATGATCATTCCGCCCTCTGCGACGACCAGGATGCCGCGGGCGATGCCGATGATGCAGGCTGCGTAGGCGAAGTCGGCGATTCCGCGGACGAACTCCTCCGCAATGGTCTTCTCGTCCAGGCCGCCGAGTATGCCGGCAAGAAGGCCCATGGCCAGGAACACCATGGAGATCTCGTCCATATACCAGCCCTGGGTAACGAGGCCCCACACGATAACGCCCATGCCGACCGCGAAATCAATGAGGACGAGCTTGTGGCGAAGCGTGAACTCCTCTTCGATAGAGGCATCGGTGACAGAGAACTCGATGCGCTTCTGCTTATCGTCCTCATAGGTGATGGAGGACTTGGGATCGAGCTTGACGCGGCGCGCGTAGCGCATGGCCCAGAAAATGCCCGCGGCGGTGAAGATGACCCACAGGATGGCGCGGAGCCAAAGCTGGGGATTTCCCTCGATGCCGATAACGCCCTGGGCGATCAGCACGTTGAAAGGATCAATAGTGGATGCGCAGTAACCAAGGTTGGGGCCGAGGAAGCAGATGATGAACGCGGTCATGGAGTCATACCCGATGCTCAGCATGATGGGGATGAAGATCGCGTAGAACGGCAGCGCCTCCTCGGACATGCCGAACGTGGTGCCGCAGATCGAGAGCAGGATCATGGAGATGGGGATGATCAAGATGTCCTTGTTCTTCAGCTTCTTGATCACGCGGCTCATGCCGGCGTTTAGGGCGTTGGTCTTGGTGACGATGGCGAACGATCCGCCGATCAGCAGGACGAACGCGACGACATCGGCCGCAGCCTGAATGCCCTTGGCGGGAGCCTGCAGGACGGCATCGATGCCCTGTCGCAGATCGACGGTCTCCCCCGTCTCCGAATCGGTGTAGACCTTGTCGACCTCTTGGTACGTTCCGGCTACGGCGACTTCTCGCTCGCCCGCGGCCGTCTGAATGGTCTGGCGGTCGAACTGACCCGATGGGACGATCCATGTGAGCACCGCGAAGAACACGATCAGCATGAACGCGATGGTGTACACATGGGGAAGCTGGAGATGGAATCTGCGCTTGGGCTTCTCCTGTTTGGCATCCGGCATTCTTAACCTCCTGCCAGAGCAACGATGCTTGCCAAAAATCCTTCACGTATAGGCAAACATCTTAGGTTGTTCTATGTATAACCTGCATGAAGGCGTCGGTCAAGAAACATATTAGGTTGTTCTATAAGTGGTAACTTTTACGCGCTAAACGGACCTGCCGCGGCAATACGAGAACAGCGCTGTGTGAGACAGAGCCGCTAGATATCGAAGCTGTAGCGCGAACCCACGTAGTACTGTCTGCCATAGCAGAAGCGCTCTCCGTTGGAATCGAGAAAGCCCGCGTTCATGAAGAACAGCGGCTCCCCTACTGGGACCTTGAGCTCGCGGGCGGCATCAATTCCCGCACGGGCGATCTCCAGCCTGCAGGGATCGGACGAGCAGGGATACCTACCCGTACGCTCCCCCACGGCCTCGAATATCGAACAATTGGAGAGACCGATATCTTTGAGAAATTCGAATCCATCGACAGGATAGTAGTTGTTCTCGAACAGGACCGGCACGCCGTCTGCGGTACGCACGCGTGAGACCAAGATGAGGTCAGAGCCTTCATCCAAGCCAAAGAAAGAAGCGAGGTCGCGATCGGCGGCAACGGTCTTGCGGGCAACGACGCGAGCGCCCGCCTTCATGCCGTTTTCAGCGCATGCTTGGGTAAAACTCTGAACATCGTCCTTCTGATGCACCTTGCGAATTATCTTTGTCGCGGTCACAAACGTACCACGCCCCTGCCGCTTGGTGAGATACCCCTCGCCCACAAGCTCCTCTATTGCGCGGCGAACCGTGACCCTTCCCACGCCGTACATCTTAGAAAGCTCAAGTTCCGTTGGAATCTGCGAGTCAACGGGATATGTCCCCTGTTCGATATCGCTCTTAAGCAAATCGAGCACCTGTTGATACAGCGGGGCGGAAGAGCCCCCATCCAGATGCGCATCCACAAAAACTCTCCCTTTAAGGCGTTCGCGATCTCAACGACTCCATTCTACCGCACACGGAAAAATGAGGTTAAACACATAGGGGCCCTGCATGTTTGAGCGTATCGGGAATCTGGTCGCTGATTTCGTCCGCATTTGCTTGCGAAAAACCAAAACGCTCCTCGCGCTTGGCGAACACGGTGAGGCCCGCCGCCTTGCACGCAGCGATCGATGATGCTCGTGTGATGTTGGCTTCCATCCTTTGCTTGCGAGGCGCGTCATTCGTCCTGCCGGGCCGCGGACCCGTCGTTCAGCGTGGCCTGCCTGCGCGGGGCATGCCGGGAATTGATGTAGTCGTATGCGTAGGCGATCTCCGCGACGGGGACCTCCACGTGGTAATGGGCGGAAATGTCAGAGAAGCTCGTGCGGAATGCGATCGAGGTAGGCTCTGTGTCTCGGGGATGTTCATGCGGCTGGTCCTCCTTTCGCCACACACCTTACGGGCGGGGTGGTGCGCGGAACGGGTTGGCGCCAGTGTTTCGTCACGGGCGCGTGCACTTCGGCACTCCATGCTACATCTGAGTGGCATATGGCGACTTCTCGACACTCGCGCTCGACACAGCGAGCGGAAATGGCGCTGCCTGCCGAGCGCCTCGCGGGCGCATCCCGACCGCAGAAGTGAGCGCGAAGGCTCGTCGAAGTGCTGGGTGGGGGACCGGCGGTCTGGATACGCGGTTTCGTTCGGCGAAGGCGGCGAGGCGAATGGCATGGCGAACGTACGGGTTTGACGTGAACGGGTTGCCCGTGGCGGCGTGGTATCGGGAGGAGACGGTCGAGCAGGTGCTCGCGCCGCTGCTCGCCCGTCTCGCGCGCTCGCATCAGGAGAAGGGGTCGCAGGCCCATCTCGGCAACCCGGTGCGCATACGCTATTGCGACCGGGACGGCCACGTGTCGCGAACGGATATCGTCCGCCAGGTGGACGTCGCGCCGCGAAATGCAGACTCGCCTCAATCGTCGGTAAGGGGTGCCGCGGGCGATACGATGGAATCCACGGACCGCACCGCGCCGCCGAGATTGCGACGCGAACGCAGGCGATGCGCCCGAAAAACTCCTCCGCGCATGTAGGGCGAAACGCCAGATTGGAGCTCCATGAACGATTTCTCCTTCTACTCCCCCACCCGCTTTGTCTTTGGGCGAAAAGCGACCGACAAGGTTGGGGGACTCTGTCCGCCTCCGGCTACCGCTGAGCGCTCATTGTCTACGGCAGGGGTTCCGCAGTTCGCTGCGGAACGCTCGTCCGCGTGAGGGCATCGCTCGATGCCGCGGGCGTGGAGCACATCGGGCTTGGAGGGGTGCGTCCAAACCCCGAAATAGGCTTGGCACGAGAAGGCGTCGAGCTCGCACGGGCAAACGACGCCGACATCATCCTGCCCGTGGGCGGCGGCTCCGTCATGGACTGCGCGAAGGCCATCGCACTGGGGCGGTATACGACGGCGACGTATGGGACTTCTTCCGCAAGCGCGCCGTTCCCGCCGACCGCATCGACGTCGCCTGCGTGGTGACCATCCCCGCATCCGGTTCCGAGGCCTCTAACTCCTGCGTTATCAGCAACGACGAGGAGCACCTCAAATGCAGCATTAACACGGACCTCAACCGCCCGGCCATCGCCTTCCTCGACCCGGAGCTGACCTTCAGCCTGCCCGCCTGCCAGACCGCCGCGGGAGTGACCGACATGATCGCCCATATCATGGAGCGACTCTTCTCCGGCGAGCCCGCCGTGGGCGTAACCGACAACATCGCCTGCGGGCTAGTGCGCGCCGCGAGGGAGGCGGCGCCCAAGGTGATGGAGAACCCCGATGACTACGACGCCCGCGCCGAGATCATGTGGGTGGGTACGCTCGCCCATAACGCCCTGCGCGACGGCGATTGGACCTGCCGCGGCCTTGAGCACGAGCTATCCGCACTGGACACCAAGATCACGCACGGCGCCGGCCTCGCCGTCATCTTCCCCGCCTGGATGCGCTACGTATGGCGAGAGCACCCTGAGCGCTTCCTGGAGTTCAGCGCCCAGGCCCTTGGCATCGAACCCATCGATTCGGACGCGGACGAGCTCGATGTGGAGGTAACCCCCGAGCAGGCAATCGAGTACGCGGTCGAAGCGACCATCGACGAGCTGCAGGATTTCTTCGTCTCGCTGGGAATGCCGCGCGCGCTATCGGAGTTCGGAGTCACCGAGGACGATATCGAAAAGATGATTCCGGGCCTCAAGATCAACCGCGGAGAGCTCTTCGGCAGCTTCAGGAAGCTCACGCTGGACAACGCGAGAAAGATTTACCGCAGCGCACTCTAGGAAACAGATGCCAGTCCCCCACGGGCGAGCAGCACGGCGGCCCCCGCAAACCAGAAACGGCGCCGCTCCCGCGACGCCGTCATATTCCCTGGTGCCCCCGGGCGGATTCGAACCGTCGACACCCGCTTTAGGAGAGCGGTGCTCTATCCCCTGAGCTACGGAGGCATGTTGTACTAGTGTAGCAGATTTACCCCTTTGCCATGTAGCGCATGGCCACTCATCGAGAAGGCTCTATAGCGAATAGTTTCCGAGGGCAATCCTCAATATCGGAAAGAATAACCCGGAATAACGCGAAATAATGGGACAAGCTTTCCCAACTGGCCCTCAAAAGGAAAATGCATCCCGGAATGAGAACAAATTCCGGGATGCATTTTCCGCCATCTATCGCCAACGATTAGCTGTCTCTGTGGAAAAGGCTCTTGATGGCAGCGGGGATGCTCTTGGCGCCCTTGGCGGTCACATCGATAAAGTCGGGCGAACGCACGAGCTTATCCTCGTCGACGTACTTGCGGACCGCGCGAAGCGTCTCTTTGTCGTCGCGCGTGGAAAACGTAAAGTGACCGTTGTCCTTGGTGAAGATGGCAAAACGCGTAATCTTCTTGGTGCCGCGCAAAACCTCGGCGGCAATATAGTCGACCTCGTCCCACGGGATTTGAATATAATCCTCGGGATTGCGCTCGTTATAGTACTCGAACGCCTTATTGCCCACCATCACGTTACCGTGGCTGGTAAGCCCCATCAGGCAGGTTGCCGGCGTTGCCAGATCGACCGTGCTGTTCTGAGATTGCGCCATACGCGCCTCGCCCTCCAATTAAAACAATCGGACCGCATCCAGTGTACCCACCGGGTGCGGTCCGTTTCAATGGCTCAAAAGCCCTTACCTAGCAACTCTCGGTCTTAAGCCGAAGCGTGCTTACATGAAGCCGCAGAAGCGACCGATGATGCCGACGGCGAAGAGAGCCAGGATGATGACGATCGGGCTAACCTTCTTCTTGAGGAGCTTGCAGACCAGCAGGGTCAGGCACACGGCGGCAAGGCCGGGGATGAGCTGATCGAGGTTACCCTGGAGCGTGGTGACCTTCATCTGATCAAGGGCGGTAGCACCGACGGAGTTGTACATCGTCAGCGCTTCCTTGATACCCTCGGAACCGGAAGGCAGGCTAGCCCAGTCGATAAAGGCGCCAGCAGACTGCTTGACCGTGGAGACGATCGGGGTGAAGGAAATGGACACCCAGCGCTCGACCAGGGCGCCGATGATGAACATACCCAGGATGGAAGCGCCCTCGGTGACCTTGCCCATCAGACCGCCGGAGAGGTCCTTGGCGATAGAGGAGCCGACCTTGTAGCCAAACTCCTGTGTGTACCACAGGAAAGCGTAACGGATGATGTTCCACGCGAAGAAGAACAGCAACGGACCGACGATGCTGCCGGACATGGCCAGGGAAGCGCCCAGAGCGCCCAGAATCGGGCGAAGGGTGAACCAGAAGACGGGGTCACCGACGCCGGCGAGCGGGCCCATCATACCGACCTTGACGCCCTGGATGGCGACGTCATCGATCGGAGCACCGTTGGCGCGCTCCTCCTCGAGGGCGAGGGTAACGCCAATGACGGGGGCGGAAACATAGGGGTGGGTGTTATAGAACTCCAGGTGGCGCTTAAGCGCGGCAATCTGGTCATCCTTGCTGGTGTAGAGCTTCTTGATCGCAGGGATCATTGCGAAGCACCAGCCGCCGTTCTGCATACGCTCGTAGTTCCACGAGCCCTGAAGGAACTGATGACGGAAGCAAACCTTCTTACGGTCAGCCTTGGTGAGCTGAATCTTGTTCTCTGCCATATGTATCACTCCCCTCCTACTCGTAATCGTTCAGAATGTCGCCGAGCGGGTCGCCGGAGCCACCGCCCGTGCCGCCACCCTGCTTGGCCAGATCCTTAAGGCCAAGGTAGATGAGGGCAAGGGAGATGCCGATGAGGCCAAGGGCAATCAGCGTGAGCTGAGGGATGGCAGCAAGGACAAAGCCGAGGATGAAGAACGGCCAGGTCTCCTTGGTGGCCATCATGTTGATGACCATGGCGTAACCGACGGAAGCGACCATGCCGCCGCCGACGGCCATGCCGCCGGACAGCCAGTCGGGCATAGCGTTAAGCGCGTTGGTAACAGCCTCGGCCGGGATAACGCACAGAAGTACTGCCGGGATGGCGATACGAAGGCCCTGCATGAGGATGGCAGCGTACTGCCAGCGCTCGATGCCGGAGAAGTCGCCCTTCTCGGCGCAACCGTCCATGGCGTGAGCGATAGCGGTAGCAATGGTACGGCAGATCATGGTCAGGAACAGACCAGCGACCGACAGCGGGACGGCGACGGCGATGGCCGCGGTAACGGCCTTGGCCGAATCAGTGGCGCCGCCGTTGAGGGCGAGCACCATGATGATCGAAGAAGCGACCGAGGCCAGAGCGGCGTCAGGCGCGACGGCGGCGCCGACGTTAGCCCAGCCAAGGGCCATCATCTGGAGCGAACCGCCCAGGAGGATGCCCTCCTGAAGGTGACCGGTTACGAGACCGATAAGCGTGCATGCCACGAGCGGCTGATGGAACTGGAACTCATCCAGAATGCCTTCCATACCGGCAAGCAACGCGACAATCGCAACAAGCAGAATAGTGATTGCAGACATGTATCGGACCCTCCTTTACTATGCTTGAGCGGCCAGTTCGGCCTTAGCTTTCTTCAACATGGCGTCGAGATCCTCGGAGGCATCCGAAGGAACCTTGCGGACCTCGAACTTGACGCCCTTGGCCTTGAGGGCCTCGAGGGTCTTAACGTCGTCATCGCCCATAGCGACGGCGTTGGTGACGACGGCCTTGCCCTTGGAGTGAGCCATGGAACCGATGTTGACTTCCTTGATGTCGACGCCGGCCTCGATGGCCTTGAGCAGATCCTGCGGGTTCTCGAAGAGCAGCATGGCCTTGGTGTCACCAAAACGCGTGTCCTTGACGACCTCGGCCATCTTCTTGATAGGCACGACGTTGGCATGGACTCCCGGAGGGGCAGCCTGCTCGATCATGGTCTTGCGGAGCTCGTCGTGAGCAACGCCGTCGGAAACCACGATGATGCGGTTGGGGTTGATCTGCTTGGTCCACGTGGTGGCCACCTGACCATGCAGCAGACGGGTGTCGATACGGACGTGGGCAATCTTGATGTGCCCGTCGCCGATGACCGTTCCCGGAGGGATGGCGCCTGCAGGAGCAGCGGCGGCCGTAGCCGGCTTCTTCTCCTCGGGCTCCAGAGACTCGGGCTTGACGCGCACGCCAGCCTTAGCCTCAGTCACGAGATGTTTTGCGATCGCATGTGCAGTGTTCTTTGCGTCAAAGCGCTGCGAATATGCCTCGATGAGCATAGGCAGGTTGACACCGGTGACGATAGCCCAGGAATCGTGGCCCTCGATGAGCCCGCTGATCTGGTTGAACGGCGTGCCGCCCCACAGATCAACGAGGAAGAGTACCTGCTCCTGGTCGTCGAAGGAAGCGACTGCTTCCTCGACCTTAGCACGGAAGTCGTCGGGGCCCATGCTCGGCTCGAGCGAGACCACGGCCACAGACGGCTGATCGCCAAAGACCATCGAGCCCGTCTGCTTGATTCCAGCTGCCAAGTCCCCGTGGCTAGCAAGAACAATACTTACCATCACATAACCTCCTTTTTGTCTACGTAATTCCTACACGACATGAAAGGAGTATACCTGTTTGGTTTGTGGAATTATAGCTAAATCCGCAAAAGGTTGGATTATTTGTTTAAACGTCTAAGTTTGTTACAAATTGATTACGTTGCTGGTTTTCGACTCATTACCCGCCAGAGCGTCGCTCATCAAGCCACGCATTTTACAGATACAAGCAGACTGTTCATTAATATCGATTTTAGGCAAGCGCGAATGCGCTTGTACTGCCGCTACTTTGTTCAAACAGGTATGACTTGACTATTTGCGCGACTTATGATCTACGAAACCACTCAAAAAAGTTGCGGTGGAATAGTTCTTGTTTAAGAGCCAGAAGGCTGGATTTAGGAACTATTTCACCGCAACTTATAGGGAATCCTAGACGATGTGGAGGGGGTGGGCGGCATCGACGGCGTCGAGGACGTCGGAAGGGCCGTCGGGGGCAGCGTCTGCCGGTTCCTCGTCGGGAGTCTCAATCTGCTTAATCATGACCTCCTGGCCCTGCAGCAGGTATGTCTCGCCGCTGCCGCAATGAGGGCAGGTCTTGCCGTGCTCGACTGTCGCATAGTCGCGGCCGCACGCCTCGCAATGCGTCACGGCCTCGACAGGCTCCACAATAAGCTCCGCGCCCTGCGCGATGGGCTTTTTATCTGCCGCCCAGCGCCAAGCGTCGAGCAGCAAGTCGGGAACGACGCCCGAGACCTCGCCCAGCAGCAGCGTGACGCTCGAAACGCGACTCACGCCATTGGCGCGCGCCACGTTCTCGACATCGCGAATGATGTGGTAAACGATTCCGAGCTCGTGCACTTTTAATTCCTTCCGCCGTTCTAACGAACGGCGGTCGGCTTGACGCTGCGCGAGCCCCAGACGGGCGATCTGCCTTTCAATCGTCGGGCATGGGCAAAAGCCCTATGCCCTCCTCTTTCAAGGCACCTCGCCACGCCTGGGACCCGCTCGCTGTCCAACCGTTCTCTGCGCCGTTCGCTTACTTGTTAGGTTCTTTTACTTCTTCCCGAATTTGATTTTGATGGCGCGCTTGAGCGCGTACTTACCCAGGCTTGGGAGCTTTTGCTCGTATTTGACCATCGTGGAGCACTCGGGGCGATCGCGATCCAGGTGGATGGCATCGAACGCGCACTTGGTGGTGCACAAGCCGCAGCCGATGCACTTGTTGGGGTCGACGATCGAGGCGCCGCAGCCCAGGCAGCGGGCGGTCTCGGCGCGCACCTGCTCCTCGGTAAAGGTCTCGACGTACTCGCTAAAGGGTGCAGCCTTCTCGCGCTCGCGGTCGACATGCGCCACCTCGCGGCTCGCGTTGTCGTAGCTCTCGATCACGACATCGTCGCGGTCGAGCGCGGTGTAGTGGCGCTGGTTGCGGCCGATGGTGAGCGTGGATCCCGGCTGCACAAAGCGATGGATGGACACGGCGGCCTCGTGACCGGCGGCGATGGCGTCGATGGCAAAGCTCGGACCGGTGTAGACGTCGCCGCCCACAAAGATGTCGGGCTCAGCGGTCTGATAGGTCTGGGGGTCGGCAAGAGCACCCTGGCCGCGGCCGAGCTCCACCTTGGAGCCAGCCAGCAGGTCGCCCCACACAATGGACTGGCCAATCGACATGACCACGCGGTCGGCATCGACGCGGCGCAGATCGTTCTCGTCGTACTCGGGCGCAAACCGGCCCTCGTCGTCAAAGACACGCGTGCAGCGCTTGAAGGTGATACCGCACACACGACCGGCCTCGTCCAGGTGAACCTCCTTGGGGCCCCAGCCGCAGCTGATGTGAGCGCCGTCCTCAACGGCCTCGCGACGCTCCTCCTCGCTGGCGGGCATCTGGGCCTCGCTCTCCAGGCAGAACATCTCAACGTGCTCGGAACCCAGACGGCAGGCGTTGCGCGCGACGTCGATGGCCACGTTGCCGCCGCCCACCACGATGGTGCGGCCGGGCAGCGCGTCGATCTTGCCACTGTTGACCTCGCGCAAAAAGTCGACGGCCACGGTCACGTCCTCGGCATCCTCGCCCGGAATACCGGCGAAGCGGCCGCCCTGGCAGCCGATGGCAACATAAAAGGCCTTAAAACCCTGCTCGCGCAGCTCGTCGAGCGTCACGTCGCGACCGACCTCCACGCCATAGCGGAACTCGGCGCCCATCAGGCGAATGACCTCGACCTCGGCCTCGATAACATCCTTCTGCAGCTTAAAGCTGGGAATGCCGTAGGTGAGCATACCGCCCGGGCGCTCTTTTTTCTCGAACACGACGGGCTTGTAGCCCTTCTCGGCCAGATAGAAGGCGCAGGACAGACCGGCCGGGCCGGCACCGATAATGGCGATCTTCTGATCGAAGCCGCCAGCGCGCGTCGGCGTCACCACGGGCGGGACATAGCGGGTCGCGGCATCCAGATCGCGCTGGGCGATGAACTTCTTGACCTCGTCGATAGCCACGGCGGCATCCACGCGACCACGGGTGCAGGCGTCCTCGCAGCGGCGGTTGCACACGCGGCCGCAGATAGCGGGCAGCGGGTTCTCGCGCTTGATGAGCGCCAGCGCCTCGTCATAGCGGCCCTGCGCCGCGAGCTTTAAGTAGCCCTGAACGGCAACGTGCGCGGGGCAAGCCGTCTTGCAGGGCGCGGTGCCGGACTCGTGCGTCTCGATACGGTTATCGTTGCGGTAGTTGGGCGACCACTTGGTGTGGTCCCACTTGGTGGCATCGGGCAGCTCCTGGCGCGGATACTCGGGCACCTGTCCGCCGGCCTTTTTGCTGCAGAGCTTCTGGCCGAGCTTGGCGGCGCCGGCCGGGCACACCTCAACGCAGCGACCGCAGGCCACACACTTGTCCTTCTCGACCTTAGCGACATAGGCCGAGCGCGAAAGATTGGGCGTGTTGAACAGCTGCGAGGTGCGCAGGGCGTAGCACACGTTGACGTTGCAGTTGCAGATGGCGAAGATCTTGTTCTCGCCGTCAATGTTGGTGATCTGGTGCACAAAGCCGTTGTCCTCGGCCTGGCGCAGGATGTCGTAGACCTCGTCGCGGGTCACGTAATGACCACGATCGGTCTCGACCACGTAGTCGGCCATATCGCCCACGGCGATGCACCAATCGGCCGGGTCGTCGGCGCAGCCCTCTCCCATCACGCGACGGCTCGCGCGGCAGCTGCAGGTGCTAGCGGCATATTTGCCATCGTATTTGTCGAGCCAATGCTCGATATGCTCAATCGGCACCGAGGTGCTCGAAGCATCGATAGCCTTCTCGACCGGAATGACGTGCATGCCGATACCGGCGCCTCCGGGCGGCACCATCGGTGTGGCCTTGGACAGCGGGCCCTTGGATGCCTGTTCAAAGAACTTGGCGTAGACCGGGTGCTCCTCGAGCTGGCTCACGCGCATGTTGAGGAACTCGGCGGAACCCGGCACCAGCATGGGCAGCACCCATTGCTTGGCGCGCTCGGGATTTTCCCAGTTGTACTCGAGCAGGCCCGTGTAGCTCATATCGTCGAGCATCTTCTCGATCTGGGCCTCGGGCATGCCGGTGAGTTTGACCATCTCGGGCAGCGTGTAGGGACGGCGCATCTTCATCTTGCAGAGCACTTCGGCCTGCTCGTCAGTTGCGGCCTCGGCAAACGACCAGTACTCGTAGCCCAGCAGCTCGTCGCGATGCAGCAGGCGGTTAGTGCAGTGCTCGCACAGTTTGACGATGGCCTCGCGCGGATGCTCCGGCAGCGGCGGCACAAACTCCGCACCGATATCGGGCTCGGTGTAGCTAATCCCCGGTCCGTTGAGAATCATAGTCGTCCCTTCTCTTGCCGCAGCCTGGCAGGCACGCAGCGCCCCTCTTTTTACGGGCTCGACATGCCCCCACGCCGTTCACCCGTTATTGTTGACATTGTGTCAAAAACAGTATTGACGAACCGTCAACAATATTCAAGACTGTTAGGCGAACGGTCAGGCTCAAACGGATGAAAGGCGGCAAGCACATGAGCAGTAACGCAGCGAACACCTCTGTGGCCGGCGCCGTCCCCGCGCCCGACAGCACGGCAAAGCGCTTGACGGGCGACGAACGCCGTCGCGAGATCCTCGATGCCGTGCGCACCGTAAGCTCCGAGCTGGGCGTGTCCCACCTATCGGTATCGGCCGTGACCAAGCGAGCCGGCTGCACGCGCTCGCTGTTCTACCACTACTTCGCCGACATGGACGCCGCCGTCACCGCCGTCATGGACGAGGCGATCGACGGCTTTATCTCCGAACTCGAGCAGTGGAACGCCGGCCGCACCGTCGGCGATATCGAGGGCGCGCTCGACACCGTCGCCCCGCTCTTTAAGCGCCTGGTCGCCAGCGGCCGCGAACTGCCGAGCACGCTCACCTCAAGCAGCGGCGCGCTCTACGGCGGCTTTTTGCACAACGTGGTTCAGCGCGTGGCGCAGTATATCTGCGACACCACCGTGGTGGACTTTGTCGCCCATCATGAGCTACGCATCGACCATGTCTACGAGACGTTCTACACCCTCATCATGGGGTTGTTGATGTATATCCGCACGCACCCCGATGTGCCCGACGAGACGGTCAAGGAAATCATCGCCTCGACACTCCACATCGAGGGCTATACCGCCAAGTATCCGGAGCGCAAGCCCCAGAACTGACGACATTTGGCCAAACTGCCCGCGATCAGAAGAGGGGCCGCGGGCGTGTGAAAGGAGAGCAGCATGCTGTTCGATGTTTGGGGTAGCGATACCCTTATCCACTGGGCCGGCTGGGCCATGGTCTTTATCGGCTTGATCGTGCTCAACGAGGTCGGCCGCCGCACCAAGCTGGGCGCGGCCATCATCTTTGGCGTGGCTCCGCTGGCCATGACCATCTATTGCGTCGCCATCGCCATCGGCGTCTCGCAGGGTGCCGAGTGGGCGCTCACCAACCCCACCCATGTGTACCAGAACAGCTGGTTCCACTACGCTAAGGTATACGCGGCGCTCGCCGGCTGCTGGGGCTTTATTGCCATTAAGTACCAGTGGGGAAAGATCGGCAAGGCGCGTTGGTTCCGCGCATGGCCGTTTGTGATCGTCGCCATCAACATCATGATCGCCGTCGTGTCCGACTTTGAGAGCGCCTATCACTTCTTTGTCCTGGGCGAGTCCACCTGGGTCACCTCCGAAGGTGCTACGCAGCTAGCCGGCTGGAACAACGTGTTCAACGGTATCGCGGGCATCATCAACATCTTCTGCATGACCGGTTGGTGGAGCGTCTACGCCTCCGAGGACAAGACCGACATGCTGTGGCCCGACATGACCTGGGTCTACATCATCGCCTACGATATCTGGAACTTCTGCTACACCTACAACTGCCTGCCCACCCACTCCTGGTTCTGCGGCTTTGCGCTGCTGCTGGCGCCCACCGTCGCCGCCTTTATCTGGAACAAGGGCGGCTGGATTCAGAACCGCGCCTTTACGCTGGCCATTTGGTGCATGTTTGCCCAGGTGTTCCCGTACTTCCAGGAGGAGTCCATCTTTGTGACGCACTCCACGCTCGATCCCGGCGCCGCCACCGCGGTCTCGGTCGCCGCGCTAATCGCCAACATCGCCGCGATCATCTACGTCGCCTACCGTGCCAAGAAGCTCGGCCGCAATCCCTACAAGCAGGATGTCTTTGAGGGCACCAGCGATTGGGAGAAGGCCACTGCCCGCCGCGCCAAGGTTGATTACGCGCACGCCGAGTAACGTGTTTATTCCGTCCACATTTGGATGTAGGCAAACTTAGCCGACGCCGCAATCGCGCGTCATGCGCAGCCCCGGAAAGCGATTCGCCCGCTTTCCGGGGCTTTTTGTTGTTGTACTTCATTCAAAAACATGCGCATATATAAAATCGGATTTCAAATCATGCGGCGGCTCTATGGGGTCCCGTTTTTGGGTACAGTGTTGTCCCGATATTGAGCTTGGGGGATATATGAAAGATGAGACGATGGGCCAAGAGGATGCGGCCCAAGATGCAGAAGCGTGCGCCGAGGCCCTGGAGAGCCTAGACCAGATCGCACTGGCCGAGATTGCGTTTGACGATTCGAGCGTTGATGTGCGGGATGAGCCGGAAATCGAGGTACAGCCCGATGATAAGGATGCGGAAGACGATGGCGCCGCGCCCACCGAAGACGAGGCGGGGCACGAGGAATCCGGGTGCAAGGCCGACGACCAGCCCGAATCCGACACGAGCGAGGAAACCATCTTGCTCGACAGCTTGCCGGCCGAAGATTCGCTGACCCGCGAGCTCCCCGGTCTGGGCTCTGCGCCTGCCGTGGACGAGACCATCGCCATGGGCGATATTCCCCTACCGTCCGTTCCTTCGGCACGCGAAGCCGAGGTTCGTCATCGTAAGATGCCGCCCAAGCGCCGCAACCTGATGGTTGCCGGCGTTGTGGCCGTCGCGCTCGTCGCCGGCGGCGCAGGCTATGCTGCCTGGAACGGATATCAGCAAGAGCAGGCCGCCGCTGTCGCCGCCAGCGCGCACACGATGATGTCGGTGCAGATTGGCGTGCATGCCGCGGGCCTCGACTGCTCAACTGGCTCCAAGATTCCCGTACAGGTGAGCGGGCAGGATTCCGACGGTTCTTCCGTGAGCGAAACGCTCTACGTTGACGAGCATGGTCGCGGCATTAAGTTGCTGCCCGGCGATTACACGCTCTCCATTGCTGGATCCCCCATCGCGGAAGACGGCACCATCTACACCGTCCCAGCCACCAAGGCGCAGGTCACCATTAAGAGCGATGGACAGGATTTGAGTGCCCAGGCCACCTTTAAGCTCAAGGTGCCTTCGGCCGACACGGTGACTGACGACCAGATCGATGCCGCCGCCAAGTATGCCGAGGAAGGCGGCGCGAGCTCTGCCGCCGCGGCAAAGATACTCCAGCAGGCGGCAATTACGCGCCGCGATGCCGCCGTCAACGCCGTAAGCGCAAGCGAGGCACAGTCCGCCCGCGATGCCGACGCTCGACACAAGGCGACGGACCTGTATCAGCTCGATATTCCGGTTGAGTGGTATGGCAAGGTCGCCACCTGGCAAAACGGCAGTACGCTGTGCATTTATCTGGACGGCGACACCAACACACCGCTCGTGACGCTCGTCGCGGTGCGCGACGGCGAGACCTTTACGCCCGACGACGGCGATACGGTTTTGGGCACGGTCAGCCTAGGTAACGGCTACACCGTCTATGCGAGCGGTCCTGTCTATCCGTACGTGATTCCGCAAACCGTTAATGGACGCACGCAGGACCCTGTGTCGACCTACCCCATGGATACGGCGATTGAGCTTGTCGAGCTCACGACCGGCAACCGCTACACCTATAGCCAGATCAAAAACGACCTGATCGGTAAAGACGGCAAGGCCGACGCTGCCACCAAGCTCGAATGCGACTACCTCGCCCAGATTCTGATGCCGAGCATCAAAGCCCAGGACTAGCCGGGCGCATCATGGTGCTCCCCAACCGTGATGAAGGGGCCAGGAGGTCCTGGCCCCACAGATCCGTAGATGATTAGGCAAGGAGCCACTTCCATGCGGGCACAACGTGTACCGCACCGTGCTCGCATGGAATATCGGCCTGCTCATCCATGGTAACGATTGTCGACTCGCCAAGATCGAACTGGGCCATCGAGGCATCAAGCGCGGCAATTTCGCGCTCGCGCGTTTTCTCACTTGCCATATCCACACTCACCTGAATCAGGCTATAAGCCCGCATGAGAAGTGCGTCCCCAGCCACAAAGTCCACCTCATGGCTTTTGCTCTTCTCTTTGATCAGCAGGCGGCAGACCGAGCCGGTCCTCACCGCGGGAGTCCTTCTTCTTAGCGCATTGAACACTGCGGTCTCGAGCCTCTGGCCCTGATCCAATGCTGATGCGGGAGAGAATGCTCCAAACATCGCAGGGTCGACAGCGTAGACCTTAGACGCAGACCGCATGTTATTTGCCAATGAACGCGTGAACTCCGGCACAGAAAATAACAGGTAGGCATCCTCATAATACTCAAGTAAATCGCTGAGCGAATTACGACTGACGGGTATCTGTCTGCTCTTGAACTCGTTGTACACTTTGTTCACTGACAGCTCTCGTCCCGAAGACGCCATACACCGCGTCAAGAACAGCGATGCCAAGCGAGGGTTCTTGACGTCGTAACGCTCAATGACGTCCATAGCGACCGTTCGCGAAGCATATTCCTGTAGCAGCTGAATCGCGTCTGCGGGCGTCTGCTTAAGCGTCGCGATGAATCCCCCTCGTTCAAGATATCCGATCAGATGATGTCGAAGCAGCGCTGAATCGCTTGGGGAAAAGGTCGCATCTGGCTCGAAAACGCTCCCCGTCTTATACCGAACGTATTCCGAAAAACTCAACGGAAAAAGCTCCCGTATAAGAGAACGACCCCTGAACTCGCTCTTAAGCTCTGAGGACAGCATCTTAGAAGAAGATCCCGTCACATAGACGGTCGCTTTCTCCGTATCGACTACACGCCGCAGAAACGCACCCCATTCGGGAATTTCCTGGATCTCGTCAAAGAAAATGTAAGCGCCCTCGGTTCGAGCAGCAGGATACAGCGCATAGAACGTGTCGAGCACGTCCGCCAGCAGCGATGACTCATACGGGCGCAAGCGCTCGTCCTCAAAATTAAAGTAAAGCATCCGGTCAAGCTCGACGCCCCGGCCCTGAAGCCGCTGCATCTCCTGATACAGGCGATACGTCTTTCCACAACGGCGGGCCCCCACAATCACATTTACGATGTTGTCGCGCTTTGGCTCCTGTGGGTTTCCTAGATCAAGGTCTCGCTCAAAGACCTGCGGAACCCCCTGCTGTTCAAAGTCCTTTATTTTCTGGGCGATCAAGTCGTTGAATGCCATGATCCTCCAATCTTGCTCTCTAGCTAATCAAAATTATACTGATTCTTGATTAATTAGAGAGCAAGATTGTGTGTAGCTTGATTAACACTTAAGCAAGTTTTATCACCGTTATTGCTCCGAAGGATATCGAGTGGCTAAGAGGACAACCGAGCTCGAATGCGACTCCCCGAGCAGTCAATTTGGGACGGGGCTTTTTTGACTACCCTCCCCCTGCAGAAAAATCCCTAACGCAGTTGCGGTGAAATAGGGACTGTTTTGCGGTTTGACCAGAAAAACAGTCCCTATTTCACCGCAACTTATTGGTGGCCTTTTGGGTGGCACTCAGCGCCACGGATCGGCTTCGAACATCGGCTCGCGCTCGGGGCGGCGATCGCTGTAGGGATCGTAGCCGTCATCGTCCTCGTTCTCGGCACGGATGTAGGGGTCGCGCGGCTTGGGCGCCGGCTTAGGCGCAGGCTTGGGTGCGGCGGGTGCAGCATCGGTCGCCGACGTGTTCGTCTTGTTCTCGTCTTTCATCTGCATATCTCCTTGCCATGCAATCGTGTTCAACATCATCGATTGTCGCACGAAAAAGGGCGGCGGACCCAATTGGATCCGCCGCCCTTGGCGTTTAGAGACGACTGACAGATTTTAAGGCATGGCCCAAAATCTACTCGGCGTCGGGAACCTCGTAGGTGGCCGCCGGCGTGTTGTCGCACACGACGGTAAAGCCGCCGTCCTTGTCGACATCGACCGTCACCTGATCGCCCTCGCGCACCGTGCCGTCGATGATGGCGGCGGCGATGGCGTCCACGACCTCGCGCTGGACCAGGCGCTTGAGCGGACGGGCACCGAACACGGGGTCCAGGCCGCCCACGGCGAGCATCTGCTTGGCCGCCGGGGTGATGGCAAGCGTCATGCGCTCCTTGGCCAGGCGTGCGCGGACGTCGGCAAGCTGGATGTCGACGATCTTCTCGATCTGCGCCATGCCGAGCGGATGGAACACCACGATATCGTCGATACGGTTGAGGAACTCGGGGCGGAAGGTCTGAGCCATGGCGGCGTCGACCTGATGGCGCATCTCCTCCTCGTCCTTGCCGGACAGATCGGCGATGGCCTTGGAGCCCACGTTAGACGTCATGATGATAATCGTGTTCTTGAAGGACACCTGGCGACCCTGGCCATCGGTCAGACGGCCGTCGTCGAGCACCTGCAGCAGCACGTTGAAAACATCCGGATGAGCCTTCTCCATCTCGTCGAGCAAGATCACGGAGTACGGACGACGACGCACGGCCTCGGTGAGCTGGCCGCCCTCGTCGTAACCCACGTATCCCGGGGGCGCACCGATCAGACGCTGGACGCTGAACTTCTCCATGTACTCGGACATGTCGATACGCACGAGTGCGCGCTCGTCGTCGAACAGGCACTCGGCAAGCGCCTTGGCGAGCTCGGTCTTGCCCACGCCGGTGGGGCCCAGGAAGAAGAAGCTGCCGATGGGCTTGTCCGGATCGGAGAGACCCGCACGGCTGCGGCGCACGGCCGCGGCAACGGCGGAGACGGCCTCGTCCTGACCGATGACGCGCTTGTGCAGCTCGCCCTCCAGGCCCTTCAACTTGTCGAGCTCGCCCTGCATCATCTTGGACACAGGCACGCCGGTCCAGGCGCTCACGACCTCGGCGATCTCATCGGAGGTCACCTGTTCGTTGAGGCCCTCGCCGTCCCGCTGCTTTTGTGCCTCGAGCGCGGCCTCGGAATCCTGAATCTGCTGCTGCAGGCCCGGAATCACGGAGAAGCGCAGCTCGGACGCACGGCCCAGGTCGCCGTTGCGCGTCGCGCGCTCCTCTTCGCTCTTGGCCTCGTCAAGCTGCCCCTTGAGCTCCTGCACGTGGTCGATGGCGTTCTTTTGGTTGAGCCAGCCAGCCTTTTGCACATTGAGCTTTTCCTGGACCTCGGCAATCTCCTGACGCAGGGCCTCCAGACGCTCCTTGGAGGCGTCGTCAGTCTCCTTCATGAGCGCCTGCTCCTCGATCTGCAGCTGGGTGAGCTGACGCGTGGTGGCGTCGATCTCGACCGGCATGCTGTCGAGTTCCATGCGCAGGCGGCTTGCGGCCTCATCGACCAGGTCGATGGCCTTGTCGGGCAGGAAACGGTCGGCGATGTAGCGATCGGAGAGGTCGGCAGCCGCCACGAGCGCGCTATCGGTGATATGCACGCCGTGGAAGATCTCGTATTTCTCCTTGAGGCCACGCAGGATCGAGATGGTGTCCTCGACGGTAGGCTCGGAGACCATCACAGTCTGGAAACGACGCGCGAGCGCCGCGTCCTTCTCGATGTACTTGCGGTACTCGTCAAGCGTGGTCGCGCCGATCGCGTGCAGGTCGCCACGGGCAAGCGCCGGCTTCAGGATGTTGCCGGCGTCCATGGAGCCCTCGGTGGCACCCGCGCCCACGATGGTGTGGAGCTCATCGATGAACAGGATGACCTTACCTTCGGACTTCTGTACCTCCTTGAGCACGGCCTTCAAGCGGTCCTCGAACTCGCCGCGGTACTTGGCGCCGGCGACCAGCGCGCTCATGTCGAGCTCGATGAGGTCGCGATCGCGCAGGGTGCTCGGCACGTCGCCGGCCACGATACGCTGGGCGATGCCCTCGACGATGGCCGTCTTGCCGACGCCCGGCTCACCGATGAGCACGGGGTTGTTCTTGGTGCGGCGGGACAGGACCTGGATGGTGCGGCGAATCTCATCGGTACGGCCGATGACCGGGTCGAGCTTGCCGGCGCGGGCGAGGTCGCAAATGTTGCGACCGTACTGCTCCAGCGCCTCAAACTGCGTCTTGTCCTCGGCGGACGTCACGCGGTCATCGCCGCGCAGCTCCTCGTAGACTTGCTCGATGCGCTCCTTGGTGACGCCTGCGTCGCGCAGAACGCGGCCGGCCTCGCCCTTGTCCTCGGCAAGTGCCATCAGCAGATGCTCGGTCACCACAAAGCTGTCGCCCATCTTGGTGGCCTTCTTCTCGGCCTTCTCGATGACGCGGACGAGCTCGTTGGACAGGCCCATCTGCTGGCCCTCGCCCGAAACCTTGGGCGCATGGTCGATGGCATCCTGCGTGGAGCGTGCGAGCTGGGCCGGGTCGGCACCGATGCGCTCGATGACCACGGAGATATTGCGCTCGCCGGCACCGAGCAGGGCAGACAGCAGGTGAATCGGCTCCACCGCGCCGGCCTGCGCATCGGCAGCCGTGCTCATGGCGGTCTGCAACGCCTCGCGCGACGTCATTGCTAGCTTATCGATTCTCATGGAATCACCTCTCTTGGGGCGGCCGCCCTACGGGGCGGCTTCACGTTGTTCGAGAAGTATTGTTGCCAGCTTTGCGCAATCTTATACACAAATCTAAGTCTCTATATATAAGATTTTCTGAGTGATTAAGAGATAGGGTACTGAGATGTCAGCCCGCCGCTGCCCAGGCGCACTACCGTCTCGATCTGTAACATCTAGCAGCCATTTTTGATCCTAGATGTTACAGATCGAGATGAAATGCTCAGCGGCGCCCGTTTATCTAAATCTGTAACAACTACTCGGCAAATAGGGCCCTATCTGTTACAGATTGAGACAAACAGAAGACACCCGAATCGAAAATCTAAATCTGTAACACCAGGCCCACTTTTAGCGGCCAAGATGTTACAGATCGAGACAAACCGAGAACTACTACAAAGGGGACGGGTACCTTTGTGGTGGTTGCAGTCTCTATTTACTTGCCGAACCCGTGCTTCCCGATTCGCCGCTCCAGGGCATCTCATCCTCGAAGAGCCATATACGGGCAGACCCACTATCGCGTGCAGTCTGCGGGTCGGGCAAGCAGGTCTGTTCATAGGCATCTTGGATACACTGACCCATAAAATCGTTGAGCTCGGCCTGGTCGCCCTCCATGACATAGGCTGCATCGCCGGCCATGATGTAAATACCCGGACCCTCATTGCCCTCGTAACCCGGATCGTACGAGACATCACATAACTTTGCGCCGTTTGCAGTGTCCAGCTCGATGGAAGAGTGGCATCCGCCAACCATGTCGTTCGCTTTTGCCCGATAGGACGCATATCCGTACCAACGCTTAAATGTTTTGCCCTTGAGTAGCTCGGACGCCCTATCGATCAGGCTTGTATCCGTGGTATAGCGCATGGCCCCAAGCTGAATACTCGGATAATTGCTAATACCCAGCACAGCCGGCTGCTCATCAAAATCAACGGTAATGGTCTCGGGCTTGTCGTCGCCGGTCAGAAGTTCGACAGATTGAGCCACAGGCTTGACCAACGGCTCCGTCACCGCAGCAGGTAGAAATGCCATACCGACAGCGCCCGCGCCAACCACAGCGATCGCAAGCGCCAAGACAATCAATCCAATACGGGCAGAACGGCTCACGGCAAAACACCCCACAATGCAAACCTTCGCCACCTGCACTAATGATACCGCCAGCTAACACTATTACCAAAAGAAGCCGCGCGCTCCTCACCACCACAAAGGGGACAGGCACCTTTGTGGTGGTTTTCGACGCTAACGGTCGACCATCTCGCGCCATGAGATTAAACTTGAATTGTTCTCTGAACATATCCATTTCTGCCTATCCTCAACAGATCTTTGTCTCGAGGAGCGCATATGAAGCCGTCTCATTCCACCGGCCGCAACGTCATCGCCATTCTCGCCATACCCATCGTGATGCTCTTCCTTATCGTCATCACGCCCTTTTCTTTTGGTATCGCCTCGCCCTTCGATCTTTGCGGGATGATCGACGCCGGCTCGCGTGCCACCTCGCTCTCCTTTGTCTGCCGTGGCGTGTTCTACGAATATGCAATTCCCACCGGAAGTTGGCGGTCAAAGTTACCGCTGCTCGGAACGATTGATGGATGCTTCCCCCATTTCAGCCTTGAACCTCAGACGATGAATTATTTGATCGACGACCAGCCCCTCGACTCCATCACCCTCGCCTACGACTACGCACCAAACACCGATGAGCGCCACATGAACCAAGTCCTCGACAAGATGCTTGGACAGTGCGGGCTCACCGAGGAGGCCGGTCGAACCATCTATAGCAACCAGCAATTAAAGCGAACAGAACTCCGCCGTGTCGGAAAAATCAAAGGGCGAAACGGGGCTGCCTACTGGCAGGCCTGGGCGACACGCGACAAGAGCGAATTCGGGCACAGCACCTATACGGTCACCGTCTACACCAAAGATGGAATCAAGGACGATGTTGACGATTTCGCGTCATCCAAACTCGGCATCCCCAAAACAACCAAACCCGCCAACCCGGATGAAATTCTGTAGAGCCGCTCATTAGAATGTCGTTCAACGAGCACGGCAACATCGAGCTCGCCCCCCACCACCACAAAGGGGACAGGAGCCTTTGTGGTGATCTTCGGCCCCGGCGTTCACCATCTCAATCCATAACATCTAGCGGCCGTTTTTGGGTCCAGATGTTACGGATCGAGATGAATTGTTCAGCGGTGCCCGTTTATCTAGATCTGTAACAACTACTCGGCAAATAAGGGTCTACCTGTTACAGAACGAGACAAACCGCGGACCACCACAAAGGGGACAGGCACCTTTGTGGTGGTTTTCGACAAAAAGAAGCCGCCCAATAAAAAGAGGCGGCATCAAGCAGGTCTATTTTTGGCGTCCCTCAAGACCCAACGAGAACGTCGCGGTAGCCCCGGACACACCTTTCCCTCGGGCGACCCTCGCGAAGCGCGTGAGCACGAGGGAAAGGTGTGTCCGGGGCGTACAGCAACGTTACTCGGCAGCGGCCTTGAACTTGTTGTAGTTGATCAGGCAGCCGGCCTTGACGATGGCGCGCTCCTCTGCCGTCATATCGGCAATGTAAAGCTCAATCCGCTCGACCGTGCCGTCGGCGCGCACCACGTAGGCGGCGATGTCCTTCAGGTCGCCATCGAGCGCGGCACGGATACCCGGCACAAAGACGTAGTCGCCCACCTCAAAGTTAGGCTCGGCCTCCATCTGGAAGGGCACCATGCCCCAGTTCATCACGTTGGAGCGATAGCGCTTGGTGGCATACTCGTGGACGATGTTGGCCAGGCCGCCAATCACGCGCTGGCAGCTCGCGGCCTGCTCGCGGGCAGAACCGTCACCGGGCTTCTTGGCATAGAGCATGGAGCCGTACTCGGTCGCCTTGGCGTCGGCAGCGACACCCGCGCCGGCCAGTGCCTCAAACACGCCCGCAAGCTCGGCATCAAGCGCCGCCAGGTCACCCGCGGCCTCGCCGGCCACGCGACGCTTTTCCACCGCGTCGACCTCCTTGGAACGACCCACGTAGGCCGGATCGCGGCGGCTGAGAGTAAACTCGGCCAGGCCCAGCGGGTTGGAGCGGAAGGAGCTCGTCTCGCCCGAAGGAATGAGCTCGTCGGTCGTGGTGACCGGGTCCATGATCTTGGAGCACACCTTGAGCAGGATATCGTCGCCGAGAGGCTCCATCGCGGGCCACGGCTTGATATTGGGACCCTCGACCAGCTCGTCGGCAGGCTCCGCCTTGCCAAAGCCCCAGTACACACGCTTTTTGTACGGCGCGTCGTCAAAGGTGTACTCGCAGGCCTCGTCCCAAGTCTCCTCGGGCAGGTCGGTCGCCGGCGTCAGGACGCCGCCGTTGGCAGCCGTCGCCGCAATGGAGCGGGCGTCCATCAGGGCCACGGCGCTCAGCTGGCCATTACCCGGCTTGGAACCCTCGCGGTTGGGGAAATTGCGCGTGGTGTGGCGGATGGACAGGCCGTTGTTGGCAGGCGTGTCGCCGGCACCGAAGCACGGGCCGCAGAATGCCGTGCGAACGATCGCACCGGCCTCCATAAGGTCGTAGATGTAGCCGCGGCGTGTAAGCTCGAGTGCCACGGGCTGACTCGTGGGATAGACCGACAGCGAGAACTCGCCGCAGCCGGTGTTGGCACCCTTGAGCACGCGGGCAGCCTGGACCACGGAGTCGTAGTTGCCGCCCGAGCAGCCGGCGATAACGCCCTGCTGCACGTGCAGCTTGCCGTCGACGATCTTGTCGAGCAGGCTAAAGTGCGTCTTGCCCTCGCCGATCTTGGCGGCCTCGAGCTCCACTTCATGCAGGATGTCCTCGAGGTTCTCGTTGAGCTCGTCGATCTCAAAGCCGTTGGAAGGATGGAACGGCAGCGCGATCATGGGCTTGATGCTCGACAGGTCGACCTCGACGCAACCGTCGTAGTAGGCGACATCGGCGGGCTTGAGCTCGCGGTAGTCGTCGCCGCGGCCGTGCATGGTCAAAAACGCGTGCGTGTCCTCGTCGGTGGCCCAGATGCTCGACAGGCAGGTGGTCTCGGTGGTCATGACATCGACGCCGTTGCGGTAATCGGTCGTCATGTTCGCGATACCCGGGCCCACAAACTCCATGACCTTGTTCTTAACGTAACCCTTGGCAAAGACAGCGCGGATGATGGCGAGCGCCACATCGTGCGGGCCGACGCCGGGGCGCGGGGCACCCGTGAGGTAGATGGCCACGACGCCGGGATAGGCGACATCGTAGGTGTCGCGCAGCAGCTGCTTTGCCAGCTCGCCGCCGCCCTCGCCCACGGCCATGGTACCCAGGGCGCCGTAGCGGGTGTGCGAGTCGGAGCCCAGGATCATCTTGCCGCAGCCCGCGAAGTTCTCACGCATAAAGGAGTGGATGACGGCGATGTGCGGCGGAACGAAGATGCCGCCGTACTTCTTGGCAGCCGAGAGGCCAAAGACGTGGTCGTCCTCGTTGATGGTGCCGCCCACGGCGCACAGCGAGTTATGGCAGTTGGTAAGCACGTAAGGCAGCGGGAACTGCTCCATGCCCGAGGCGCGCGCCGTCTGGATGATGCCGACAAAGGTGATGTCGTGGCTCGCCATGGCGTCGAAGCGAATCTTGAGCGCCTCGGGGTCGCCGGACGTGTTGTGTGCTTGGAGGATCGAATACGCGATGGTGCCACGCTTGGCGTCCTCGGGCGTCTGCGTAATACCGCGCTCGGCAGCCTCGGCCACAGGCACAACCTCGCTGCCGCCGCGCAGGTAGATGCCGTCCTCGTACAGCTTAACCATACTGTCTCCCACTCTGCCCGAAAGGCTCGGGCGCATAGCATACATTCGTTCAATATCGTGCCATAGAACAGTTGCGAGTGGGTTACGAATCTGCACGTTCACTTTATCTCGGTAAAGTAAAGGACGAGTCCGGCGTAAACCGGCAGATTTGGTGCAAGAGTGTCCCTTTCGACTAGTCATTTAAGAACGTCCCCAATGACTACCCATAACAACGCCGATGTTTAGGCGCGGACAGCGAGCGACGTCCAGAGCGAACAAGTTGGCATGAAAAAGGCAAGGCATAGACCTTCTGGTCATGCCTTGCCTTTTGAATGACAAATTGTCGCTCTGGACGTCGCGCAGCGTCGAGCCGTTACGCCGTTCGGCAGAACGGCGTAACCTAGAGATCCCCGCCGGCGCCCAAAAGCTTGCGCATGACTTGCTCGGGGTTAACCGAGCCGTCGCGCGGGGCCAGGGCGGTGATCTTCTTCTGCATCTTGTACTCGTGCAGCTCGTCCTCGAGCTGGCGCACGCGGGCACGGAGCTTTTCGTTCTCGCGCTCGCGCTCCTCAGCACGCTCCTTCATATCGAGAATACGCACCACGCCGGCAAGGTTGATGCCCTCGTCGGTCAGCTGGTTGATGAGCTCCAGGCGCTCGATATCGGCACGCGAATACAGGCGCGTGTTACCGCCCGAGCGCTGAGGATTCACCAGGCCCTTGGACTCGTAGACGCGCAGAGTCTGCGGGTGCATGCCGGTCAACTCGGCCGCCACGCTGATCATATACAGCGGTTTGTTCCTATTGTCCTCGGCCATGCTACCTGACCCCTTTCCGTCTCGTTATCGTCCATCATAAGCCCGCGGGCGTGGGCGTGCGCCGCGACCGCCCTAGTACGTCGCCTTGTAACGGTTGACCTTCTCGCGGTAGTCGCGCGTGTCGGCCTCGCGCAGCTTGGTCATGGCATCGCGCTCGTCATCAGACAGGTTCGTGGGAACCTGCACCTTGATCTCGACAAGCAGCGCACCGGTGCGCCCGCGATGCTTAACGTCGGGCGCGCCCATCTCCTTAAAGCGGAACTTCTTGCCCGTCTGGGTACCCGCGGGCACCTTCAGACGAACCGTCGCACCACCGGGCGTCGGCACGTCCACCGTGCAGCCGAGCGCCGCCTCGAAGACCGAGACCGGTACCTCCATGGTCACGTCGGCACCTTTGCGCTTAAACAGCGGGTGCTCCTCCACATGCGTGGTCACGACCAGGTCGCCGCGCTCGCCACCCGCAACGCCGTACTCGCCGCGACGCTTGTAGCGTAGCTTGCCGCCGTCGACCGCGCCCGCGGGGACCGAGACCGTAATGGTCTGCTGCTCGCCCGTCGAGGGAATGCGGTAAGTGACCTTGTGCGTCACGCCGCGAAACGCGTCCTCAGCCGTCACATCGACGGTCAGCGACAGGTCGCCGCCCTTGCGAGCGCGGCTGCGACCCGCGCCGGCACCGGCAGCGCCCGCAGCCCCGGCAAAGCCCGAGCCCCAATCGCTGCCCCAGGCGCCGTTGCCGCTAAAGATGCTGTCGAAGATGTCGCCCCAGCCGCTGGCGCCCGCGCCGGCACCGTAGCCGCCGCCATACGCGCCGCCTGCGCCCGGCATGCCGCCAAACATGAGCATCTGGTCGTACTCTTTGCGCTTCTTCTCGTCCGAAAGCGTTTCGTAGGCCTCGCTGATCTCCTTAAACTTGGCCTCGTCGCCGCCGGCATCGGGGTGATATTTTTGCGCGAGCTTGCGAAACGCGCTCTTGATCTCTTTATCGGAGGCGCTCTTGGATACGCCCAGGATGTCATAGAAGGTTTTGCCTGCAGCCATCGTAGCTCCTCTCCTGTTTCATCCGCCGCCCAGCGGGCGGCGGCTCATGCTTTCATATGGCACTAGGCCAGAAAGGGCCCCGGGTGTTGCCCCGGGGCCCTTCTCAATTACTCCTCGGTGCTCTCGGCCGTATCGGCCGCAGCATCCTCGGGCGCCGCTTCGGGCTCCGGTGCGGGGCGCTTCTCGCCACCGTAGGTCACCGTCACCATCGCGGAACGCAGGATGCGGTCCGCCATGCGGTAGCCCTTCTGGTACACGTCGTTGACGGTCTCGTCGTACTGCGACGCGTCCTCGACGCGACCCACGGCCTGGTGCTCGAGCGGATCGAACGCCTCGCCCTTGGGGTCGATGGGCTCAACGCCCTCGTGCGCAAACACATCGAGCAGCTTGGCATGCACCGCGTCGACGCCGTCGACGAACTGCTTAAAGTCGTCGGCAAGCTCCTGGCTGCGGGCATGGTCGATCGCACGCTCGATATCGTCGACCACCGGCAGCAGCGCGGTGACGAGCTTCTCGGTCGCGCGCTCGCGCTCGGCGATACGCTCATTGGCGGTGCGGCGACGGAAGTTCTCCCAGTCGGCCTGAAGACGGGCGGTACGCTCAGTGGCGTCCTTTGCCTTGTCCTCGGCGGCCTTCTGAGCCTCTGCCGCAGCATCGAGCTCATTGCGCACGTCGGCGAGCTCCTTTTGGGCCTGCTCGAACTTGAGCTTAAAGTCGTTGTCGGCGGCTTCTTCACCGGCGCGGATAGCGGCTTCCACCATCTCGTCCTCGGTCATCGTCGCCTCCTTGTTGGAATCCTCTACCTGGTTCTCGGCAGCCTCGGCGGCCGGGGCCTCGTTGGCCTCGGTAACGTCTGCGGCCTCTACGGGAATCTTCACGTCCTTCTCCTCAGAGTCAACGGGGGCGGCGCCAGCGGCGGCCGCCTCCGTGCGAGCTTTACGGGCGGACATGATTATTTGTCCTCGTCGTCCACAACCTCGTAGTCGGCGTCGACGACGTCATCGTCGGCAGGCTGGGCGCCGGCGGCACCGTCGGTCTGCTGCTGAGCGTCGGCGTAGACAACCTGGGCCAGCTCGTAGGCCACGGACTGCAGGGACTCGCCGGCGGCCTTGATGGCCTCGACGTCAGAGCCCTCGAGCGCCTTCTTGGCGTCGGCGATAGCGGCCTCGGCCTTGGACTTCACGTCGGCGGAAACCTTGTCACCGAGCTCGTTGAGGGTCTGCTCGGTGGAGTAGCACAGGCTGTCGGTCTGGTTGCGGACCTCAACCTCTTCCTTCTGCTTCTTGTCCTCCTCGGCATGAGCCTCGGCGTCCTTGACCATACGATCGACTTCGTCGTCGGAAAGCGCGGTGGAGCCGGAAATGGTGATCTGCTGCTCCTTGCCGGTGCCCTTGTCCTTAGCGGAGACCTTGACGATGCCGTTGGCGTCGATGTCGAAGGTGACCTCGATCTGCGGCACGCCGCGGCGGGCAGCCGGGATGCCGGTCAGCTGGAACTTACCGAGCGACTTGTTGTCGCGAGCAAGCTCGCGCTCGCCCTGGAGCACGTTGATCTCGACGCTGGTCTGGTTGTCGGCAGCGGTGGAGTAGACCTCGGTCTTGGAGGTCGGGATCGTGGTGTTGCGGTCGATCATCTTGGTCATGATGCCGCCCATGGTCTCGACGCCCAGCGACAGCGGGGTAACGTCGAGCAGCAGGATGCCCTCGACGTCGCCGGTAAGCACGCCGCCCTGGACGGCAGCGCCATCGGCAACGACCTCGTCGGGGTTCACGGACATGTTGGGCTGCTTGCCGGTCATGGTCTTGACGAGCTCTTGGACGGCGGGCATACGGGTGGAACCGCCGACGAGGATGACCTCGGTCAGATCGGAGAGCTTAAGCTTGGCGTCGCGCAGGGCGTTGGTGACAGGCTGCTTGCAGCGCTCGAGCAGGTCGCGGGTGATCTTCTCGAACTCGGCGCGGGTCAGCGTGTAGTTGAGGTGCAGCGGGCCGGACTGGTTCATGGTGATGAACGGTAGGTTGATGGTGGTCTGCTGGGCGGCGGAGAGCTCCTTCTTGGCGTTCTCGGCGGCCTCCTTCAGACGCTGCAGGGCCATGGGGTCCTGACGCAGGTCGACACCGTTCTCCTGCTGGAACTTATCGGCCATCCAGTCGATGACGCGTTGATCCCAGTCGTCGCCGCCCAGGTGGTTATCGCCCGAGGTGGACAGAACCTCAAACACGCCGTCGGCGAGGTCGAGGATGGAGACGTCGAAGGTGCCGCCGCCCAGGTCGAAGACCAGGATGCGCTGGTCGGTGCCCTGCTTGTCCAGGCCATAGGCAAGAGCAGCAGCGGTCGGCTCGTTGACGATACGCTTGACGTTGAGGCCAGCGATCTTGCCGGCGTCCTTGGTGGCCTGACGCTGGGCGTCGTTGAAGTAGGCCGGGACGGTGATGACGGC